>NZ_DASYTH010000094.1:0-56382 GCF_036002505.1 Actinophytocola sp. | reverse complement strand
CATCGGCGGGCACGCGACCGGCGTCACCTGGGTGCGCATCGCGATCAACTACCTGGTGCCGTTCATCGTGGCGAGCGTGGCCTACCTGTCCGCCTGCCGCCGCCCGGGCTAGTGCTGCAGTGGTGCCATGAAGGGACCCTTCAGGACACTGGGTGTCCTGAAGGGACCCTTCATCGCACCGCGGCGAGGGTGTCGATCCACCGCTCGAGCTGCCGCACCTGGCCGGACATGAGGTTGGGGTCGCGCAGGGCGCTGGCCAGCAGCGCGCCGCCCTGCACGCCGGCGAACAGGGTGGTGGCGAGTTGCCGGGCGTTGCGCCGGCCCAGCGCGCGGATCTGGATCTCGGCCCAGTCCAGGATGCGCCGGATCGGCCGGGCCGCCTCGAGGTCGAGGCCGTCGTCGCGCCGGTCGAGCTCGGCGGCGAGCGTGCCGAACGGGCAGCCGTACCGGGCGACGACGTCACGCATCTGCCCCCAGCGCCGCACCAGCGCCTTGAGCCGGTCCGCCGGCAGGGGAGCGGCCTCGCACGCGGCGAGCATGGCCTCGACCTGACCGTCCTGCGCGTCGATCACGGCGCGGACCAGGTCGTCCTTCGTCCGGAAGTAGTAGTAGACGTTCCCGACCGGGACGTCGGCGGCGTGCGCGATGTCGGCGAGCGTGGTCGCCCCGACGCCCTTGCGGTGCAGCAGTTCAGCCGCACTGGCGACGAGCCGTTCACGCTTGCCGGCGGGTGAGTCAGCCATCTCACTCAGACTCTAGCCTGCCCGCCGCCGCGGCTGCTAACCTCAGATTTAGTCAGTCAACTAACTAAGGAGCATTCGTGGCCGACCTCACCGCTTACGGGCCCTGGGCCGTCATCACCGGCGCCTCCTCCGGCATCGGCCGGGCGTTCGCCGGGCACTGCGCCGCGCAAGGGCTGAACGTCGTCCTGGCCGCGCGGTCCACCAGCGTGCTGGCGGACCTGGGCCGGGAGCTCAGCCGCGCCCACGGCGTCGAGCACCGGGTCGTCACCGTCGACCTCAGCGACCCCGGCGGCGCGGCGGATCTCCTTGCCGCATCGGCGGATCTGGACGTGGGCCTGCTGGTCTCCAACGCCGGTGGCGGGCGCCCCGGCCGGTTCCTCGACCAGGACATACCCGACCTGCATCGCCGGCTGACCCTCAACACCACCACGCACTTCGAGCTGGCCCACGCCTTCGGCCGCCGGTTCGCCGCGCGCGGCGGCGGCGCCATGGTCCTGGTCTCCGCCCTCGGCGCGATCCACGGGCTGCCCAACATGGCCCACGAGAGCGCCGCGAAATCCTACGTCCGCAACCTCGGCGAGGCCCTGCACCACGAACTGAAACCGGCCGGGGTGAAGGTCACCGTGATGCTCCCGGGCAACGTCGACACCCCGATCATCGAGAAGTTCGGCCTGGACCGGACCCGCCTGCCGATCAAGCCCCTCCCGGTCGCCACCGCCGTCCGGCAGACCGTGCACGCCCTGAACGCCGGCCGCCCCACCGTCGTGCCGGACCGCCGGCTCCGCGCCCTGAGCCGGCTCACCCCGCGCGGCCTGTCCATCAAGCTGAACGGCCGCCTCCTCGGCGAGGCCGCTGCCAATCTGGCCGGTGCGGTTCAAGGCTGATGGTCGAGGACGTAACTGCCGGCGCCACCGGCAGCAGCAGGTTGAGGCTGGCGTCCACAGTGGTCGCCACCGCCCGGTCCGGAATGGTCTCGGCTGATCAACGTTTGGGGACGGAAGTGCTTGATTTTCAAGCACTTCCGTCCCCAAACAGCGATCATGACCACCTCACGGCCCAGCCGCACCGTGACACCCCGCGATCGCTGGCCACGCCGCCCGGTCCCGGAGATCATTCTTGAGTTTACGGTGTATTCAGATGGGCAGAATGCTACCTTGATGCGTCAACATGTCAGCCGCTTTCGAGGGGAAGTTCTGGCTGTGTACCGCATCGACGCGCGCCCCAGTTGGTCGCAATCCACCGCCGCACTGGTGGCAGAAATGCCTCCTGATCTTCAAGGTGATTTCTCTCCGTCAGTTTACGAAACCGGACGGTTAGTTCGGTACGCGCCGTCGTTGCGCGGACACGCACGGCGAGTGCGTTTTCTGCTCAATGAACAGCGGCCGGACGGCGGTTGGGGCGGGGAGAACGGATATGGTCTGGTGCCGGCGCTGAGCGCCACCGGGGCCTTGCTGTCCGTTGTTCCGAACCTGTCCACACGAAGCATCCGGCGCGACGAGTTGACCGGCTCGGTCGACCGCGGATTGCGGGCGTTGTTCCGAAGATTGAACGCCGGTGAGCCGGCGGCGCTGCCGGACACGGTCGCGGTGGAGATCGTGGTGCCCGGCCTGATCGCCGAGATCAATTCCCAGTTGGACCCGAACCCGCCGGCCGGGCTGGAGGAATGGCGGGGGCGCCGGCTGACCCAGCACCCCGGGGGGAACGAGCGGCTCTTCGCCGGCCTGCGCGCGGCGGTGGGCCAGGGCCGTCCGGTGCCGACGAAGCTGCTGCACTCGCTGGAGGTCTACGGCGACGTGGCGCGGGGAGCGCGGTTGATCGACCCGGTGCGCGGCAACGTGGGCTGCTCGCCCGCGGCCACCGCGGTGTGGTTGGGCGACGGCATGGTGCGGGCCAGGCGCCACCCGCTGGTCCGCTACCTGGAGGCGGTGCAGCGCCGCTGGGCCGGTCCGGTGCCGGTGGCCGCTCCCCTCGCGGTCTTCGAACGGGTCTGGGTGCTGTGCACGCTCGCCGGGGCGGGCCTGGTGCCGCGCCCGAACCGCGGCCTGGTGCGCAGCGTCCACGCCGCGTTCGGCGAGTACGGGGTGGCCGGCGGACCCGGCCTGCCGCCGGACGCCGACGACACCGCCACGGCCCTGAGCGCGCTCGCCCGGCTGGGCAGCCCGCGCTCGCCGGAGGTGCTGTGGCACTACCAGGCAGCCGGCGGGCACTTCGCCTGCTTCCCCGACGAGCGCACCCCGTCGACCAGTACCAACGCCCATGTGCTGCAGTCCTTCGGTGACTGCCTGCGGTTCGACCAGCCGGGCCGGTCCCGCTACCTGGATGCCATGGCGCGGATCACCGGCTGGCTGTGCGAACGTCAGCAGGCCGACGGCGGCTGGTCCGACAAGTGGCACGCTTCTCCTTACTACGCAACGGCTTGCGCCGCCCTGGCGCTGGCCGGGTACGGCGGCGGTCTGGCCGCCGGCCCGCTTTCCCGGGCGGTGGACTGGCTGCTCGACACCCAGCGCCCGGACGGCTCGTGGGGGCGCTGGGCCGGCACCTACGAGGAGACCGCCTACGCGGTGCAGGTGCTGTCCCGGGTGCGGACGGCCCATAGCGGCGAGGTGACCGGCCGGGCGGTCGCGCGGGGGTGCGCGCGGCTGCGGCGCGCCGGCGGCCCGCCGTATCCCGCGCTGTGGCACGACAAGGATCTCTACACCCCGACCCGGATCGTGCGCGCCGAGGGGCTCGCGGCGCTGCGCCTCGCCGCGAGCAGCCCGCACCTCGCGCCGGCCGAGTGCCGCCCCGCCGGAAAGGAGTCGTGATGAGCTGGCCGGAACTTCGCCTCGCGGTACGCCCGCTGCCGTTCCTCGAGTCTACTGTGGACTCTCCGGCCCGGGTCCTGGAACTGCACCGCCGCCCGGCGCCGAAGCTGCTGGTGTGGCACCCGGACATGGTCGACTGGATCTTCCGGTCGGACGGGGCGATGCGCCATCCGGGCGGCCGCAGCCTCATCCCGATGTTCGGCGCCCGGTCCCCGCTGTGGGCGGAGGGGCCCCGGCACGTCGCCTACCGCCAGGTGCTCGGCACACCGCTGCGCGGGCGAAGGCTCGCCGACCAGCACGACGTCATCGCCTCGACCGTGCGTGCCGCCGTCGACGGGCTCAGACCGGGTGCCGAGGTCGGGCTGATGGCCTGGACCCGGGCCATCACGCTGCGGGTCATCGCCCGGATCGTGCTCGGCCGGTTCGACGAGGAGCTGCTCGGCGCGGTCACCGCCTGGATCGACAAGGCGTTCGGCGCCAGGTACCGCACGCTCGCGTATCGCTACCTGCTGGGCGGTCTGCCCAGGCCCGGGGCCGAGCTGGAGCAGGAGCTGATGCGGACCGCCAAGGCACACACCGACCTGCGTCCGCCCACGCTCGCGGCCCGCATGCTGTCCGGCGAGGAGCCGCTCGGCGCGATCGACGACGCGGAGGTGCGGGACGCGGTCGTCTCGATGATCTTCGCCGGGCACGAGACCACCGCCGCCGGGGCGGCCTGGACCCTGTACTGGCTGGATCGCAACCTGCCGGTTCAGCGGGAGGTGCTGGCCGAGCTCGAGGCCGGCGGCGCCGACGGCGCGGACGCGGGCCAGGTCCCGCTGCTGCAGGCCACCGTCCTGGAAATGCTGCGGCTGACCCCGCCGGCCATGTCGGCCGAGCACCGCGTGCTGACCGAGGACGGCGAGGCGCCCGGCCGAACCCTGCCCGCGGGCGCCATGGTCACCCCGGCGATCTACCTCGCACATCACCATCCGGACGTGTTTCCCAGCCCGCACCGGTTCGACCCGTACCGGTTCCTCGGCAACCGGCCGCCGCCGCAGCACTACTTCCCGTTCGGCGGCGGAACCCGGTACTGCCTCGGCAGCCAGCTCGCCCAGACGGAGATCCGGATGATCACCGCGGCGGTGCTGCGCCGCCGGATCTGGCGCTGCGCCAACCCGAACGCCGGTGTCCCGCGGTTGCGCGGCCAGGTCCTGGCGCCAGCCGGGGTGCGGCTGCGCGTGCTCTCGTGCCGGGACTAGGCCGTGTTTCGACGTGCCGCGTCGGGGTGCCGGTGGTGCGGAACCTCGGCGACACCGCAGTGTCCACTGTGGAGTGAGTGCGACCGAGCGAGACCCGGTCAAAGGTCATGACCTCGAAACGCCACCTGGCCACCTGGCGGGACGTCGCGCTCATCCATCGCCTGGAGTTTCCGCTTCCGGTCAACTACGTGTGCTACGCGAGCCTGGGCGCCTGCTTCGCGGCCGGCGGTGTCGGGTCATTCCGCAACGTCACCGTGCTCGCGGCGATCGTGGCGAACCTGCCGCTGGTCGTGGCACCGCAGGCGCTCAACACCGTGGCCGACGTCCGCACCGATGAGCGGCACCCCGAGCGCGGCCGGCTCACCAGCGCGGTGCGGAGGTTCGGCCGGGACCGCATCCTCCGGTGGGCCGCGGCGGAGCTGGCCTTTGCGGCGCTCCTGGCCGGGCTGGTCTCGGTGTGGTCGGGCCGCCCGCTGATTGCCGCGGCCGCGGTGGCGACCATCGCGATCCAGGTGCTGTACAACGCCGAACCGGTGCGGTTGAAGCGCCGCGGGCTCACCGGCGTGGCCGCGTTCTGCGCCGCGACGCTCGTGCTGCCGTTTCTGCTGTCGTACTGGGCGGTCCGGCCCGATGTCGACGTGACGACCTGGCCGGTCGTGGCGGGCCTGTGGCTGCTGGCCGCCGGGCGGATGACGGTGTGGTCCGTCCCCGACCTCGCCGCCGACGCCGCGACCGGCATGCGGACACCCTCGGTGCGGTACGGCGCGGCCGGCGCCCTGGCGCGCAGCGCCGCCCTCTTCGCCGCCGGCCTGGTACTGACCGGCTGGGGGCTGTGGTGGCGCTACGGTCCCGGGTGGGCGCTGCCGCTGACGGCTGCGCAGGCGACGTTTCTCGGCAACGCCGTCAGTCTGCTGCGCCATCCGGCCCGGGTGCGCAAGGCACGCATCCTGCGGCGGATGACGCCGCCGGCGACGATCGGCACGGTGGCGCTGGCGGTCACCCCGCTGGTCGCCAGCTGACTCACGGTTTGCGGCCGACGCCGGCGAAGATCGGGTGCTGCTCCGGGTTGATGCCCGGATCGTCGTCGGGATCCGGACGCCACTTGATGATCGGGACGATGCCGGGTTCGACCAGCTCGAGCCCGGCGAAGAAGAGGGCCACCGAGGTGCGGTCCCGGAAGGTCACGGCGGGCACCTGGCCGAAGTTGAGCTGGCTGAACCTCGTGATGCCCTTCGTCAGGTGCTCGTCGGGCCCATAGTGGGAGAGCGCGAGGTAGCTGCCCGGACACATCGCGTCCAGGTATGCCGCGATCACGCCGGCCGGATCGTCGGAGTCCGGGATGTGCTGCAGGACGGCGATCGCCAGCACCGCCACCGGCTCGCGGAGATCGAGCAGGCGCCGCTCCCGCAGGATGTCCAGCACCGTGCGCGGCTGCCGAATGTCGGTTTCCAGCAGCGCCGCGTTGTCGTTTCCGGTCAGCAGTCGACGGCCGTCGTCCACGATGCTGGAATCGAAGTCGACGTATACCACACGCGCCGCGGGATCCCGCTCCTGGGCGATCTCGTGCACATGCCCGGCGGTGGGCAGGCCAGAACCGAGATCCAGGAACTGCCGCAATCCCTGGTCCATCAGATGGCGCACCATCCGTTGCAGCAGCGCCCGCTGGGCACGGACCAGGTAGGGAAGATACGGTGCGGCGATCGCGACCCGGTCGGCGAATTCGCGGTGCATCTCGCTGTGATCCCGACCCCCGAGCCAGTAGTCGTTCATTCGGGCGACATTGAGCCCGCCGAGGCCCGGCCCGCTGCTCGCTGTCTCGATCGATAGCCCCATTCGACCTAAACCGTTCATCCGTGTAGATCAACAGCTTGCCACAGTGCGAGGTGCCAAACCAGAGTCGGGGGTCACTGGTCCAAATGGCGGACAATCCGGCTTGAGCGGTCAACCGTGCGTGGGTTCCATCGTGTCACGACTTGCGGCCCAGACCGGCCAGCACGGCCGACTCGGCGGGCGTGCCGAAGGTGATCTCCGGTGCGCCCGGTCCGGTCTCTTCCGGGTGCCACCACGGTGTCCAGGTGAGACCCGGTTCGACGAGCGCGAAGTCGCCGAAGAGGCCGGCGATCTCGGCCCGGGTCCGCCAGGTCGCCGGGCTGCGGTGGGCCCGGTAGGCCTGACCGGTGCCGGCGAGCCCGGCCCTGACGTGCTCGGGCACGCCGTCCTTGGTGGCGTGCGAAAGGGCAAGATACGAACCGCTGGGTAACAGTTCACGGAACCGGGCAATAGCCTGGGGCCCGATGTCGACGCCGTTGGCATCGAGCTGCCGCAGGTGCAGCACGGCGATGACGAGCAGGCCGACGGGCCGCGCGGTATTGATGAGACCAGTGTTGGCAATGGTGCGCCACAACCGGTCGGGATCGCGGAGATCTCCGTTTATCGCCGCGTGCCGAACGGGTTCGCCGCCGGTCTCGATAATCGCCCGGGAATGGTTGACAACCTCGGCATCATTGTCGACGTAAACGACGGTGGTGGCACCGGGAACGACCTCGTCGGCGACCGCGTGCGTGCTGTCCATGGTGGGCAGACCGGAGCCGATGTCGACGAACTGCCGTACGCCGTGCCGGGCCAGCCAGCGGACGGCGCGGTGCAGAAAAATCCGGTTCGCCACCGCGATGGAACGCACCAGCGGAAATGCGGCCAGCACCCTGTCGCCGAACTCCCGGTCGACCGCGCGGTGTGCCGTACCGCCGAGGTAATAGTCGTAAACCCTGGCCACGCTCGGCAGTTCCTCGGTCACAGTCCGTCCCATCGCCGAAACTGTGCGACACCTCTTCGGCCGGATCGTAGTCTGGTCGCATGACCGAGGCGGTAGCGATCGAGGTCGAGGGGCTGGTCAAGACCTACGGCGCGGTGGAGGCGGTCCGGGGGATCGATCTGACCGTGGCGTCGGGCGAGATCTTCGGCTTCCTCGGTCCCAACGGCGCCGGCAAGTCCACCACGATCAACATGCTGTGCACGCTGATCCGCCCGACCGCGGGGCAGGCGAGCGTGGCCGGCTACGACGTGGTCCGCCAGCGCGACGACGTCCGGCGCAACATCGGGCTGGTGTTCCAGGACACCACGCTGGACGGCTACCTGACCGCCGAGCGGAACCTCCGGCTGCACGCCGAACTCTACGGCGTGCCCCGGGACGTGCTCGACGACCGGCTGCGCCAGGTCCTGGAGATGGTCGGGCTGTGGGACCGGCGGCGCAGCAAGGTGTCCACGTTCTCCGGCGGCATGAAACGCCGGCTGGAGATCGCCCGCGGGCTGCTGCACTCGCCCCGGGTGCTGTTCCTCGACGAGCCCACGGTCGGCCTGGATCCGCAGACCCGCAGCTCCATCTGGACCTACATCCAGGAGCTGAAGCAGGCCGAGGACATCACGATCTTCCTGACCACGCACTACATGGACGAGGCCGAGTACAGCGACCGGATCGCGATCATCGACCGGGGCACGATCATCGCGCTGGACACCCCGTCCGCGCTCAAGGCCAGCGTCGGCAAGGACCGGGTGAGCATCGGCACCGACGACAACGAGCGCGCCGTGGCCGCGGTGGCCGAGCGGTTCGGCCTGACCGCGAGCGTGGTGGAGGGGCAGGTCACGCTCGCGGTGGAGAACGGCGAGCAGTTCGTCCCCCGGTTGTTCGCCGAGCTCGGCCGGCCGATCTTCTCGGTCAGCGTGGCCCGGCCGTCGCTGGACGACGTGTTCCTGTCCTTCACCGGCACCACGATCCGCGAGGCGGAGGCGACCGCGACCGACCGGCTGCGCGGCAATCCGATGATGGCCCGCATCCGGGGAGGGCGGTGACCGATGACGAGCGTGCGTACACCCGTTGCGGCGGTTCGGGTTCCGGCGCGAAGCGCGGGCGGCGAACTGCGCGCGATCAAGATCGTGTGGCAGCGTGAGCTGATCCGGTTCGCCGACGACCGCATGCGCCTGGTCACGTCCCTGGTGCAGCCGTTCGCGTTCCTGTTCATCCTGGGCAGCGGCCTGTCCAGCCTGACCTCGGCCAGCACCGGCGGGGTGGACCTGCGCACCTTCATGTACCCCGGCATCCTGGCGATGTCGGTGCTGTTCACCGCGATCTTCTCGGCGGCCTCGATCGTCTGGGACCGGGAGTTCGGCTTCCTGCGGGAGATGCTGGTCGCGCCGGTGCGCCGGTCCTCGATCATCATCGGCAAGTGCCTCGGCGGCACCACGGTCGCCGCGCTGCAGGGCGTGCTGGTCGTCGCCATCGCCGGGCTCGTCGGAGTCCCTTACACCCCAACGCTGATCATCACGGTGCTCGGCCTGCAGGCGCTGCTGGCGTTCACGCTGACCGCGTTCGGGCTCATGATCGCGGTGCGGATCACCCAGCTGCAGGCGTTCATGGCGGTCACCCAGCTGTTCGTCATGCCGCTGTTCTTCATCTGCGGCGCGATCTTCCCGGTGTCCGGGCTGCCGGGCTGGCTGGCCGTGCTCAACCGGATCGACCCGCTGACCTACGCGGTCGACCCGATGCGCCACGCCGTCTTCGAGCATCTCGACGTCAACGAGGTCGCCCGCCGGGCGCTGGACGCCGGGGTCACGTGGGGCGGCTGGCGGGTGCCGGCGCTGCTCGAGGCCGCCATCGTGCTCGCCATCGGCCTGGTCATGCTGGGCGTCGCCGTCGTCGAGTTCAACCGCACCGAGTGACCATCAGGGGCGAAACCTGAGTGGCTGTGCGGCGCACGGCTCGTCTGCCCCTCGCGTTGCGTTGGCGGGTTCTGGCGGGCTGGTGTTGCCGGCCGTGCACCGGCGTGGCTCTGCTGGAGGGAGTTACCGGTTGTTGGCCGGCTGGCGGCGGCTCGGAGCCTGATGTCCTGAAGGGACCCTTCCTGTCATGGAACGTCCTGAAGGCGTCGTTCAGGGCACTGGCCGATGCCCCACCGGCCCCACCTGCCACACCAACCCCGACCACCCGATCAAGATCCACAACTCCCTCCGGGAGAGCCCCACCCAACAGCGACCATGGCCCGGTCCCGTCCTGCTCGGCACCGGCCCGGCACTGCGCCAGCCGCACGACCGGCCGGACGGTCAGCACAGATCACCGACGCACAAACAGCCGACCACTGCACCAAGGCCCACGCTCACATCAAGGCTCAAGTCCCTGGCATCGACACTCAACGCCCCGAAGGCGGCCTTCAGGGAATACACCCACGAGGTGCGGGCAACCACCCCGTTGATGACTCGATCCGAAACTCGCGCTGGTTGCGCGTCGATGACAGGGTCGGCGGATACCCTCACTGGGTGCTGACGAGGGAGACACAGCGGTGACGGCGGAGACCCTGTACGGAGCCGATGACCTGACCCATCTCGAGGGTCTCGAGGCGGTGCGCAAGCGGCCCGGCATGTACATCGGGTCCACCGACAGCCGGGGCATCAACCACCTGCTGGCCGAGATCGTGGACAACGCGACCGACGAGGGGATCGCCGGGCACGCCACCAGGGTCGTGGTGACCCTGCACGCCGACGGCAGCGTGCAGGTGGACGACGACGGGCGGGGCATCCCGACCGGGGTGCACGCCAAGTCCGGTTTGTCCGGCGTCGAGTTGGTGCTGACCAGGCTGCACGCCGGCGGCAAGTTCGGCGGCTCCGGGTACAAGACCTCCGGCGGCCTGCACGGTGTCGGTGCGTCGGCGGTGAACGCGCTCTCGCTGCGGTTCGACGTGACCGTGAGGCGGGACGGCAAGGTGCACCAGATGTCGTTCGCCGGCGGGGCTCCCGGTGTGTTCGACGGCCCGGGTCCGGCGGCCAGGTTCAGCCAGCGGTCCGGGTTGCAGGTGACCGGCCGGACGAAGCGCGGCGAGTCCACCGGCACGTCCATCCGGTACTGGTACGACGCGCGCTACTTCGAGGCGGGCGCCGGGCTCGACGTGGACGCGGTGCGCACGAAGCTGCGCAACACCGCGTTCCTCGTGCCCGGCGTCAGCTACGTGCTGCGGCACGCCACCGACGGCTCGATCGGCGAGGAGACCTTCCACTACCCGGGCGGCCTCGCCGACATGGTGGACTTCCTGACGCCGTCCGGCGACCGCCCGGTCTGCGACACGCTGCTGGTCACCGGTGACGGCGTCTACCACGAGAACGCCGCCGACGAGAACGGCGTCATGCGGTCCAAAGTGGAGCGCCGGGTCGAGCTCGAGGTGGCGCTGCGCTGGGGGACCGGCTACGAGACCACCGTCGACTGCTTCACCAACACGATCCGCAACCTGCACGGCGGCACCCACCGCAAGGGCTTCGACCGGGCCGTGGTCCGCGCCGTGCAGGAGGCCGTCTCGAAGTCCCGCGGCCTGCTCAAACCCAAGGAGGACCCGCCGGCCCTCGACGACGTCCTCGAGGGGATGACCGCGGTGATCCACGTCCGCGTCCCCGAGCCGCAGTTCACCTCGCAGACCAAGGACGAGCTGTCCACCGCCGGCATCACCAAGGTCCTGCAGGGCGTCGTCGAGCGCGAGATCAAGGCCTGGACCGAGCACCGCCGCACCAGGACCGAGGCGAAGACGGTGCTGCAGAAGGTGGTCGACGCCGCCCGCGTCCGCCTGGCCCAGAAGCAGCAGAAGGACGCCGCCCGCCGCAAGACCGCCCTCGAAGGCGCGGCCATGCCCGCCAAACTCGTCGACTGCCGCACCACCGGAATTTCCCGCAGCGAATTGTTTCTCGTGGAAGGGGATTCCGCATTGGGCTGCTTTACGGGGGACACACGGGTCGCGCTTGTGTCGGGGGCGAGCCGGTCATTCGCGGAGCTGGCCGCCGACTGGGAGCAGGGCATCACTCATTTCGGGTATGCGACCAACAAGGCCGGACGAGTTGTGGTGGTGCCGCTCGTCGAGCCGCGCCGCACCAAGCGCGCAGCGTCTTTGGTGCGATTGACGCTCGACAGCGGAGAGTCCGTTCGATGCACTCCGGACCATCTGTTCAGGATGCGTGATGGTTCCTACCGGCGGGCCGACGCCTTGGTAGCGGGCGACTCGCTGATGCCGCTGTACCGAAGCGTGTCATCCAAGAAGGCCGGCGACAAGCTGGACGGGTACGAGCGTGTGTGGATGAACGATCGTGAGGAGTGGGTTTACACCCACTATCTGGCCGATGCGTACAACCTGCGGCACGGTCTGGACAGCATCGACAATGGTAACGTTCGCCATCACGTCGATGTGCACAAGCGCAACAATGATCCGCGCAACCTGCGCCGTATGACCTGGGAGAGTCATGCCGCGCTACATGCGGCGATGATGGGGGACCATGTTTGGAGCGGATATCGTGCGTGGATGGCGGACGGCGGGCTGGAGTTCAAGTCCGCCATGTTGTCGGCGCAATGGAAGGACCCTGAGTTCCGCGAGGCATGCTTGGCGCGCCTCGCTGAGCTGAACAAGGATCCCGCTTTTCGTGAGCGCATCGAGCAGGGATTCCAGGACTGGTATGCGTCTTTGAGCGACGCCGGGCGGGCAGCGTACGCCGAACGCATGCGCGAGCAGCAGGCAGCATACTGGGCGCATCCGGAACACCGTGCGGATGCTGCCGAACGTGTACGGATTTACTTCGCCCAGCCTGGCCGACTCGCTGAGTGGAGCAAGCGATCTCGGGCACAATGGAAGGACGAGAGTCTGCTCGCTTGGCGCTCGAAGGTGACCAACGAGCAGTTCTCTGATCCCGCCGAGCGGGAGCGGCAGAGGGACGCGGTCCGCACTTGGCACCGGGAACACCCAGAATTCGGTGAGCGGCACTCGGTTCGGATGAAGGTGCGCATGTCCGATCCGGACACCGGACATCTCGCGAAGATTCAGGCGGGGCGCCGCAGGTATGTGGAGTCCGTGCCTCGGGACGAGCGGGTCTTTCGGCAGAGTGAAGGGCGGCGAGTAGCCGCGCTCAAGCGGCTAGCCACCCTCTTGACGGCTCCGGATGCTGAGCTGGCCGCCGTGTACGAGGCAGATCGAAAGCGCAAATCGCCTACCGGACTCCGGTTCAGCCGTCTGATCGATTACTACCAGGGCGATTACGCCCGTCTCCGTGACGCGGCCAAGCGTGTGAACCACACCGTCGCCTCCGTGGAAAGGCTGAGTGAGACAGCGGATGTGTACGACCTGACCGTCGAGCACCATCACAACTTCGCGCTCGAAGCCGGTGTGTTCGTGCACAACAGCGCTCGTATGGCGCGGGTGTCGGAGTATCAGGCGTTGCTGCCGTTGCGGGGGAAGATCCTGAACGTGCAGAAGGCGAGCCTGGCCGACACGTTGCGGAACGTGGAGATCGCCTCGATCGTGCAGGTGCTGGGGGCGGGCAGCGGGCGGACGTTCGAGCTGTCCGCGATGCGCTACGGCCGGGTGATCCTGATGGCGGACGCCGACGTGGACGGTTCGCACATCCGGACCCTGTTGATCACGTTGTTCGCCCGGTACATGCGGCCGGTGATCGAGGACGGGCGGTTGTTCGCCGCGATGCCGCCGCTGCACAAGGTCATGACCAAGGGGCGCAATGCGGAGACGTTCTTCACCTTCACGCAGCGGGAGATGGAGACGAGGGTCGCGCAGCTGGAGAAGGCCGGCCGGCAGGTGGTCAAACCGGTGCCGCGATTCAAGGGGCTCGGCGAGATGGACGCCGACGAGCTGTGGGAGACCACGATGAACCCGGCCACCCGCTCCGTGCGCCGGATCACCATGGACGACGCCCACGCCGCCGACGAGGCACTCGAGCTGCTGATGGGCGAGAAGGTGGAGCCCCGCCGCGCCTGGCTCGTCGAATCGGCCGCCCGGGTCGACCAAGAAGCAATCGACATCTGAGCAGAGAGCATATTGATGGCACGCCGCAAAACTCCGTCCACCAAGATCGATCCGGGCGCCTTCGACCGTGCCGGCGCGACCGTGATCGACAAGCCGGTCAAGCACGAAATCGAGGACTCCTACCTCGAGTACGCATACTCGGTCATCCACTCCCGCGCCCTCCCGGACGCCCGCGACGGCCTCAAACCGGTCCACCGCCGCATCCTCTACTCGATGCACGAGCAGGGCCACCGCCCCAACTCCGCCTACGTGAAATGCTCCCGCATCGTCGGCGACACAATGGGAAAATACCATCCACACGGAGACGTCGCCATTTACGACGCCATGGTCCGGCTCGCCCAGGACTTTTCCATGAATGTGCCGCTTGTCGACGGACATGGCAATTTTGGGAGCCCAGACGACGGCCCGGCGGCGAGCAGGTACACCGAGTCAAGAATGTCGCAGGCGGCGATGTTCCTGGTGGGGGAGTTGGGGGAGGACACGGTCGACTTCCGGCCCAACTATGACGGGTCGTTGCAGGAGCCGATGGTGCTGCCGGCGGCGTTTCCGAACCTGCTCGTGAACGGGACGTCGGGGATCGCGGTGGGCATGGCGACGAACATGATCCCACACAATGCCGGCGAAATCGTCAACGCGGCGAAGTGGTTGATCAGGAATCCGGAGGCGAGCCTGGACAGGCTGATGGAGTTCGTGCCCGGTCCGGATCTGCCGACCGGCGGGATCCTGCTCGGCCTCGACGAGGTCCGGAAGGCGTACGAGACCGGGCGCGGGGTGGTCCGGATGCGGGCGAAGGTGGAGATCGGGCCGCTGGAGGGCAGCCGACGGCAGGCGATCACGCTGACCGAGCTGCCGTACGGCGTCGGGCCGGAGAAGATCATCGAGAAGATCACCGACGAGGTGACGAAGTCAAGACGTCTGACCGGGATCGCCGACGTGAAGGACCTGACCGACCGGGAGAACGGCATCCGGGTGGTGATCGAGTGCAAGGTGGGCGTGAACCCGCAGGCGCTGCTCGCCGACCTGTACCGGCTGACCCCGATGGAGCAGTCGTTCGGCATCAACAACCTCGTGCTGGTCGACGGGCAGCCGCAAACCCTGGGGCTCAAGGAACTGCTCGAGGTGTTCCTGCGGCACCGTTTCGACGTGGTGCTCCGGCGCACCCGCTACCGCAAGCGCAAGCGCGAGGAGCGCCTGCACCTGGTCGAGGGCCTGCTGATCGCGCTGCTGGACATCGACAAGGTGATCCGGCTGATCCGGGCCAGCGAGAACGCCCAGGCCGCCAAGGAAGGCCTGATGAAAACGTTCAAACTCTCGGAGATCCAGGCCACCTACATCCTCGACACCCCGCTGCGCCGGCTGACGAAGTACGACAAGCTCGAGCTGGAGACCGAGCAGGACCGGCTGACCGCGGAGATCGCCGAGCTCACCACGATCATCGAGGACGACGCGGTGCTGCGCCGGGTGGTCTCGAACGAGCTGACCCAGGTGGCGAAGGAGCTGGCCACCGAGCGCCGCACCACGCTCATCGACGGCGAGCTCAAGGAGGTCCTCGCCGCCTCCAGGCCGGCCGGACCACTCGAGGTCGCCGACGACCCGTGCCAGGTGATCCTCTCCGCGACCGGCGTGGTGGCCCGGACGGCCGCCGAGTCGGAGGAGGTCTCCGAGGGCCGCCGCCGCAGCGGCCGGGCCAAGCACGACGCCGTCGCCGCGGTCGTGCACACCACCGCCCGAGGGCAGATCCTGCTCGTCACCAACCGGGGCCGCGCGATCAAGACCGATGTGCTGACCCTGCCGGTCCTCCCCGACCAGCCCGGCACCGTCTCGCTCTCCGGCGGGATGGCCGCGAGCGAGCTGGTTTCCCTGCTCCCCGAGGAGAAGGTCATCGGCATCGCCCCGCTGAGCGGCGAGCAGGCGGGTTCGTCCGGCCTGGCCCTGGGCACCCGGCAGGGCGTGGTGAAGGTCTGCGCCCCCGAGTGGCCGGTCCGCTCGGACGAGTTCGAGGTGATCACGCTCAAGGAGGGCGACGAGGTGGTCGGCGCGACCTGGCTCGCCGACGGCACCGAGAACCTCGCGTTCGTGTCGACCGACGCCTCGCTGCTCCGCTATGCCGCGAACCTGGTCCGCCCGCAGGGGCTCAAGGGCGGCGGCATGGCCGGCATCAACCTGGCCGCCGGGGAGCACGTCGTGTTCTTCGGGGCGGTCCGGACGGACGACGACGAGCACGGCGAGCCGATGGTGGTCACGTCCACCGGGCGCTATGTCAAGGTGACCCCGTTCGAGCTGTACCCGGCCAAGGGCCGGGCCACCGGAGGCGTTCGCGCGCAACGGTTCCTCAAGGGCGACCGCGGCCTCGTGCTCGCCTGGATCGGCCCGCGCCCGGCCGGCTCGTCGGCCACCGGAAACGCCGTCGAACTACCCGCCTCCGACCCGCGCCGCGACGGTTCGGGCGCCAGCCACCCGGGCCCGGACGTGATCGGACACCTCGTCGAGCGCGGTTAGGCTGTGTTTCATAACTCGGGCAAGGCCGCCGATCGCCTTCGGCGATGGCCTCGGGTCACGTTGCCGGGGTGGTTGCGGGCCGGGTGGATGGTTGTGTGTCGTAGGTGGTCCGTGGACGATGCCTGCGGACAGGGCTCGTTCCTCACCCTGTCCTTGGCACCGTAAGGCGGCCGCCCTCGCCAAAGACTTGTCGACCTCAGCGCACTTTCGAAACACGCGCTAACGGACCGCGAGCGCGTCCAGGATGCAGTGCTCGCACGGCATGCCGGCCAGGCTGGGCAGCCACTGGGTGTCGTCGACGGGCAGCGTCGCACCGCAGCGTGCGGTGAGCGCCGAACAGTGCCGGACGTCGGAGGTCAGCAGGAAGACGTGCACCAACCGCCGCGACTCCGGCGCGCGACCGGGCTTGAGCCGCCCGAGGATTACTACCGGATCGGAATAATCCCAACCTGACGGCTGGTCTGGACCGCATGCTCCCGCAGGTGCCCCCTGGATGCCACGAGGTGTGCCAACATCCCTGGCTGAGAAGGTGTCCGGCACGCGACGCATGACTGCCACTGCTCGCCCCCTTCCCCGGTCCACGTTGAGATTAATGCTAGATGCCGATTAATCTCGATGTCGAGGAGCGGCCTCGATCTGGGGAGGTTCCAAGGATGGAAGGTTACGAGCCGGCGACCGTCTTCCCCGGTGGCGCGTGGGCGGCGGCGACGTTCTGCGGCCCCAACGGGGGCAACTGCGTCGAGGTGAACCTGGGTGTCCGTGGACGTGTCGGGCTCCGGGACGGCAAGGCGGCCGGTGGTCCGGTGCTCGTCTTCGCCGGCGAGGAGTGGGACGCGTTCCTGGGCGCGGCCAGGTCCGGGCGGTGTGATCGCGCCTTGCCACCGTGACCCCAGTGCGCCGACGCTACAGTGATCCGCTTGGTGGTCCAGGAAGATAGAGCGGAGACTCCGTGTCCAGCACGGTGACGTCGCGGCGCAGGCAGCTCGGCAACGAGATCCGTCGTGCCAGGGTGGCGGCCGGCTTGACCCAGCAGGATGTCGCCGAGCTGCTCGGCTGCGGACAGGCGAAGATCAACAAGATCGAGACGGGAACGGTCTCGGTCAAGCTGTCCGACCTCAAGCAGATGCTGGACGCCTTCGGGGTGGCCAGGACCGACGCCGAGATGATGACCGAGCTGGCCCGGGTCAGCGGCCAGCGGGGCCAGTGGGCGGGGTACCGCTCGGCGGTGCCCCACTGGTTCCGAACCTTCACCGACCTCGAGCCCGCGGCCTCGGAGATCCTCAGCTGGCACGGCGAACGCATACCCGGACCGCTGCAGTCCGAGCACTACATGCTCAAGCAGTTCAGTGAGGCCAGGGCGACCGACGTCACCTCGCTGGTGCGCAACCGGTTGGAGCGCAAGCAGATCTTCCAGCTCAAGCGCCCGCCGTACTACCGCTTCATCATCGGCGAGGCCGCATTTCGGCGGATGCCGGGTGGTCCGAACCCGTCGGTCGCGCTCGACCAGGTCGAGCACCTCCTCGACCTCGAGAAGTCCTATCCGAAGGCGTTCATCCACATTCTCCCGTTCGACACCAGGCTCTCCTTCGTGCCCAACGACTTCACCATGATGCGGTTCTCCGACGCCACCAAGGACTTCGTCTTCATCGAGCACGCGGCCGGCGGTGTCTACATCGAGGACGAGGCTGACTTCGAGTTGTTCGTCGACGCCTGGGACCGGCTGCGCGGCGCGGCACTGGAGCGCAACGAGACCGCGGAGTTCCTGGAAGGGCTCGCCCAGGACTTCCGGGAGCAGGTGGAGGTGTGACCAGGCGCATGGCCGGTGACGTCCCGGTGGAAGGATCAGGACATGACTGAGTCCGTGCAGGACCCCTTTCCGCCCCAAGGAGTTGACCTCGAGCGCCCCAACGTCGCCCGGGTCTATGACTGGTACCTCGGCGGAACCGCGAACTGGGCGATCGATCGCAGGTTCGGCGAGCGGGTCCTGGCCAGCTTTCCGTTGCTCCGGCCGATCGCCATGGCCAACCGGCTGTACCTGCACCGGGTGGTCCGGCATCTCGTGCGCCGTGGAGTCCGCCAGTTCGTGGACATCGGCTCCGGCGTTCCCACCATGGGCAACACGCATCAGGTGGCCGATGAGATCGCCCCGGATTCGAAAGTTGTGTACATCGACTACGAGCCGGTCGCGGTGGCGCATTCCCAGGTGCTGCTGGAGCAGCACGGCGACCCGGCGCGGCATGCGGCGATCAATGCCGACCTGCGCAACCCGGACCGGTTGTGGCAGCGGGTCATCGAAACCGGAGTGATCGACCTCGACGAACCGATAGCGCTACTCGTCATCGCGGTACTGCACGTCCAGCAACCCGGCCCGGACGGCGTCGACGTAGGGCCGCAAGCGATCGCGCGCTACCGGGAGCTGCTCCCGTCCGGTTCCTACCTCGCGGTCTCGCACATCACCGACGAGGGCGTTCCCGACGACGTGGCCGAAAAGCTGATCGAGCTCAAGCAGCTGTACGACACCTCGAGCAGCCCGGTGATCTGGCGCTCGCACGCCGAGATCCGTGAGCTCTTCGGAGATTTCGACCTGCTGCCACCCGGCATGGCGTGGACGCCGTCCTGGCACCCCGAGGAGACCGGCCCGACATCCCCCGTGATCGAGTTCGAACGGCCGAACGAGGCGGTGATCTGGGCGGGGGTCGGCCGCAAACCCTGACCTCTCACGGCTTTCGGCCAAGAGCGGCATACACCCGGATGCGCTCGGCATGCGGACCGGTCTCGTCACCCGCGGACGGACGCCACAGCGGCAGCGGCACGATCCCGGGCTCGACGACGTCGAGCCCGGCCAGGAACTGCGCCAGTTGCCCGGGTTCGCGCATCGGAAACCGCGGCGGCTCGCCGTACATCTGGCTGAACAGCTCGAGTCCGTCAACCAGGTCCTGGGACTGGCCGAACTGCGAAACCCCGAGGTAGCTCCCCGGGCCCATGGCGTCGGTGTACGCCTTGATCAGGGCCGCGGGATTGTCCTGATCCGGCACGTACATCAATGTGTCGATCATCAATATCGCCACGGGCTGGCCCAGGTCGATGACCCGGTGCAGGTCGGGATGCTCGAGCACCTGATCCGGCCGGCGTACGTCGGCGTGCAGATAGGCGGCGTTCCGAAAGCCTTCGAGCACACTCCGCCCGTCGCTCGCGACGTCCGGATCAGGATCGGCATAGACCACCCGCGCGTCCGGCGCCAGCGGCTGGACCACCTCGTGGACGTGCCCCCTGGTGGGCACCCCGGAGTCGAGGTCGAGAAACTGGCGCACGCCGTGTTCCACCAGGTAACGCACCATCCGCTGCTGCGCGGCCCGCTGCTGGCGCACCAGGTACGGCATCTGCGGCGCACAGACGAGGATGCGCTCGGCGACAACCCGGTCCCGCTCACGGTGATGCCAACCGCCCAACCAGCAGTCCCGAATACGAGCAATGCTGGACGGACGCCCCTGATCCGGCAACGCCTGTACCCTTTCCACTACAGTGAAAACCATCAATCACCGACACTTTTCCGCGAGTTGTGAAAACAGCATTCCGCCAACCTTACGGCCCAGCCGGATACCGGATCAACCACCCGGAACAACACCGGCTCGGGTCCCCCAAACGACCCGCATCGAGCGCGATTATTATTCCAGAGGCATCGGCGACACCGGCACCACGAGCCGCCCGCGCGGGGCCCGATTTATCGGAAGCGCTTGCCGTGCGCGTTGCGATTATTCCTGTCGCCGCAGCCTTCGCCATGTTGGCGCTTGACGTCGCCATGTTGGCTTGTGACGTCGCCATGTTGGCTTGTGGCGTTGCCATGTTGGCTTGTGGTGTCGTCGTGTTGGCCGGGTGCGCGTCGGGGTTGCCGTCAGCGGTGTCCGGCGGCGTCGTCACCAGCCAACACACCCACGCCAGAGGCCAACACAGCGACGTGGCGCGCCAACACGACGACGTGAGATGCCAACATGGTTACGAAGTCGTGGGCCGTTGGCGCCCACTACGGCGTCAACGGCCCAGGACTTCCGATTCAGTATCGACTAGTTCTGGTTGGGGTTACAGGAATGCGATGACCGCGTCCCGGCCGACGTGGCCCGTTTCCCGGTTCTGGATGGAGTGCGACGCGCCGGGCACGACGACCAGCTTGACGTTCGGAATGAACTTCGCCTCCTGCTGCGCCCATTCCAGCGGCGTGGACAGGTCGTGGTCCCCGTTCAGGATGAGCACGGGCACGTTCGGCAGTCGTGCGGCGGTGTCCGAGGACGGCCGCTCCGCGGGCCAGCGCAGGCAGGTCTGGATGAAGCCCTGGCCCACCGCCACCGCCTGCGTGTACGGCCAGACCGCCGAAGTGGGTAGCACGCGTTCCGTCACGGCGAGCGCACGCGGCCGCAGCGCCAGGGGCGTCGCGGCGGTGCCCCACGGGAAGCGCATGTCCGCGCAGATCGTCGCGGCGTGCAGTCCGGCGCTGAACGAGGCGACCGGGTCGCCGCCGGAAGCCAGCAACTGCAGCAGGGTGTTCAACCGGTCCTGGCTGCCGGTGCGGGCGGCGTGGATCGCGCCGATCACGTCGCCGGTGCCCGGCGGCAGGGCGGCCGGGTTCGGGTTGCGGTAGGTCGGATCGACGAACTCGTAGTTCACGAGCAGGTCGAAGAGCTTCACCCCGTCGGCGGCCGAACGCTGCCGGACCACGGTTGCCAGGTCCTCGGCCGGATCGAAGCCACAGGCCGGCGTGGCGCACGCGGACCGCAGGACCCGGGCCTGCGCGCGCAGTCCGGCGAGGTAGAGCGACTCCGCCGAGGTGAGGAAGTGCGGCACCACGGAGTCGAGCACGATCCGGTTGACGTGGGTCGGATGCGCCAACGCGTACCGCTCGGCGACGAACGCGCCGTACGACACGCCGTTGACGGACATCTTCCGCACGCCGAGTGCCTGGCGCAGCTGGTCGAGATCGGCGACGGTCTGGTCCGTGCTGTACAGCGGCGCGGTGCCGCCCAGCAGGCCGGCGCACTGCGCGACGGCGCCGGGCGTGGGCACCGCGATGTCCGAGCTGCCGACCTGGGCCTGCATCTCCGGGCAGTTGAGCGCGCCGAACTCGCCGGTGCCACGCTGGTCCAGCAGCACGAACCGGTAGTCGTCGACCAGCTCGGGCAGCCGCGTCTTGGCGATCCGGTCGGCGAAGGGCACGGCCGCCTGGCCGGGACCACCGGCCAGGAACAACAGCACACCCTTGGGCGCCCGGACGTTGTTCGAGGTCGCCACCTGCAGTTGGAGATGGCCCCGTACCCGTCCCTTGTGGTCGATCGGCACCCTCAGCGTGGCGCAGCTGAAGTCCGGCTGGCCGGCGCAGGCGTGCGCGCCGGTCAGCCGCGGGGCACCGTCCGGCGACGCGGATGCGGCCGCGGGGCCGGACAATGCCGTCAGCGCCAGCCCGGCCGCCATCCCCGCCGCCTTCAATTTTCGTGTCAGAGTGTTTCTAGCCATAGTAAGGATTCAACCGGCCGGCAGTTGTCGGCGTCAGCTAATTCGTGGTGGGATAGGAAGACCAATCAATGGCCAATCAAATGTGCGGTGAATGCGTCCTTCCGCACGGCGAGCGTGCGGAAGGACGCATTCACCGCATTGGCCCGGTTCACGCCACCGCTGGATCCTCGGCAACGTCGTGGCGTACGGGCTTCATGCCGAGCAGGGCACAGAGCGCGGCCACCAGGCCGAGTCCGCCGCACAGCCACCAGACTCCGTTGCCCAGTCCCACCCACGCGGCGACGCCGAACAGTGGGCCCACCGCCAACCCCAGGCCGAACGTGGCCTGATGCGCGCTGAGGTAACGGGCCTTGACCGCCGCGGGGAACGTCGCGGGATAGGCGAACATCGTCGGCCCGTTGATCATGATGCCGAACACGAACACGACCGTGCACGCGACGAGCGCCACGGCCGAGCCGCCGCTGACTCCGAAACCGGCCACGCCGAGCCCCATCAGCACGGTGCCCGCCGTCGCCGCGACGTAGCCGGGCCAGCGGGTGACGTAGGTGGTGATCTTCAGCTCGCACAGGATCAGCACGGCCGACGCCGTGACCAGTACGGCGCTGTAGAGACCGGTCGGATGGCCTTCGGAGCTGATCTTCAACGGGAGGGCGACGGTGTACTGGACATAGATGACCGTGCCGATCAGCACCGATCCGAGGAAGAACCAGAAGCGCCCGTCCCGCAACAGGATCCGGTACGCGGCGCGGGTGCTGGTCGTCGCCGGGCCGGCCGTGTCGGGCGTCTCGCGCTCGACCCGCACCTCGGGCAGCAGCCAGCGGGCGAGGATCGCGTAGGCCAGCGCGGTGGCCGCGTCGAACCACAGCAACAGGTTCCAGTTCACCAGGATCAGCCCGGCGGCGATCAGCGGGCTCAGCGCGGCGCCGAGGTTCAGCGCGATGCGCATCATCGAGAAGCCCAGGACGCGGATGTCGTCCGGCATCTGGTCGCTCAGCAGCACGGCCGCGGCGGGCCGGTAGCTCTGGGTCGCGAGCCCGGCCAGCAGGAGGGCGGCGACCAGCACCCCGAACATCCCGGGCCGGCCGAACAGCGGCACCACGGCGAGAATCGTGGCGGAGCCGAGCATCGCGCTGATGATGGTGGCCCGCGGGCCGATCCGGTGGACCAATTCCCCGCCGGCGAGCCCGCCGACGATGGATCCGACGCTGTAGGCGGCGATCGCGATGCCGGCCTGCCCGGCGGAGAAACCGCGAAAGACCAGGTACAGCACCATGAACGTCTGGACGAACGCGCCGAGCTGGTTGACCAGCACTCCGCCGAGCAGGTAGCGCACCGGCGCCGGGGTCCGCCGCAGGGCGGCCAGGACACCCGCGGTCTTGTCGGTGGTCGCGGTCACGGCGATGCCTCCAGCTGACTCGTCGTCGGGTGCTCATTGCAGCGGCTCGGGGAGTTGGCCGGGAGATTTGACCCCACGAGAGAATCAATTCCGCTCCGCATGCGTCCGGCCGGACACAGTAATACTGCATCCGGCCGATATTGCGCTCCGAATAGGATCAGAGGCTGACGACCAGTTCGTGGTCGATCTCGACGAACTCGAGGATCAGGTCACCGAACTCGCCGGCGATCAGCTTCTGGTAGGCCGGGGAGCCGGTGTGCGCGTCATAGGCGGCCTGGTCGGCGAAGTGCTCGACGAACAGCAGGTAGTCCGGCTTGGCCGGGTCACGGTAGACGCGGAAGGACAGGGTGCCGTCCTCCTGCGCGGGACCCATCGGCGCGAATCGCTCCACGAGCTCTTCGGCCTCGGCCTGCTTGCCCGGCTTGAGGGGGATGGGGAACACCTTCGCCAGCATGGAGAAACCCTTTCTTCTGGTCCGTTGCGCGCACCACGCGTCGCCGGTCGCCCAACACTGTGCCGAGCGGCCGCGACCCACGTCTGGCCACATCCGGACAGGATCGGACCCGGGCTCGCCCCCCCCGCGCACATGTCCGGATATGGCTGGCGCATCGCGCCGGGATCCCCTACACCTTCAGACATGACAACGTTTTCGGCCGTGGTCACCACCGGCATCTACTGCCGGCCCGGTTGCGGGGCGAAGCCGCTGGCGGAGAACGTTCGCACGTTCGAGCTGCCCGCCGGGGCGGAAGCGGCCGGATTCCGGGCGTGCCTGCGCTGCCGTCCCTACCGGGTGGCCGGGCCGGTCGCCGCCGACGCGCCGGAGATGGTCTGCCGCGCCGTGCAACTGATCATCGCCGGCGCGCTGGACACCGGCACCGAAGCCGCCCTCGGCGCCCGGCTGGCGCTGTCGCCGCGCCATCTGCGGCGGCTGTTCCACGAGTACCTCGGCGTGACGCCGAACCAGCTCGCCCGCTCGCGGCGGGCGCACTTCGCCCGCCGGCTGCTCGACGACTCCGAACTGACGGTCGCCGACGTGGCGTTCGCGTCCGGGTTCGGCAGCCTCCGCCAGTTCAACCGGGAGATGCGGCTGGTCTTCCGGGCCTCGCCGGTCGAGCTGCGCAACCGCCGCCGCCGCGCGGACCGGCTCGCCGCCGACGGCGGCCTGATGATGCGGTTGCCGTTCACCCCGCCGCTGCACTGGGACGCGTTGCTGGCGTTCCTGGGCGAGCGCGCCGTCCCGGGCGTCGAGTCGGTGCACGACGGGGTCTACCGCCGGACGATCAGCCTGGACGGCGAGGCCGGAGTGCTCGAGGTGCGTCGCGGTGGCGCGGACCATCTGCTGCTCTGTGCGCACCTGCCGTTCTGGGAAGGGTTGATCCACGTCGTCGAGCGGGTCGGCCGGGTGTTCGGCGTGGACGCCGACCCGGCCGCGGCGGAGGCGGCCCTCGCCGGCGACCCGCTGCTCGGCCCGCTGATCGCGGACCGGCCCGGGCTGCGGGTGCCCGGCGCCTGGGGCGTCTTCGAGATCGCCGTCGAGGCCGTGCTCAGCCAGCACGGCGCCCGGCCCCGGGTCCGCCGGCAGCTTGGCGCGCTGGTCGAGGTGGCCGGCCGGCCGGTGCCGGGGCTCGACGGCGGGCTGACGCACCTGTTCCCGTCGGCCCGCACGCTCGCCGGCGCCGACCTCGCCGCCGCCGGGCTGCCGGCGACCACGGCCCGGACCCTGCACGAGCTCGCCGTCGCGGTGGCCGGTGACGAGACGCTGCTCGACCCCGGCGCGAGCCTCGCGGACCTCACCGCGCGGCTGGCGGCCTGCCCCGGGATCGCCGCGAGCACGGCGCAGCAGATCGCGCTGCGCCTCGGTCACGGCGACGCGTTCCCCGCGGCCGACCGGACCATCGGCACCACCCTGCTGGCGAACGGCATCTTCGAGGCTGCCGAGGAGTTCGCGGCGCGGTGGCGGCCGTGGCGTGCCTTCGCCGCGACCCACCTGATCGCCGCGGGCGTACCCGCCCTGGCAGCCTGACCATCGCCACGAACCGAACAACCGAGGAGGACACCCAAGCTATGGACGACATCCAGCGGGGTCGCGCCGCGACCCTGCGTGCCCTGCACGACCGCACCCTGGTGCTGCCGAACGCCTGGGACGCCGCGAGCGCGGCCGTCGTCGCGCGCGCCGGCGCCGCGGCGATCGCCACTACCAGCGGTGGGGTGGCCTGGTCGGCGGGGCGGCCCGACGGGCACGGCCTGACCCGCGAGGAGATGGCCGAGCTGGTCGGCCGCATCGTGCGGATGGTCGACATCCCGGTGACCGCCGACATCGAGGGCGGCTACGGGCCGGCGCCCGACGACGTCGCGGCGACCGTTCGCGCGGTGATCGAGGCCGGCGCGGTCGGGATCAACCTGGAGGACTCGCGCGCCCCGGGCGGCCCGCTGTTCGACGACCACGACCAGGCCGAACGGGTCCGCGCGGCCCGCGCCGCCGCGACCGGGCTGGAGCTACCCGAGCTGTGGATCAACGTCCGGACGGACGTGTACCTGTTCGGCATCGGCGAGCCGGACGGCCGCCTCGACGACGTCCTGTCCCGGGTCGAGGCGTACGCCGGCGCGGGCGCGGACAGCCTGTTCGTGCCGGGCCTGATCGACCTCAGCACGCTCGCCACGCTGGTGAAGGAGAGCCCGCTGCCGATCAACACCATGGTCTGGCCGGGCGCCCCGACGGTGGCGGAGCTGGAGGCCGCCGGTGTCCGGAGGATCAGCCTGGGCACCGCGGTCGCGCAGGCCGCCTACGGCCTCGCCCACCGGGCCACGGTGGAGCTGCTGGAGCGGGGCACGTACGACGCGCTGGCCGGCGGGCTGGATTTCGGGGTGATCAACAGTGCCGTGACGCGCTGAGCCGGCGCCCGAAAGGCCGCGACGAGGACCCCATTGGTCCTCGTCGCGGCCTTTTTCGTATCGGTCCGAAATGGACTCGGCCACCTTTCAAGATCTGTTTATCTGAGGCCCCGGCAAAGTCGGCTACGCGGATGCGTACCACGGCTACGCCAACGCCGAACTTGCCTACGCAGACGCGGGACACGCCGAGCTGGGACCGGCGACTCGGGCGTGTCCCGGATTCGGGTAGCCGTGTTACGCCTCCGCGTAGGCGTGTTACGCGCCCACGTAGTGCCGACCGGGACTTTGCCCGGAACCCGGGGATGGGCCGAGGTGACGTGAGTGATCGACCGGGGTTCATGCCGGCCACCCACCCGCTTCCTCAGCTCTTTCAATCCGCGCACCCACCAACCGCCACCCGGCCGCCCGTGCGGATTCGCCGGCCGTGTTCGGGCTCATTTGATTGTCTCTCGCGGCCAAGGGTGTAGGCCAATTTATCCGTTGGTTTGAATGACTTCCTAGCGGCCGGAACGGCTCCGTTGTCGGCGGTTCGAAGCCCGTGAGGAAGTGATGTGAGATGACCGCGGTTGGGCTGCGGGATGTTGATCGCGGCGAGCCGGTGGCCGTACCCGGAAATGCCGCCGAGATCCTCGCCCGGGCCCGGGCGCTCGCCCCGGTGCTGCGGGAACGCGCCGACGAGATCGAAAAGGCGCGGCGGCTGCCGTTCGACGTGGTCGAGTCGCTGCGCGCCACCGGCGTTTTCCGGATGGGTTTCGCCCGCGACCGGGGTGGCCCCGAGCTCAGCTCGATCGAGCAGACCGAGGTGATCGAGGCCCTTTCCTACGGTGATCCCGCCGCCGGCTGGTGCGCCATGATCGGGTCGGACACCGGTCTCTACGCCTCGTTCCTGGACCGGGACGTCGCCGGGCGGATGTTCCCGGTCCTGGACATGGTGACCGCCGGGCTGCTGTTTCCCAACGGCCGCGCGGAGATCGCCCCCGGCGGCTACCGGCTCACCGGCCGCTGGCAGTTCGGCAGTGGTGTCACGCACGCCGACTGGGTGATCTCCGGGGCGTTCCTCTACCGCGACGGGGCGGCCGAGCCCGGTGCCGACGGCGCACCGCACGACTCGATCCTGCTGATGGTGCCGAGGTCGGACGTCGAGGTGCTCGACACCTGGCACACCACGGGTCTCGCCGGCAGCGGCAGCTGCGACTACACGATCACCGACGTGTTCGTGCCGGGGGAGCGCACCCTCACCTTCGCCGACGTCCGCGGGGGAACCGGCCCGCTGGCCCAACCCGAGGTGCACATGCGGAACATGCCGGGCGTGGCGCTCGGCGCCGCCCGCGCCGCGCTCGACCACGCCCGCGAGGCGGCGGTCGCCGCCGGCCGGGCGGACGACTACCGCACCCAGATCACCCTGGCCGACTGCGAAGCCGACTTCGCCGCCACCCGCCACGGGGTCTACGGCGCGCTGCGCCGGCAGCACGAAGTCCTGGCCTCCGGCGGAACGCTCGACGACCTGATCCCGCTGGAGCGGGCCGCGCTGCCGCTGTCGCGGCGGCACGCGTTCCGCACCGCCCGGTCGATCGTGACCCGCCTGTACGACCTGCTGCAGACCTCCGCGATCTACCGGCCGTCGCCGCTGGACCGCTGGCTGCGCGACACCACGACGATGTGCCAGCACATCGTGGCGCAGGACCGGATCCTGCAGACCGCCGGCGCCCACCTGCTCGGCGGCCGGCCCTCGTTCCCGCTGGCGCTCGGCATCACCTCGCCCCAGCGCTGATCCATCACCGAAGATCCGCTTCCCGTTCACCGAAAGAAGAGACCGATGCGAAAGTTCCCGGTCGCCGTGTGCGCGGCCACCGTGCTGGGCGCACTGCTCGGCGCGTGCTCCAGTGGCGGTGACACCGCCGCACCGCCCAACGCCGCGGCCGCCTCCGCCGACAGCGACGCGATCATCACCTACAACGAGACCGAACCGGCGAACCCGCTCGTGCCGGGAAACACCACCGAAGTGGGTGGCATCGGCATTCTGGGCGCGTTGTTCCGCGGCCTGATCGAGTACGACGCCAAAACAGCCGCCCCGCGCAACGCCGTCGCCGACTCGATCACCACCACCGACTCCCGGGTGTGGACCATCAGGATCAAGCCGAGCTGGGTGTTCCAGGACGGCACCCGGATCACCGCGAAGAGCTTCGTCGACGCGTGGAACTACACCGCTTATTCCCCCAACCTGATGGGCGGCGCCAGCTACCTCTCGCACATCCAGGGCTTCGCCCAGGTCAACAACGCGACCCCGGACGGCAGGCAGCCGGCCACCCTGCCTCCGGCCAGGGAGCTGTCCGGCCTGAAGATCGTCGACGACCAGACGTTCACCGTGACATTGGACGCGCCGTTCTCGGAGTTCGGCGTCCAACTCGGCTACGCGGCGTTCTTCCCGATGCCGGCGAGCTTCTTCGCCGACCGCAAGGCGTTCGAGGCGCATCCGGTGGGCAACGGGCCGTTCCAGTTCGTCTCCCACACCCCGAAGCAGAACATTCTGGTGAAGCGGTTCGACGGGTTCAGCGGCGAGCGGAAACCGAAGATCGGCGGCATCGACTTCCGCTTCTATCCCGACCTGGACAAGGCCTACGCCGACGTGCTGGCGGACAAGCTCGACGTCCTGTCGTTCACACCGTGGACCGCGGCGCAGGGCAACAAGATCGAGAAGGACCTGCCCTCCTCGCGCCGGATTGGCTACAAGTACCTGGGCTACCAGGCGATCGCGTTCCCGTTGTTCGACAAGCGCTATGCGGACACGCAGCTGCGCCAGGCGATCTCCATGGCCATCGACCGGCCGGCGCTGATCAAGCAGGTCTTCAACGGCGCCCGGGTTCCCGCCGACGGCCTGGTGGCCCCGAACGTGCAGGGCTATGTCGCCAACCAGTGCGGCGAACTGTGCACCTACCAGCCGCAGAAGGCCAAGCAGCTGTTCGACGCGACCGGCTTCCAGGGGCCGATCACCCTCACGTCCAATGTGGACTCGGGCAACCAGGAATGGGTGGAGGTGGCCTGCCGGTCCATCCAGCAGGCGCTGGACCACCCGTGCGTGTTCAAGCCGCAGACCACCCTGGGCGCGTTCCGCGAATCGCTGAACAACCGGTCCATCGACGCGGTCTACCGCACCGCCTGGGTCGCCGACTACCCGTCCATCGAGAACTTCCTCAACCCGCTGTTCCGCACCAACGGCGCGGCCAACGTCGGCCAGTACTCCAACCCGCAGGTCGACGACCTGCTGACCCGGGCCGACGCCGCGCCGTCGCAGCAGCAGGCCCACGAGCTCTACCAACAGGCGGAAAAGCTGGTGCTGCAGGACATGCAGACCGTCCCGATCTGGTTCCAGTCCGCCACCGCGGCCTGGTCCTCGCGGGTACATGACGTCCAGCCGACCCAGTTCCGCGAGCTCGACTTCCTCACCGTGACCGTCAGCAAGTAACGAAAGGTATACAAGTGTCTGTCCACGACGTGGATGTCCTCATGATCGGCGCCGGCCCGTCGAACCTCGCGCTGGCCGTTGCCCTCGAGGAGTGCGGCTCGCCCGAAGTCGCCGCCAACACCATGATCCTCGAGCAGTACGGGGACGTGAAATGGCAGCGGAACCTGCTGCTGCCCTGGACCCGCAGTCAGGTCTCCTACGTGAAGGACCTGGTGACCCTGCGGAACCCGCGCAGCCGGTTCTCGTTCCTGAACTTCCTGCACGAGCGCGGTGAGCTCGACGGGTTCGTCAACCTCGGCACGTTCAACCCGTTCCGCTGGCAGCTGTCCACCTACCAGCAGTGGGTGGCCGACACGCTGGAGCACGTCCAGGTGCGCTACAGCGTCCGGGCCGAGCGGATCCTGCCCATCCACGCCGAGGACGGCACGATCCTCGGCTTCGCGGTGCCGCTGTCCGACGGTGACACGATCCTCTGCCGCGACCTGATCTTCGGCGCCGGCCGGGACGCCTTCGTGCCCGAGGTGTTCCACGGCCTGCCGGCCGAGCGGGTCGTGCACAGCACCGAGTACGGCAGCCGGATCGGCCACACCACGGGTCTGGCCCGCCCGGGCCGGCCGCTGCGGCCGGTGGTCATCGGCGGCGCCCAGAGCGCGGCCGAGATGTTCATGGCGCTGCACCAGGACGCGCCCGGCTCGTCCCCGATGATGCTGCTCCGCTCGATCGCCCTGAAGGACTACCAGACCAGCAAGTTCGTCAACGAGCTGTTCTATCCGTCCTTTGTGGACGAGTTCTTCGCGATGTCGGAGGAGGCCCGGATGCGGGTGCTCGCCGAGATGCACCTGACGAACTACGCGGGCCTCGCCGCGCCGTTCCTGGAAGAGCTGTACACGATGATCTACCGGCAGAAGATGCTCGGGCAGCCGGTCTCGACCATCCGCGGCCTCACCGAGGTCGTCGGCTCACGGGTCGAGGGTGACGAGGTCGTGCTCGACGTCCGCGACCTGAAAGACGACAGCGTCGAGCAGGTGCGCTGCGACGCCCTGTTCATGGGCACCGGTTTCGACCCGCGGATGCCGGCGATGGTCCGCCACCTGGCCGACACCATGGAACTGCCGGGGATCACGGTCGACCGGCACTACCGCGTCGACGTCGGTGCGGGCGCGCGGGGCGCGCTGTACCTGCAGGGCGTCAACGAGGCCACGCACGGCATCGCCGACTCGCTGATCAGCGTGCTCGCGCAACGCTCGGCCGACATCGCCGGCGACATCCTGGAGCGCCGGGCCGCCGACCTGGGTGCTGGCAACGGCCAGGTTTCCGCCACGGCCCAGGCGGAGGTGATGCCGGTATGATCGACATTCACCGCTTGGACCGGGAACACCTGGAACGCGCGTACGGGCTCGACGGCCAGCGGCTGATGCCGTGGCCGGCGCTGAACGCCCCGTTCGAAGGCGCCTGGTGCGTGCTGCGCGCCGGGACCGAGTCCACCGCGCACGCGCACCACGAGCACGAGATCTTCATCGCGCTCTCCGGTGCCGCCGAAGTGGTCATCGACGAGGAACGGCATCCGTTCGTCGCCGGCGACATCGTCCGGCTCCCGGTCGGGTCGACCCATCGGGTGGTCAACAACGGCTCCGCCGACTTCGAGTACTACGGAATCTGGTGGGACGGCGAGATGTCGGCGAAGTTCCTCGCCCGGCATGTGGAGCACGTGCGATGAGCACCCGGACCGTGATCATCTCACCGGCGCCGACGGCGAACGGGGACCTGCATCTCGGGCACATCGCCGGCCCGTTCCTGGCCGCCGACGTGCACACCCGCTACGCCCGGGCGCAGGGCCGGGAAGTGTTGCTGGGCACCGGGTTCCAGGACACCTCGACGTTCGTGGTGACGACCGCGCACCGGCGCGGCGTGGCGCCGGCCGAGCTGGTGGCCAACTCGGCCGCGCAGATCGAGGCGACCCTGCACGCCATGGGGATCGGCGTCGACGGCTACACCGGCGACGACGACCGGTTCACCAAGTGGGTGGTCGATTTCATCGGCCGGCTGCACGCCGCGGGCCGGCTGGAGCCGCGGACCATGAGGTTCCCGTACTCCGAGCGGACCGGACGGTTCCTGGTGGACGGCTTCGCTTCCGGCAACTGTCCGGAGTGCCTGGCCGAGGGCTGCGCGGGGTTGTGCGAGAGCTGCGGGAACCTGGTGCTGGCCGGCGACCTGATCGGCGTTCGGTCCACAGTGGACCCGGATGACCCGGTGACGCCGCGGGACGTGGACGTGCTCGTGCTCCCGGTGGAGCGCTACCGCGACCGGCTGCGCGCGCACTTCGAGGCGCACGCCGGCGGGATGCGGCCGCACATGGCGCAGGCGATGGCGCGGCTGCTGTCCCGGCCGCTGCCGGACTTCCCGGTGACCTACCCGATCTCGTGGGGCATCCCGGTGCCGTTCGCGGAGGTCGCCGGGCAGGTCGTCAATCCCAACGCCGAGCCGATGGCGTGGAGCATGCACAGCTCGGCGCTGGCGGCGGAGAGCCGGGGCGGCACCCCGGCCGGTGAGGACGAACTGTGGCTGGCCGGCGGCGGGTCGGAGATCGTGTACTTCCTCGGGTTCGACAACATCTACCCGTTCGCGATCGCCGGCCCGGCGATGCTGCTGGCCTTCGACGGCCAGTACGAGCTGCCGACCCGCTACCTCACCAACGAGTTCTACGAGCTGGACCACCAGAAGTTCTCCACCAGCCGGGGGCACGTGGTGTGGGGCCGGGAGCTGGCCGCCGAGGTGCCGCGCGACCTCATCCGGTTCCACCTGGCCGCGACCAGCCCGGAGCACCAGCGGACCAGCTTCAGCCGGGACGCGCTGGCGCGGGTCACCGAGTCCCGGCTGGTGGGGCCGTGGAACCGGATCGCCGACCGGGTCAACGGCTGGGTCGGGCGCGGCCCGTTGCCGGTGTCGGCGCGCTCGCGGCACGCCGCGGCGCTCATGTCGCAGCGGTTCGCGGAGTCGTACGAGCTGGCCGGGTTCAGCCTGAACCGCGCCGCGGAGGCGATCGCCGACCATCTGGCCAGGCTCGACCGCTGGCCGGTGACCGGGGCCGACGCCGGTGACTTCTGCTTCGAGGTCCGCGCCCTGCTGCGGGCGGCCGCGCCGGTCCTGATCGACCTGGCGGCCGTGGTCCTCGGCGAGAACCCCGGCGCCGAGCCCGCCGAGGTCACCACCATCGCTCCGGTGCGGCTGCCCCCACTGGCCGCGGCAGGGGCCGGGCGATGATCGAGGGCACCCGGCAGGGAGACAGGGGCCGGGACGCGCTGCGGGTGGTGGTGGTCGGCGCCGGCGTCACCGGGCTGCTCGCCGCGATCCGGTGCGTGCTGGCCGGGCACCGCGTGGTGCTGCTGGACCGCGGCCCGATCCCGCATCCGGGTTCGACGTCGTTCGACCAGCACCGTGCCCTGCGGGCCCTGGTCGCCGGCGACGCGGCCGCCACGAGCCGGGCGGCGCCGTTGCACCGCCGCTGGCGTGAGCTGGACTCGTTGCTGCGCGACCACCTGCCGGGTGCCCGCCTCTACCGGCGCGTCGGGGTGCTGACGGCGCTGCCCCCCGGCGAGGTGGCTTCGGCCGCCGCCACGGCCGAAGCCACCGGGCTGCCGATCCGGATCGCCGACCCGGCCGGCTACCCGCACATCGGGTTCCCGGCCGGCTCCGCGCTCGTGCTCGAGCCGCACGCCGGGGTCCTGCTGGCCGACCGCATCCTGGCCGCGGCGGCCCGCTGGCTGCGGCACCACCCGCTCGCGGACCTGCGGCCCGGCCGGGAGGTCGTCGGCGTGCTGCCGGACAGCGGCCGGGTACTGCTGGCCGGCGGCCCGGCCGAGTCCGGTGACGCCGTGCTCGTCACGGCCGGGCCCTGGTCCGCGGCCCTGGTGGGGCTGCCGGTGACCCTGCACTGCCAGACCATGGTGTACCTGCGGCCGCCGGCCGAGTTGGCGCACAGCTGGGCGGTGACGCCGGTCGCGGGCGGGATCGGTGCCGGCGGGCAGGCGTGGCTGCTGCCCCCGGTGGCCGGCACCCTGCTCAAGATCAGCACCGACGCCGTGCGGCGCGAGGTGCCGACGCTGTCCGATCCGGGCGACCAGGCCGGCTGGGCCGCCCGGGTGCTCTCCGCCGGTGTCGTGTCCGAAGTAGACAGATATGGCGTGGTTGCGGTGCGGCACTGCCACTACGCCACCGCCGCCGGCGGCGACACCGGCTTCGTCCGGGTCGGGCCCGCGGTCTGGGCCCGCCCGGCCAGCGGCGGCGACGGGTTCCGCACCGCACCCCAGGCGGTCGACGCGGTCGTCGACGAATTCGCGGGCCGGGCCGCCGGTGCCGTGGCAATGGCCCCATGACATCCCATCCGACCATCAAGGACATCTCCCCATGACCAGAACCGCCCCGGGCGCGCTGCTCGTCATCGGCAGCGGCCTCAAGCTCTACCGCGAGTACATCGTCCGGTCCGTCGCCGAACGGGCCCGCGAGGCCGAACTCCGGCTGGTGCTGATCAACAATCTCCGGCCGACCTGGCAGCACGAGTACTTCGACGACATCACCGTGGCCAACGTGTTCGACCACCAACTGCTCGCCGGGACCGCGCGCGAGTTGGCCGGCCGGTACACGATCACCGGGCTGATGTGCTGGGACGAGCCGCTGGTCATGCCCGCGGCCGAGCTGGCCGCCGAGTTCGGCGTGCCCGGCCTGAGCATCCCGGGTGTGCACGGCTGCCGGGACAAGTTCAGCTGCCGCACCCGGCTGACCGCGGCCGGCATGCCGCAGCCCGGGTTCGAGCTGGCCGCCGATCTCGACCACGCCCGCCGGGCCGCCGCCCGGATCGGGTACCCGGTGATCGTCAAGCCGCGGGCGCTCGGCGCCAGCATGGGTGTCTCGCTCGCGCCGGACGAGCGGGAGCTCGAGTTCGCCTACCGCGTCGCGCACGAGGCCAGCCTCGTCGGCGACGAGCCCTACCGCGGCGGGGCGATCATCGAGGGCTTCGCCGATGGCCCGGAGATCAGCATCGACGGCGCCGTGCACAAGGGCGAGTACCTGCCGATGTTCCTCGCCCGCAAGACCACCGGCCTGCCCCCGTTCTTCGAGGAGCTGGGCCACGTCGTCGACCCGGCCGACCCGCTGCTGCGCGACGAGGCGCTGCTGGACACGCTGGCCCGGGCGCACCAGGTGCTCGGGATCGAGAACGGCATCACGCACACCGAGGTCCGGCTGACCACGCACGGTCCGGTGATCATCGAGGTCAACGGCCGGCTCGGCGGTGACCTGATCCCGTTCCTCGGCCAGATCGCCACCGGCATCGAACCCGGCAGCGTGCTGTTCGACATCGCCACCGGGGCGCGCCCCGACCTCACGCACACCAGCGCCGGTGTCGCCGGCATCCGGTTCGGCTACCCCGCCCACGACTGCGTCGTCCGCTCGGTCACCGTGCCCGGGGAAGCGCCGGGCCTGATCCTCGCCTCCCGCATGGTCGATCCGGGCACCACGCTGCGCCTGCCGCCGGGCGGCTACATCGCCCGGCACTCCTTCGTCATCTGCTCGGCCCCGGACCCGCGCACCTGTGCCCGGCGCCTGGACCACGCGGCCGCCCTGGTCGAGCTGGACGCCGACCCGGTCGACCCCCCGCCGGCCGGCACCCCCCTGACCATGCCCGCCGGCCTCCTGGACGTGGACGAATGAACAGGGCGATGAATGCGTCCTTCCTCACGGCCAGCGCGAGCAAAGACGCATTCACCGCAGGTAAATCCCGGAAAGGCGGGCTGATGAGCATCTCCTACGACGGGCGCCGGTTTCGTGCGCTGGGTGGCGGCGACGGCGTCTGCGCCGAGTACAACCAGCGCGGGAACCTGGTCTGGGCGGTGTTCGAGGGCGGGCACGTCCGGCGCGGCACGATCACCGGCACCTGCGACGAACGCGGCGTGCTGCGGCTGGCCTACACGATGGTGCTGGAGACCGGCGAGGTGATCGCCGGGCACAGCACCAACACACCGCAGCGGCACGGCGGCACCCTGGTGCTGCGTGAGGTCTGGGAGCGCTACGGCGAGCATGCCGCCACCGGCGTGTCCTACCTCGAGGAGATTCCCGCCCTGGAGCCCGTGGGAGTGGCGCGATGACCGGATGGCAGGCGCTGCGCGGGCTGGTGGACGGCGAGCTCCGGCTCCCCGGCGACCCCGGCTTCGCCGAAACCGGGTCGCCGGTGAACCGGCGGTTCGCCGCGGTCCGCCCGGCGGCCGTCCTCTCGGCCGCCCACGCCGGGGACGTCGCACTGGCCGTCGAGTGGGCCCGTACGGAGTCGGTGCCGCTGGCCGTCCGCGGTGGCGGCCACAGCTACGCCGGCTACTGCGTGTCCACCGGGCTGGTGCTGGACCTGCGGAACCTCGCCGGCATCCGGTTCGACCCGGACACCGGGCAGGTGACCGTGGGCGGCGGCACCCCGATGCGGGCCCTCTACGCGGCGCTGCGGCCCTACGATGTCACGTTCCCGCTGGGCAACTCCGACACCGTCGGGATCGGTGGCCTGACCCTCGGCGGCGGCGTCACGACGATCTCCCGCGCGCACGGCCTCACCTGCGACGCGCTGGTCTCGACCGACGTCGTGCTCGCCGACGGGACCAGGGTCACGGCCTCGGCGCGGGAGCATCCGGACCTGTTCTGGGCGTGCCAGGGCGGCGGGGGCGGCAACTTCGGCGTCAACACCGGCTTCACGTTCCGCACCCGGCCCGCCCCGGCCGGGTCGACCTGCCTGGCGCTGTGGTCGTGGCCGCACGCGGTCGACGTGCTCGCCACGATGCAGGAGATCATGCTGACGGCGCCGGACGGCTTCTCCGCCCGCATCGGCATCGCCCGCTCGTCCAACGGCGCTGACGGCGGTGACAGCGCTGTGTCCGTGGTGGGCCACCACCTCGGGCCGTCGGCGGAGCTGCGGGAGCTGATGGCGCCGGCCTTCGCCATCGCCGCACCCGGCCGCGCCGACATCGAGGACCGGGACTTCTGGGCCGCCGCAACGTATCTGCACCACAGCAGCGCCGGGGGAGCCTTCGCGGTGCGCACCCGGTGCACGCCGCACGAGATCGACGACGCCGGGCTGACCACGCTCGTCCGGGCCGTGGACAAGTGGCCCGGCAGCGGGAACCCCGACGGGGCCGGCGCGGCGCTCTTCGCCTGGGGCGGGGCGATCAGCCGGGTTCCGGTCGCGGACACCGCGTTCCCGCACCGCGACACCCGGTTCCTGCTCAGCCTCGACACCTCCTGGACGGAGGCCGACCCGCCGGAAACCGTCCGCGCCAACCTGGAGTGGCTGCACGCCCTGCACGCCGCAACCGGCGAGTTCGCGCCCGACGCGGCCTACGTCAACTTCACCGACCCCGACCTCGAGGGCTGGCAGCGGGCCTACTACGGGCCCAACGCCGGCCGGCTCGCCGAGGTCAAACGCCGGTACGACCCCGACCGGTTCTTCACCTTCCCGCAAGCCGTATGACCTGCCGAGGAGCCGCTGGAATGCCTCCCGACCTGCGCGGCGCGATGCGCACCTTCGCCACCGGGGTGTGCGTCGCCACCACCTACCGCGACACCCCCGGCGGCCGCCGCCACGACGCCGTCACCGTCAACTCGCTCGGGTCGATCTCGCTCGACCCGCCGCTGGTGTCCCTGTCCTTCCGGCGGGATTCGACGTTCCTCGGCGATCTGCTGGCGAGCGGCCGCTGGGCGGTGTCGATCCTGCCGGCCGGTGCGCGGGAGATCGCCCGCCGGCTGGCCGGGCCGCCCGCCGCGCGCGCCGCGCACGTCGCCGAGATCGAGGCGCGCCCCGGCGAACGGACCGGCGCGCTCGTCCTCGCCGGGGCGAGCTGGCTGGAATGCGGCCTGCAGGACCGGTTCGACCTCGGCGACCACACGCTGGTGATCGGGGACGTCCTGGCCACCGGGCACGATGGGCGGCCGCCGGCATTGGTGTTCGTGCACGGCGGTTACCACACGGTCGCGGATCCGCGGGCCACGACCGTCGACCTGTCCGGGCCCGGACATTGGGGTGAGGCCCTCTAGCCGTTTGCCGGCGAATTCTGCAAGGTAATTCGGGAAAGGATCGGCGCGCCTGCACCTGACTTCAAAGGAGGACTGGTGACCACGAGCGACGACGGCAGTGTGGCCGGGATGCGCTGGAGCGGTCAGCGGGCTGACCGGGTGGACGAAGGCACCCTGCCGGGCCTGGCCCGGCTGGCCGGGTTCGTCCGCAGCGTCCGGACCCCGGAGTTCCGCGGCGTCACCTTCCATGAGGTCCTGGCCAAGACCGCGCTGAACCACGTGCCGGCGGACGCGCGCATGCTCCCCGGTGAATTCACGATCAACCCGTACCGCGGGTGCACCCACGCGTGCCAGTACTGTTTCGCCAGAAACACGCACACCCGCCTGGGCCTCAACATCGCCGGCGACTTCGACAACGAGATCATCGTCAAGACGAACATCGTCGAGGTGCTGCGCGGCGAGCTGGCCCGCAAACGCAAGCTGCCGCCGCGGGTGGCGTTCGGCACCAACACCGATGTCTATCAGCGCGCGGAGGGCCGGTACGCGCTGATGCCGGGGATCATCGACGCCCTGGCGGCATTCCGGATCCCGTTCTCGATCCTGACCAAGGGCACGTTGATCCGCCGTGACCTCGACCGCCTGGTCGCCGCGAGCCGGGTCACGACGGTGCACCTGGGCCTGTCGATCTCGATCATGGATGAGCGGCTCCAGCAGTCCGTGGAGAACGGCACACCGGTGACGACGGCCCGCCTGGCCACGATCACCGCCATCCGCGACGCGGGCCTGCCGTGCACGGTGTTCCTGTCCCCGATCCTGCCCAGGCTCACGGATTCGCCGGAGCAGCTGGCGGAGCTGGTCGGCGCGGTGGCGGCCGCGGGCGCGACCAGCGTGCTGTTCCACCCGCTGTACCTGTCGTCCGGGGTGAAGGACGTGTTCTTCGCGTGGTTGCGCGAATCCCATCCGGATCTCGTCAGCGAATACACGACGCTGTATTCGTCGGGCTCGAAGCGGCTGCGTGAGTACCGCCACGAGATCGACTCCCGGATCCGCCCGCTGATCGCGAAGCACGGCTTCCCGGACCCGGACAAGACGATAGAGGACAGGTTCGCCCTTAACGGCCGTCGAAGACAGCCGGCGGAGGAACCCAGCCAGCCGACCCAGCCGACCCTGTTCTGAAGGAGGCGCAAAAAGCCTACGTTGAACTTCGGAAAAGGACGCACTTCTTCCACCTGATGGACATCTGCTCGCGGTGCTCGCATGAGTTCGACAACTACGATGTCTGGTTCTCATTATCCATGGCGGACCGTAAGACCGGCGACCGGCCCCAGCTGGTCGTAATCAGCGCGGACGTTTCCACAGGAGGCAGGCCAATTCAGCCACGGTGAATGACTGTGGGGAAGGATCCCTCATGGGCAGACCAGAAAAACCTGTCAACTCCGCCGGCGGCCTCGTCGCGCAGTTCGCCAGCGAATTACGGCAGTTACGCGCACAGGCGGGGAATCCGACCTACCGCGAGATGGCCCAGTCCGCGATGTTCTCGCCGTCCGTGCTGTCCAGCGCCGCGAGCGGCAACCGGATGCCGTCCCTGCCGGTGACCCTCGCCTTCGTCACCGCCTGCGGTGGGGACGAGGAAACCTGGCGGCAGCGCTGGCTCGCCGTCACGGGCGGCTACATGCGGCTCCCCTCGCGGCTGCCGGGCCGGCCGGCGGGCGGGCTGCCGTATCCGGCGCAGCTTCCGCAGCGGCCGCGCGGCTTCATCGGGCGGGCGACCGAGCTGGCGTGGTTACAGGCCCCCGGCGACACGCCGATCGTGATCAGCGGTCCGGCCGGCGTCGGCAAGACCGACCTGGCCCTGTACTACGCCTACGCGCGGGCGGCCGAGATGACCAACGGGCAGCTCTACGCCGATCTCGGTGCCCACCACGCCGAGGGTGTGCCCAGCCCGTACGACATCCTCGACGGGTTCCTGCGCGCTCTCGGCGTCCCGGCCGACCAGCTGTCCGGCACCCTCGACCACCGTGCCGGCCTGTACCGCACGTTGCTGGCCGAGCGCCGGCTGCTGGTGCTGCTCGACAACGTCTGGGACGAACGCCAGGTGCGACCGCTGCTGGTGGAGACCGACACCAGCACCACCCTCCTGGTGAGCCGCAAACGGCTGCTGGGCCTGCGCGACGTCCGCCGCGTGCACGTGACCCCGCTGTCGCGCGCCGACTCCATCGCCATGATCACCGTGGCGCTCCCGCCCACCGTCACGGCCGGCCCCGACGACCTCGACCGGCTCGCCGAGTTCTGCGGCGATCTGCCGCTGGCCCTGGACATCGCGCTCCGCAGAATCGCCCTGCGCCCGCACGTGATCCTGCGCCAGCTGCTCGACGGCTGGCACCAGAACGGAAACGCGCTGAGCTGGCTGTGCATCGGAGACCTGTCGATGCGCGAATCCCTCCGGTCGGCCTATCTCACGCTCAGCCAGCCCGCCCAGATACTGCTGCACTGGTTGGCCAGGACCTCCGCCGACGACGTCAGCCCGCTGCCGTCCGAGGAGGACGAACTCGCCGACGAGCTCGTCGACGCGGGCATCCTCAGCCACGCCCACCATGACTTCGCCGGACTCCGCCTCTCGCCGCTCGTGCGCGCGTTCGCCCTCGACATGGCCGGTTCGATTTCCCGCGACCTACCCGCCGTCGCCGGCTCCCTGCGCGCCGGCTATTAGCCTCGGGCTTCGTGATCGAGTCGGCTGCGGTGTCAGCCGGGCGCCGAAGCAGGGGTGGCTCGTGCCAACCGCTGTTCCACCCCGTCGAGCAGCAGCCGAAGGCCGAACTCGAACATGACGTCGAGGTCCTGCTCGAAGTCCTGGGTCACCACGTACTCCATGGTCGGGTACCGGCCGGTGGCGACGATTTGCTGGAACGCCGCCAGTTGGGTGTCCATCCACTCGTTGTTGGTCATGCCGGTGTCCTGGCGGTCCCGTGCCTCCGTCTGCAGCGCCAGGGCCAGGCCGCGGACGTGGCCGAACAGGTTGAGGTGGATGTACATCATGTCGTCCGGACCCAGCCCCAGCCGGCGCAGCGCGGTCAGCACCCATTCCGAGTAGAGCATCAGGTTCGGGGCGGGCCGCGGCCGGGTCACCGAGATCATCACCTCGGCCAGCCACGGATGCCGCCGGCAGGTCGTCCACAGTAGACGGGGCGCGAACTCCAGGCACGCCCGCCAGTGCGCCGGGGGCCGCGCCGGCAGCGGCTCGTCTGCGACCACGGCGTCGGCCATGTGGAGGATCAGGTCGTCCTTACTGGACACGTGGCGGTACAGCGACATGGTGGCCACGCCGAGGTCGGTCGCGACCCGGCGCATCGACACCGCGGGCATGCCCTCCGCGTCGGCGATCGCGATCGCCGCGCGCACGATCTGGTCCCGGCCCACGTCGTGCTCGCGCGGCAGGGCCCGGGTGAACGCGCGATCCGCTGACCGCACCACGGTTCCCGCGCCCGGCCTGGTTTCCACCCGGCCCTCGTCGCGCAAGGCGGCGATCACCTTGCTCGCGGTCGCCATGGCGACTCCCCAGTCCCGGCTGATCTGCCGGGTCGACGGGATCCGGTCGCCCGGGCGCAGCCGGCCGCTGGTGATCCGGTCCCGAATCTCCGCGGCGATTCGCTGATAGGGCGCCCCGCGTTCCACGCCGACCTCCCGATGCACTAGTGCGCTCAGGCCGTAACAACCTGCTGGCACATGTAGCGTACTAGAGCATCTGTACAGTGTATAGCGAGTGTTTGTACGGTGTACGCATGCGTACCGTACTGATCTCCGGCGCGAGCGTCGCCGGCCTCTCCCTGGCGTACTGGCTGCGCCGCCACGGCTTCCAGCCCACGCTGGTCGAACGCGCCGGCGCGGTGCGATCCGGCGGGCAAGCCGTCGACATCCGCGGCACCGCCCGCGAGGTGGTGACCCGGATGGGCATCCTGGACACCATCCGGGCCCACCACACCGGCACGCACGGATTCGCTTTCCTCAACGGGAGAGGCGAGCGCGTCGCGGCCATGGGCAACACTGACTTCGGCGACTCGGGCGGGATCGTCGCCGAGATCGAGATCCTCCGCGGCGACCTCGTCCGCATCCTGCACGAGGCGGCCGGCACGGACGTGGAGATCCTGTACGACAACGTGATCACCAGGATCGACGAGGGTGCCGGCAACGTCCGGGTGAGTTTCGACAAGGCGCCGCCGCGGTCCTTCGACCTCGTCGTCGGCGCCGACGGGGTGCGCTCCGGCGTACGCGCGCTGACCTTCGGGCAGGACCAGGAGTTGGTCCGGGACCGCGGCTACTACCTGTCGTACTTTCCCGCCCGCACCGAGCTCGACCTCGACGGCTGGGAGCTGATGTACAACCTGCCCGCGGGCAACGGCGTCGGCGGCCGGGTGGCGCTGCTGTATCCGCTCGGCGACACCGGGCAGGTCCGGGTCCTGCTCGGGTTCGTCGCACCCGACCTGGGCTACGACCGCCGGGACCTGCCGGCCCAGAAACAACTGCTCGCCGAGGTGTTCGCCGGAGCGGGCTGGGAGATCCCCGCCCTGATCGACCAACTCCGGCACACCGACGACCTCTACTTCGCGCGGGAGGGCACGGTCCGCGTGGACCACTGGTACCGCGGCCGCACCGTTCTGCTCGGCGACGCGGCCTTCGGCGGCTCGCTCGGCATGGGCACGAGCATGGCGCTTGTCGGTGCCTACGTGCTGGCCGGCGAACTCGCCGCGGCGGGTGGCGACCACCGCATCGCATTCGCCGAGTACGACAAGGAAATGCGCGACTACGTGACCCGGAACAGGAAACGCGCCGCGAGCAGCGCCAGCGGTTTCGCCCCGCGCACCCGCCGCGGGATCTGGATGCGCAACCAGCTCATGCGCCTCCTTCCGCACCTGCCCGGCGCCAGCAAGATGATGAGCGGCATCCACAAAGCGGCCAACTCCATCACACTCAAGCCATACCCGGTATTGGCGCCCACACCCGACCGGTCAGAGTCCGACCAACCGACGTGATCACCTCGTCCCGGGTCTGATGCCATGAAGGTCACCTTCGGGACATTGAGCGTCCTGAAGGTCACCTTCATGGCACTGACCCCCAACCGAATAAATTGGTTGTCCTTCCCAGAAAAGGCTGTCGACCAAGCCTGCCATGAAATGTACTGACACAGCACCAGTTGCTTTCGCCGAAAATCATCGGCCGGAACCTGGCTGCTCAGCGCATGGCACGCCCAGCCGTTCATGGGGAGGACAAGATCATGCCCGACGACAGCGGCCCTCCGCGCCACAGGCTCGCTCCGGGCCCGTCGGACACCGCCCGGCCAGGCTGGCCGCGTAGCTATGCCGCCGCCGCCACCGCGGCAACCGCCCTGGTGGGCGCCGCGGTCTGGCTGTCGACCCTGGTGCACCCGAGCCCCGTCCTGCATGACCTGGCCCTCTTCGCCCACCTGGGTTTCCTCGTCCTGGGCTTCGGCGCGGTCCTCGTCGCCGACTACTTCTTCGCCCTCTGGGTCCTCGGCCGCACGACGTTCGCCGAAGCCGTCACCAACACCACCCGGCTGCACCCCCTGATCTGGTCCGGTCTGGCCGGCCTCCTCATCAGCGGTGCTCTGCTCAGCCCGAACCTCACCTCCGGAATCACCATCCTGAAGCTGGGATTCGTCACCGCCCTCACCGTCAACGGCGTACAAGCGATGGCACTGAGCAAACGCATGAGCGTCCTCGACGGGATCCCGCCGATGCGGCTGCTCCTCTGGGGCGGCTGCACCTCAGCAGTTTCCCAGATCTGCTGGTGGGGCGCCGTCCTCATCGGTTTCCTCAACGTGAACCGATAGTCCCCGGCCGTTTCCCAAAAGTCCGGCCGGCCTCAACAGGTGGAGAATCAATAATGTTCAGGTTCCTGCGCACCCTCGCCCGGTCGATATTCCGCACCAATCGCCATCCCTCATTCTCGACCATGCCACCCACCACAATCGACCAGCGCATCGACGCTGCCCGCTCGGCCAACATGACCGCCGAAATTTTCCCGCGCCACACTCTTCGTTGACCGCGTCCTAGGCCCCTTGGGCCGGATCAGGCCAATGGTGGCTGGCCGCGCTCGATAGAGTGCGTCGTGTGACGAGCCAGTTCAGCGTGCTGCTTCGGCAGTTGCGGCAGCAGGCGGGGTTGACCCAGGAGGAGCTGGCGGAACGCTCCGGCTTGTCGGTGCGGACCATTCGCCGGCTGGAGACGGGGGAACGCGCCAACCCGCAGCTGGACACGGTGCGGCAGCTCTCCGACGCGCTGAAACTCAGTCCGGCCGAGCGGGCCCGGCTGCTGGCCGCCGCCGGCGGCCGGGTGGCGCCGGATCCACCCGGTGCCAACGGAATCCCACCGGAGTCGGCGTTCGAGCGCAGGTTGGCGGACGCCAGCGATGATCTCGCGCACGCGGTCGGCGCGCGCTGGGAGCGGGAAGAGGAGCTCCGGCGGATCCAGGATCCGTGTCCGCTACCGGTCCGCTGGCAGCTCGCGCCCGACGACGTGATGGATCATTGGGAGAACATCTGCCGCGTCTCGCCGGGCCGGTCCGCCGAACCGCTGGACCTGGCCGGTCACCTGGACGAGATCGCCGACGTGTACCGGCGGATACCGTCCGGGCGGCTCGTCGTGCTGGGGCGGGCGGGATCGGGCAAGTCGGTGCTGGCCGTGCGGTTCGTCCTCGACCTCCTGAAGACCCGATCACGCGCCGATGCCGTTCCGGTGGTGTTCAGCCTCGGGTCGTGGAACCCGACCACCACCGGGTTCCGGGACTGGTTGGCCGGTCAGCTGGTTCGTGATCATCCGGGGCTTGCGGCGAGCGGGCAGGACGGCTCGACACTGGCGACCGCGCTGGTCGAGGCCGGCCGCATCCTGCCGGTGCTGGACGGGTTCGACGAGCTCGCCGGGGGGCTGCACCGGGCCGCGCTGGACGCGCTCAACGCCACCACCCTGCCGCTGCTGCTGACCAGCCGCCGCGGTGAATACGCGAGCGTGGCCGGAACCGACGCGCTGACCGCCGCCGCCGCGGTCCGGCTGACCGACCTCACCGTGACCGACCTGGTCAACTACCTGCCGCGGACCACGCGCAAGGGCGTCCGTGCGACCGTGTGGGATGCCATCCTGAACGAGCTGCATGACCATCCGGAGCATCCGGCCTGCGTCAATCTCCGCACGGTGCTGACCACTCCGCTGATGGTCGGGATCGCCCGCGCCATCTACAGCGACACCGCCGGCCGCGACCCCATGGAGTTGCTGGACACCGAACGGTTCGACAGCCAGTACGCCCTCGAACGTCACCTGCTGGGCAGTTTCATCCCCACGGTCTACCGTGACCAGCCCGGCCGCAGGCGCTGGGATCCCGAGCGGGTGCGGAGCTGGCTCGGCTACCTCGCCCGGCACCTGGATCGGCTCGGCACTCATGACATCGCTTGGTGGCAGCTGGGCAGCACCATGCGCCTCTGGCGGCGAATTGTCGTCGCCGGGTTGGTGGCGGGGGTGGCCTTCGGGTTCGCGGCGGGACTCGCGGCCGCGCTGATGGGCGGGCTCGGGTTCGGGACCGGAGTCGTCGACGGGTTCATCGCCGGCCCCCTGGACGGGCTCGCCGCGGGACTGACCGTCGGACTTGCGCGCGGAATCGGGATCGCGTTCGGGGGAGCGGCGTTCGTGCCGTCCCGCGTGCAGATCCGGCTGCACGGCGGGACGCGGCGGCTGGGGGCGCGGTTCATCCGCAGGTTCATGGTTGGGCTGGCAGGAGGGCTCGCGCTCGCGGGCGGTCTCGGGCTCGCGGGCGTGCTCGGCATCCGGTTCTGGATCGTGGGCCGGCTCGGGCCCGGGGCCGGGTACGGGGTTCTGTTCGGGCTGGTGTTCGGTCCGCTGGTCGGGCTGGTGTGGGGGATCCTGGCCCGCTTCGAAGCACCCGTCGATGTCAGAACCGTGGTCAGCCCTACCGATCTGCTGCGCACCAACCGGTCGACCGTGATCTTTGAATCATCGGTTCTCGGGCTCGTCTGCGCGGCGGGGTACGGAATCCTGGCCGGACTCCTGCACGGGCCGCGGTACGGGCTGGCGCACGGGCTCTCCTACGGGCTCGTGCTCGGCCTCGCGGTCTGGCTCGGTGTCGCGCTCAGCCTGACCGCCTGGGGTCAGTGGCTGGCGCTGTCGCGGATCTGGTTGCCGCTGCATGGGCGGTTGCCCTGGGCATTGATCGCGTTCCTGGACGACGCGTGCCAGCGCGGGGTGCTCCGTCAGGTCGGTGCCGTGTACCAGTTCCGGCACGCCCGTCTCCAAGATCACCTGACTGACGTCGGCTGACCTGCGGTTTTCGCCGCCGGACATAGATGGCCGGTTCGCGGTCCTGGTCGGCGTACCCCGGTCCGCGCCACTGTCTGTGACGTGTTCGAAACTGTCGAGGACCTGGCGAGCGCGGTCACCTCGGTACTGGGTCCGGACGGGCCGCTCGCGCAGCTGACCCGAACCCTGACCGACGCCCTGGACAGCGTGTGGGCTGAGTTCTTCGGTTCGCCGACGCCGCCGGGCGGCACGAACTGGAATGCCTACAGCCACGAGCAGCTGTACCAGATGCTGTGGCAGGACGCGGATGTCGGGGATGTCGGCACGGTGGCCGCCGAATGGGGGCGGCACAGCACGGCGCTGACCGGGTTCGCCGACGCGCTGCGCGGCCAGGGGGCGGCACTGCGGTCGAACTGGCAGGGTCGGGCGGCCGAACTGGCTGCGGACCGGCTCGCCGAGCTCAGCGACCGCATCTGGAACGTCGGTGCCCGGGCCGGCGCGGTCCAGAAGGCGACCAATGACGCCGGCGACGCGCTGGCCCTCGCGCGGAACACCATGCCACCGCCGCCGCCGGACCCGTTGACGCTGATGACGAGCGCGGTCGGCGCCGGACCGATGAACCCGGTCGAGGCGGTGATCGTCGGCGGCGCACGGATATTCACCGCTGACGCCGTGGCGGGCGCGTCCAAGGCCGAGGCGGTCCGGGTGATGCAGCGCTACGAAGCAAGCCTGCGGAACAGCGGCCACCAGGTCGTGCCGGCACAGTCCGACGCCACCAGGCCCAGGACGTACCAGGTGGACGGGCTGGAGGGGGCGACGACCAGCTCGGCCGCGGTCTTGGGTGACGCGCCGTTCGTGGGTCGGGGCGTGGCCGGTGGTGGTGCGCCCTGGGCCCGGCTGGTCGGAGGTGCTCCGCTCGGCGGGGGCGGGCTGGTCGGTGTCGGTCCGGGCCCCGTGCAGAGCGTGTTGGCCGCGGAGCGCGCCATGCTGGCTGACCTGGCCGCCAAGCGCGCCACGGGTGCCGGTGGCTTCTGGCCGCCAGGCATGGGCGCGCGAGCAGCGGACGACGAGCAGGACCAGCGCCACCGCAGCCGCCTGCCCAACGTGGACAACCGGCTCTTCGCGCTGGACGAGAAAGCCAGCGCCCCGGTGATCGGCTTGACAGACAAGGAGCACGACGTTGGCCGCTAAGAAGTCACCCCAGCACGGCTTTCAGCTCCTGACCGGCGAGCTGATCGGGCAGGTCAAGGCGTTGATCGAGATCGGCGACGAGACGAATGGCCTGGTGTCCTCGGCGCAGCGGCTTGCCGAGCACCAGCCGTTGCTCGGCACCGCGCCGCCCGCGATGCACCTGGCGTTGCGGCTGCGTGAGGCGGCCGGCCCGGCCGGGCTCACCGGCGAGGTCAGCGCGGCCGACGCCGAGTTGGCCAGCTACCACCGGGCGCTGCGGGCCACCGTGAACGAGTATCAGAACCACGAACGCGAGGCCACCTGGCAGTTCACCGACCAGGAGACGGCGCCATGACACTCCCTGTGTCACCTCAGGTCGTCGGGCCCGCCAACCGCACCCAAGGGGAACGGGACGCAACTCAGCCACCGGTACGCACGGAACCGCACGGCATCAACCCAAGGCGACCACAAGTGTTAAATTCGGAGAGGCGGGACGGTATCTACTTTGGACTCGTCGAGCTGGACCTGCTCGCCGCGCACGCCGGGGTGCGGTTCCCGTTTCCGTTGCGGGTGCCGGAGTTCGGCCGGATCGAGGGGGAGCGGGAGGTGCTGCTGGCCGCGGCCGGGGTGACCCTGCGGGCGCGGGGGCTGGCCGGCGAGCACGGGCCGCGCGGCGTCGCGGCCGAGGTGGTCACGGCGCTCCGCGAGTACCGGGGCACGGTCGATCTCGTGCTGGTCGGCCCGGACTCGGCGACCGGCGTGGTGGCCATGGTCTACCGGTCCTGGGCGTTGATCTGCCGCCAGCCGCTGACCGGCGACCCGGAGACGCCCGGGGTCCGTATCCGGCGGGTCGCGCAGAACGCGCTGGCCGGCGAGCTGATCGGGATGGTGCCCGAGGTTGAGCCGGCCCTGGCCATGCCGGTCACGCTCCCGCCGGACGGTGGCGAGCCCGCCGTGCTCGACGAGCTCGGCGCGTTGCTCCCCGAGCTGACCGGCAACGGGCAGCTCGGGGCGACCCGCCGCGGCGCCGGCGGGGACACCCGGTCCGGAACCGAGCTGTCCTGGTTGGACGGTCCACGCGGCCGCGTGCGGGTGAATCGCACGGCAGACGACTGGACCAGCGTCAACCCGTTGCGGCAGCACGAAATGCGCTTCGCGCTCGACAGTTTGGCCATGATCGCGAGAAGGGAACACGATGGATCCTGAACAGTGGCTCGCGCACTATGACAAGCGGCTCACCGAGGTCGCGACCCGGGCCAAGGAGGCCAGCGCGCGCGTGCGGCAGGTCGGCGGGACGGCGACCTCGCCCCGCGGTGAGGTCGAGGTGAGGGTCGGCGCCGGCGGCGCGCTCGAGGACCTCACCCTCACACCCGCGGCCCGCACGTTGGAATCCGACGAGCTGGCGCGGCTGATCCTGGACACCACGCGGCGGGCGCGGCACGCGGTCAGTGCCCAGATCGCCGGCATCGCGACCGAGTACTTCGGTGCGGGCCCCGCGCTGGAGGTGATCAAGCAGCACCTGCCGGCCGGCGTGCCGGTGATCAACCGCCGCGACGACGACGACTACTTCGCCAACCCACCGGAGATCACCAAATGACCCAGTTTGACGTCGACACCGAGCAGCTCTACGGCCACGCCGGCAGCGTCGGCGACGTCGCCGACCAGCTGTCCGCCATCGGCGGGCGGCTGCCGAGTGGCCTCGCCGACCTCGCGCTCGGCCTGTTCGCCCAGTTCCTCGCGTCCGGCCTGCAGGGTGCCATGACGCAGGTCGCGAACACGATCACGGACGCGTCGTCCTCGGTGGCGGAGATGAGCACCGGCATCACCCGGACGGCTTCCGACTACCAGTACACCGACGAGAGCAACGCCGCCAACCTGACCCGGGAGTACCCCCGATGACCGACACGAACACCGCCCAGCTGGTCGTCGACCTGCGGGCGACGGACGATGCCGTGCGCGCCAAGGGTTGGGTGGCGCCCGGGCTCGGCGTGCCGGGCGCCCCGCTGGGCCTGCTGGGTTCGACGCTCAACCCGCTGTCCGGGCTCGCCGCGGCCGGCCTCGGCTGGTTCATGCCCCTCGTGTCGTTTCTCGGTGAGGGGCTCACCCAGCTGCAGGGCGGCAACGGGGCCTCGGTCACGTCGGGGGCGCGGGACTTCGGCGACGCCGGGCAGGACATCGCCGGCGTGGCCGACTCGTACCGGGCGTCGACCAGCGCGCAGACCTCCAGCTGGTCCGGCGCGGCCGCGTCGCAGTACCGGGACGCCGGCGCGCAGCACGCGGACGGCGTCGCCGGCCTCGGCCAGGCGAGCACCACGACCGGCAGCGCGATCATCGGCGCGGGCCAGGTGGTGGCGCAGGCCATCGCGGAGGTCACCGAGCTGATCGCCGAGGCGGTCTCGCAGATCGTTCCGATCATGACTCAAGCCATCGCCAGGGCCCCGGAAACCTTCGGCCAGAGCGTCGTGGAGGCCATCCCGCCGTGCGTGGGGATCGCCGTGGAGTACGCCCTGCGGATCGCCGCGAAGTTGGCGGCGCTGGTGGCCAGCGGGGAGAACCTGCTCAAGCTCGTGCAGGGCGCGATGGCCGTCGTGGATCTGATCAAGCAGGCGCTGTCGGGCATCAGCCAGCAGAGCATCCGGCCCGACGCGGAGCCAAACCCCGGCGGCGGTGCCGGCCAGCAGGGCGCCGGCCCCGCGAGCACCATGGGCGCGGCGGAGCCCGGTAACAGCGCGGCGGACTCCGCAACCACCGGATCACCGGCCCCGGCGTCGACGGCCGGCGGGCTCGGCGGCGGCGCGTCCTCGCCGGGTGGCACCTCCCTGCCGGGTGGCTCGGCCGGCCCCGGTGCCGTCCCGCTGGGAGTCGCCGCCCAGTCGACCGGCGCGGTCCAACCGTCCCACGGCACCATCCCGGACGCGTCCCGGTATCCGGGCCACCCCGGCGGGGGAGGAGCTTCCACCGGCGCCGCGCCCGGCGGTGCGCCCCCGTTCGGTGCCGCCGGCCCCGGCCTCGCCGGTGGCGCCCGCGCCGGCGCCGACACCGTCCGCCAGAACCGCAGGCAGCCGACCGCCCACACCTCGACCGGCGGAAGCGGCACGCCGGGCGGCGTCCCGCTGGGCGGCCTGGGTGGCGCCCGGGCGGCCGGCGAGAAGGACAAGGAGCACCAGCGCAAGTACAGCGTGGTCGAGCAGCACGACGAGACCTTCGAGGTCGCGCCCCCGGTCATCACCAGCGAGCGGTGAGTTGGCGTCTCACGTCGCCGTGTTGGCGCGCCACGTCGCTGTGTTGGCCTCTGGCGTGGGTGTGTTGGCTGGTGACGACGCCGCCGGACACCGTTGACGGCAACCCCGACGCACACTCGGCCAACACGACGACGCCCCAAGCCAACGCAGCGACGCCACGAGCCAACATGGCGACGTCAGGGGCCAACACACCGAAAGATCACTGGTAGGTCAGCTGGGCTTCCACGGTGCTGTCGTCGACGCGGAAGTTGAGGCCCTGGGCGTGGTTACGCACCTGGACCTGCACCCGGTACGAGCACTCCGGCAGCGCGGTCAGCGGGCAGCGAACCTGCAGCGAGCGCGTGAAGGCGTTGCTCTCCCAGGCGCCGACGTCCACACTGGACTGGGCCCAGGCGAAGCTGCCGTCGTCCTCGGTGGGACGCGGGAAGGCTTCGACGTCGATGCCACCGCCCCGCTTGCGGCCAACCCCAGACAGGCGGCCGCCACCACGAAAGCACGACGCAACTTGCTCATGTAATTCAGAGCTCCAATCGGAGGAGATATTCCTGGCCGTTCTCGGCCGAAAACAGTTTCCCCGCCGCCGTGGTGGCGGCACACCGTGTGGACTACCGGTTCCGTGCGCGGTGGGAACCCGGTAGAAGTACCGGGTCACTGAGCCTTTCCATCTGTCGGACACAGGGGTCAAGATCGCCGTTTTGGGAAACCGACGCTCATATACGGGCGTGACGTTCCCAAGACAGCGATCATGAAGCCGCGTGTCACGGGTCAGTGCAGGCCATGCTCGAGGGCGAACCGGGTGGCCTCGGTGCGGGAGCGCAGGCCGAGCTTGCTGTAGACGGCGGTGAGGTGCCAGTTGACGGTGCGGGAGCTGATGAACAGTTCCTTGGCCACCTGTTCGTTGGTCATTCCGCGGGCGACCAGGCGCAGCACGTCGGTCTCCCGGGCGGTCAGTTCGGGCGCGGCCGCGGGGGCGGCGGGTTCCAGCGCCAGCTCCATGGCCGCCGCCAGCGACATGGTTCGGGCGGTGGTCCACGCCGTATGGAAGGCATTGTCGCCGAGCGCGGTTTTGGCGGCTGCCATGCCGCGCTCGTGGTCCCGGGGATACATCACCGACAGCCCGACCCGCTCGCGCAGCGCTGCCAAAGCACCGAACAATCGCGCCGCCCGGATGGGTTCATCGTGCCTGGCGAACACCGCGGCCAGCGTTTCCATGCAGTGCAGCCTCAGGAAGGTGTAGTCGACGTCGCGCAGCAGGGCCAGCCCTTCGGTGAGCCAGTCCGCCGCCCGCTGGTACCTGCCGCGGTGCAACTCGGCGACGCCGCAGCGCCACAAGGCCGTCGCGAGGCTCCACCGGTCGTCGGTCCGCCGGCTGATGACGACGCTTTCCTCGAGCGCGGACCAGGCGGTGTCGAAATCCTCCTGGACCACCGCCACGTTGCCGAGCCTGGCCAATGACCTGGCGAGATCGAAACTGTGCGGCTGGCTTCTGAGCAACCGTACGCTTTCCTCGATGAGCGAGCGGGCCAGTGGATGGTCGCCTTCCGCCTCCACCGTGGCGCTCAGCCAGCGTAACGCCTGCCCCATACCCCACGGATTCGGCAGTTTCCGCCACAATCCGACGCTCCGCTCGAGGTGAGCCCGAGCGGCGGCATGATCGCCCTGCGCCAGGGTCATGAAACCGGCACCGGCGTGAGCTTGTGCCATCGCCGTCGCGGTGTGCCGGTCGGGTTGGCCGCAGACCCGGTCGGCCGCTCCGGCGAGCCAGCCTCGTGCCTCGCTGAAATGCCCGCGGTAGAGCCAGAACCACACCAGCGCGGCGGTCAGCCGAACATGCACGTCCGGCGGGTCGCCGGTGCGGCTCCAGGCCGGTGCCGCCCGCAAGTTGTCCACTTCGGACTCCAGGCGGGCCAGGCGCCGTTCCCGTTCAGCGGTGTTGATCCGCGGCGCGATGTCCTCGGCGAACTTCAGGAAGTACCGCGCTGACGGGTCGCGCCCGGATTACCGTCGCACACGGTCCTCCGGGGAATCAGAGGTGCGGCCGGCGCCCGCGGAAAGGACCCCGTGCCAGGCGGTGAGGTTCGCCGGATCGGGTGGGGCGGTTGCACAGATGACGTAGTGGTGTGGGGCGATGGCGGTGGGGCGGTCGGGGAGGGCGGCCATGCAGCGGGCGTGGGCTTGCTCTGGGGTGTGGACGGATCCGGTCGCGGCGAGGTAGGCAACCAGGGGTTGGCCTCCGGCAGCGGGGAAGATCCGGGCTGTCGCGGGTGCGAGTGCCTCGTCGAGGAGGCGCTGGACCTCGGCGAGGTCGACCCAGCAGGAGTCGACCAGCGTCCAGTTCGGCCCGCGCTGGATGGGCTCGAGCGCAACGGCCTCGCGAATCCGTTGAACGTCGAGATCATCGTGGGCCGCGGCCACGAGCAGCCGCTCGACAGCCAGGAGCAACGACTCCATCTCCGCGCGGGGCAGCTGCCCGGTGTCGGAGTTCCAGAGGTTGAGGCGGAGTGGGCCGTCGATCTGGTTGAGGGTGAATCGCATCAGGGATCCGTTGCGGGGGGCCGGGCGCCACCGCAGTTCGGTCTCCTGGAGCGCGGCGGTCACCTGCTCGGGGTGGTGTTCGACGACGGCGTCGGACGCAGCCGGAGACTCGGCGACGAGGCTGTTGAAGAGTGGGTCGTAGTTAAAGCTGAGACCGCGGTCATGCTGGATTCGCTTGTCGACCTCCGCACGCTTGGTGGCGTCGTATCTGGCGTGGTGACATGCTTTGATGACCGATATCCAGGTGTGTTTGACGAGCGCGTCGAAGGTTTTCGCGGCGACCTCGATGGGGATGATGGTGCCCTGGGCCAGGGAGCCGACGTAGTGCCTCAGGTGGCGTTCGAAACGGTTGCTGGATAGGAGGGGAAACACGAGTTCCTGGTATCCGGTGCGGCGGGCGAGGACGGCGCAGATCGCGGCGAGGACGGTGCTTGACCGGCTGGCCCGGGTCCGTGCGGCTACCCGTTGTACAGCTATCGCGGCCGCCGCGGAGGACAGTTCCACCGCGAGCGACTCGCCGGTGGGATGGGCATGTGGCGTGGCGTACAAGCATTGGGGCATCCGCTGCACCTGGGCCAGCATGTATCGCAGCGCGGCCTCGGCATGGCGCCGTGCAGCCGGTGTGGCTTCCAGTTCCGCCTGATCCAGTGGCTGGTGGCGCGGTTCCCCGATCCGTCGCGCGGAATGGTCGTCGATCATCTCGACGAACTCGTGCTTGATGATCCCCATCGCCTGGAAGTCCACGGCCATATGGGAGAACCTGGCGGCGCAGGCGATGACGCGCTCCGCATGGGACGCGGTGGCGATCGCGACCCGGACCGGAAGGGGCGCCGTGTTTGGCGATTGTCGCAGCCACCGGATGAGCGCTTCGGCCACGGCGGGCCGGTCCCGCGGTCCCCACTGCCCGTCGCCGAGTGCGCAGACGTCGAGCATGAGCACGCCGGAGGCGGCGACTTTCTGATGCGGGTGCTCGCCGTCCACGTAGGTGGTCCGGAGGGCCTCGTGCCGGCCAAGCAGTACGGCCATCGTTTCAGCCACATCGTTGACCCGCACCCCGTCGGGCACCTCGAGCTCCGTGCAGACGGTCGCCAAGAAGTGGTCGGGTATGCGGCTCAACCACTCCAGGATGTTGAGCTGGCCGAGGGTGAGCGGTCCTTCGGCGGCTCGTCGTCCGCTGAAGCTGACCGGGATCGATCTCAGCGGGGTCAGCCGCACTCGCCGTTCCATCAGCCGACCAGCGTTCTTAGCTCGCGTAATCGGGTGGCGAGGCTTTCCACGGGTGGGCTCTCCATCGTTACGTTCAGGGAGAGCTGGACGCCGAACTGGTCGAGGACGGCGTTGATGGTCCTTTCCGCGTCCAGCGATTTCCGCCTATTCCGAACAAAGCTCTCCCCGATTCCGACTCCGAGGACTTCCTGCCACTGCTGGGCCAGCCAGATTTCGATCGGGTCCCGCGGGTGCGCTGAGCCGGTGCCGGTCGCGTTGTCAACGGCTGGGTTCATTGTGTGGGTTCACCGTCCTCATCGTCTGGGCCGAGCCACCAGCGTTGGATTTTACGGCCGACCGGGGGATACGGTCGACGAACGTGAAGTTTTTCGGGATTTTGTATCCGGCCAGCCGCCGTCCGCAGTGTGCGGCCAGTGCGACGGCCGCTAACCACGGATGGGCACCTGCCGCGCGACTTCTTCCGGCAACAGGCCTGGAAACCAGCCCTGGCCGCGGCGGATCCGGTCGATGCGTTGCTGGCGGTCGAGCAACGCTCAGGTCACGGTGCCGGGCACAGGGCGTGTTACCGGCACCGGCGTTGATGCGAGCGTCACGGTCAACTGACGGTCAAACGATCACCGCAGAACCCAACATGCCACTTGCCACGGTCAAACAGCCGAGCAGCCTGTCTGAACTGGGAATGATGGTGGGCGATACTGGGATTGAACCAGTGACCTCTACCGTGTCAACGTAGATCAACAAGTACCGTGACCTGCAGGAATCTGACTCTTGCAGGTCACGGCACGTCTGTTGAGCACCGTTGGGTGCGGTTCAGGGCTGTTCAGCGCATCGGGGTGCTCCCATATTGCTCCCAATCGCTTCTCCCAGCGGCCAAGACTGCTAGAGAGCCAACACCTCGGTGCACAGCGCCGCGCAGGTTCGAATCCTGGGCAGGACTCGAACCCGCGGCTGTTCAGCGTGGCATCTCGCGAGTGAGCGAGTCTGGATGTCGATCTTCATTCCGTCCCGAGTTCCGCCCAGGAGACGCGACGGAGACGCGATCAGAACAAAGTGGACGGTCCGGGCAGTTGCTGGAGGTCGCCCGAAACAACAAAACCGCAGGTCAACAGTGGTGTCGACCTGCGGCTTGATGGTGCGCCGCCAGGGAATCGAACTCCGAACCCGCTGGTTAAGAGGGCGTTCCGGCGGGTGTCGGAGCATGTCGCCGGCTCACATTTATGCAGGTCGGAACCGCGTGGTCGTGTCGTGGTGTACCGGTGGGGGCCGGGTCGGGTCACCGCCGCGGAGCATCCGTCGAGCCGCCATGTGCAGCGTGATGTCGCTACAGCTGTGCCAGTACGGCCCTGCTGACCCTGGCGAGCGGCGTCGGTTGCCGTCTCTTTTGGTCCGGATGTTGTCGAGTTCGAGATCGATCTCGTTGAGGAACAACGCCAACCGGCTGCGTGATGTCCCGGCCGATTTCCCTTGCGGTCCGCACGGCGTACCGGCGGCCAGGTCGAGCACGGTGCTGCTCCGATTAGGCAGGCGGTCCTGACCCGCCGTGCTGACGGGTTGGTCGAGCTGGCGCCACTGCCGGTGGTCGTGCTCCGGCCATGCGCGGTCGGAGCTTCTGCCTCACCGGGTCCTGATCGGCCTCTTCAGTAACGCGGCGCCGAGAGGTGTAAGCACGTGCAGGGTGGTGTGCCGCCACCCGCTTCCACGTCCGCTGGACCGCCGGTCACACCCTCTCCGATGGACCGGGTGGATGGTCAGCCATCCGCACCTCAAATTGATGCGTGGTTTACCGTGTTCGATCGAACACCCGCACCGCGCGGCCCGTCAGGGCGTTTGCTTGATCAGGGATCCGTCGGGGGCCACGACGAACCATTCATCGTCGATTCCCTGGCCGTTCAGGTCTCCCGCCACGGCGTCACCGACGTAGTAGTACAGCGGCCACTCCCCGTAGGTGACCTGGGCCGCTCCCTCGGCCGGTCCGGCCTGGCCGAGCAGCGACGTGACGGCCCGGTCGCCCGCGCTCGCCGGCGCCGAGCTGGTCAGCGCGGGCCACACCGCGATGCAGTCCGCGTCGCAGTTGCTCGACTTGTCCCGGTCCCGGGTGAAGCCGTAGAGCGTCCGCCCCGATCCGTCCACGAGAATCGGGCCCACCTCGGAGTCCGCGACCTTGATCGTCGGTCCGCCGCGGACCGGCCCGCCACCGGCCGGAGTGGACTTCGTGCCCTCGCCGCCGCACGCCGCGAGAGTCGATGCCGTCAACAACGTCAGGAGCAGTGCCCGCACACGCATGGTCATCACCGTCACCAGATCGATTTTCCGTTTCCCGGTGGCACGTCCGCAGGGGGCCGGAAGTTCATGGGGTGATCGTCACACCGGTGGTTCGGGCCCCGCACGTGAACCGATCCGGGGACCGCGGCCGTGACTTCGGGGTGCAGGGGTACTTCGAATGAGAGGCAGACATGCAGCAAAGCAAGCC
>NZ_DASYTH010000093.1:0-5535 GCF_036002505.1 Actinophytocola sp. | reverse complement strand
ACCAGACGATGCTCGGCAACCCGGCCGGCGAGCTGGCCTACCAGCCCGCCGGCGATCTCCGGCTGACCCTGCCCGGCGCCGGCGGGGTGTCCGGGTACCAGCGGTGGCTCGACCTCACCACCGCCACGACGGTCGTGACCTACGTCGCGAACAACGTGCGGTTCCGGCGCGAGGTGATCGCCAGCGCGCCGGACCAGGTGATCGCCCTGCGCCTCACGGCCGAGACGCCGGGTTCGGTCTCCTTCACGGCCTCGTTCACCAGCCCGCAGCGGTCGAGCGCGTCCAGCCCGGACGCCACGACGATCGCGCTGGACGGCGTCTCCGGCGACTACCGGGGGATCGCCGGCTCGGTCCGGTTCCTCGTGCTGGCCCGCGCCGTCGCCGAGGGCGGGAGCACGACAAGCTCCGGCGGCACGCTCCGGGTCTCCAACGCCAATGCCGTGACGCTGCTGATCTCGGTCGGCACCAGTTACGTCAGCTACCAGAACGTCGGCGGTGACTACCGGGGCATCGCCTCCCGGAACCTGAACGCCGCCGCGGGCACCGCGTACGGCACCCTGCTCAGCCGGCATGTGGCGGACTACCAGCGGCTGTTCGGGCGCGTCACCCTCGACGTCGGTCGGACGGCGGCGGCCGACCAGCCGACCGACGTCCGGATCGCCCGGCACAGCACGGTCAGCGACCCGCAGTTCTCCGCCCTGCTGTTCCAGTACGGCCGGTACCTGCTGATCTCGTCCTCGCGGCCGGGTACCCAGCCGGCCAACCTGCAGGGCATCTGGAACGAGTCGCTGAACCCGATGTGGGAGTCGAAGTACACGATCAACGCCAACCTGCCGATGAACTACTGGCCGGCCGACTCGACCAACCTGGCCGAGTGCTATGAACCGGTGTTCGCCCTGATCCGGGACCTCACGGTCACCGGCGCCCGCACGGCGCAGGTGCAGTACGGCGCCCGCGGCTGGGTCATGCACCACAACACCGACGGGTGGCGCGGGTCCTCGGTCGTCGACGGGGCGTTCTGGGGCATGTGGCAGACCGGCGGCGCGTGGCTGGCCACCACGATCTGGGACCACTACCGGTTCACCGGCGACGTCGAGTTCCTGCGCGCCAACTATCCGTCGATGAAGGGCGCCGCCCAGTTCTTCCTCGACACCCTGGTGACCGAGCCGAGCCTCGGCTGGCTGGTCACCAACCCGTCGAACTCGCCGGAGCTGAGCCACCACCCGGACGTGAGCATCTGCGCCGGGCCCACGATGGACATGCAGATCCTGCGGGACCTGTTCGAGGGCTCCGCCCGGGCCAGCGAGGTCCTCGGCACCGACGCCGCGTTCCGCGACCAGGTCCGGGCGGCCGCGCAGCGGTTGGCGCCGATGCGGGTCGGATCCCGCGGGAACGTCATGGAGTGGCTCTTCGACTGGGTGGAGACCGAGCCGAACCACCGGCACATCTCGCACCTGTACGGCCTGCATCCCAGCAACCAGATCACCAGGCGTGGCACGCCCCAGCTGTTCACCGCCGCCCGCCGGACCCTGGAGCTGCGCGGCGACGCCGGCACCGGCTGGTCGCTGGCCTGGAAGATCAACTACTGGGCGCGGATGGAGGAAGGCAGCCGGGCTCATGACCTGATCCGCACCCTGGTCACGACGGACCGGCTCGCGCCCAACATGTTCGACCTGCACCCGCCGTTCCAGATCGACGGCAACTTCGGCGCGACCTCCGGCATCGCCGAGATGCTGCTGCAGAGCCACAACGGCGAGCTGCACCTGCTGCCCGCGCTGCCGCCGGCCTGGCCGGCCGGAAGCGTCTCGGGCCTGCGCGGTCGCGGCGGGTACACCGTCGGCGCCGCCTGGAGCCCCGGCCGGACCGAGCTCACCGTCACCCCCGACCGCGCCGGTGCCGTCCGGGTCCGCAACCGGATCTTCACCGGCGCCTTCGAGCTGCGCGACGAGACCGGCGGCACTCAGGTCCAGCCGGCGCGACCCGAGGCCGACCTCATCGAGTTCACCGGTCAGGCCGGCCACACCTACCGCGCGACCGCCCTGGTGTCGGGGCCGGTGCAGGTCGGGGTGAACTACCGGATGGTGGCCGTGCACAGCGGCAAGGCCGCCGACATCAACGGTGCGTCCACCGCCGCCGGTGCGCTGCTGATTCAGTGGTCGGCCAATGGTGGGCTGAACCAGCAGTTCGATTTCCTGGATTCGGGTGGTGGTTTCTTCCGGGTCCGGTCCCGGCTCAGCGGTTTGGTGTTGCAGGTGGCCAGTTCGGGCACCGGGGCGGATATCACGCAGCAGCCGGACGGCAATGCGGCCAGCCAGCAGTGGCGGGTGGTGGACCAGGGTGGCGGGGTGGTCAGCCTGGTCAACCGGCAGAGCGGCCTGGCGATGGATGTGTGGGGGGTGTCGACCGCCGACGGCGCGCGCATCTCCCAGTTCACCCCCACCGGCAACACCAACCAGCGGTTCCAGCTCCAGCGCGTCTGAGTCGTGGGGGAGCAGGGCGATGAAGGCGTCGATCGTCACGCCGGGAATGACGAAGGCGTCCTTCATCGCCCTTACGGGGCTGCTGCTTCGATTACGGCAACGGCACCATGGAGGCCGTCGGGGCCGATGCGATCGACGGTATCCGGGCCGCGCTCGAACCCCGGCTGGCCGTGCTGGAGAAGTCAGCCCAGCGTGGCCGCCTTGCGCAGTAGCACTGAGCGTTCGCGCTGGTTGGCGCACAGCCGGGCAGCCAGCTCCAGCTCGGCGCGCGCTTCTGGTCGCCGTCCGAGCCGGGCCAGCAGCTCACCGCGCACGGTCGGGACCAAATGCGAACCGGGGAGCCGGTCCGAGGCGATCAGCTCGTCCACGATGGCCAGGGCTTGCTCCGGACCCGAGGCCATGGCCACGGCGACGGCCCGGTTGAGCACGACCACCGGCGAGGGCGCGACCCGGCCGAGTGCCTCGTAGAGCACCACGATCCGGTCCCAGTCGGTCGCCTCGACGGAGGGTGCCGACGCGTGGGTGGCGGCGATCGCGGCCTGCAGGCCGTAGGGGCCCAGGCCGCGAGTCGATGCCTTGGCCAGCGCGGCCAGCCCACGGCGGATCGCCGAGAAGTCCCACCGGCGCCGGTCCTGGTCCTCGAGCAGGACCGGCGAACCGTCCGGGCCGGTCCGGGCCGGGACGCGCGCGGCGGTCAGCTCGCACAACGCGAGCAGGCCGTGCACCTCGGGCTCGTCGGGTTGCAGCGCGGCCAGCGTGCGGGCCAGCCGGATCGCCTCGTAGGCGACGTCGGGGCGTAGCAGCCGGTCGCCCGACGTGGCTGTCGACCCCTCGGTGAAGATCACGTAGATGACGCTGAGCACGCCGCCCAGCCGCTCCCGGCGCTCGCCGGCCGGCGGCAGCTCGAACGGCACCCCGGCCGCCGCGATCGTCTTCTTGCCCCGGGTGATGCGGGCTTGCACGGTCGGCACGGGTACGAGGAACGCTCGGGCGATCTCCTCGCTGGACAGGCCGCCGACCACGCGCAGGGTCAGCGCCACCCGGGCCTCGGGGGAGAGCACCGGGTGGCAGCTGATGAACATCAGCGCCAGCACGTCGTCGTCGATCCTGTCGGGGTCGATTTCTTCGTCGACCGCCGGGGCGACCGCCGGGTCGGCCGCCAGCAGGGCGTATTGGTCCTGGAGGGCGGTCCGGCGGCGGATCGCGTCGATCGCCCGCCGGCGGGCCGTGGCCATCAGCCAGCCGGCCGGATTGGCCGGAGAGGCGAGCGGCCACGATACCAGCGCTTCGGCCACCGCCTCCTGGGCCGCGTCCTCGGCCAGCCCGAAATCGCCGGTGAACCGGGTCAGCGCGGCGACGATCCGCGCCGACTCGATCCGCCAGACGGCCTCGACATCGGCCGTACCCATCAGGTCTGGCCGGTGCTCTCGGGCCCGGCCCGTTCCTTGACGATCACTTGTCGACCTGCGGGACCTCGTCGCTCCCGGGCACCCGCCGGACCTCGATCTTGGACCCGGGGGCCGCCGGGACCCGCTTGGCCCACTCGACCGCCTCCTGTTTCGAGGCGACATCGAGCAGGAAGTAGCCCCCGAAAAGTTCCTTGGTCTCCCCGTAGGGCCCGTCCGTGACCACCGGGGTCTCGCCGCTGAAGTCGACCACGACGCCCTGGCCCGGATCGTCCAGCCCTTCGGCCGCGACGTGGACGCCGGCCTTGAACAGGTCCTCGATGAACTGGCGGGTCGTGGCCATCATCTCGTCGATGTTGGCCATCATGGCCGCGTTCGACTCGTCGGTGCCCCGCATGATCAGCATGTACTTCGGCAACACACTCTCCTCGTCCGGCGGGGCCGCCTCTCGACCCTCGCACCCATACGTCGAACGAGCGGCCCGCGGATCGACACGGCCCCGGAGAAATCTCTCGCCGCGACGCAGCCGATCCCTCTGACCCGCGTTGCGCCCGTCAGACCGGCCCCACAGCGATGTCTGACGCGGACGCCCTGCTGATCAGAGAGCTTAACGTCGCAGCTTTGGAAGGCGGCAACGCTCACACAGACCTGGGAAAAGCATTCGGGACGCGCTCAGTGATTTCTTTCCGCTACCGGGCTGAAGAGAGGGCGACGGGAATCTTTAGCGCCGTTTCGCCCGCGCGCACTCTTCTGCCGCTGCTCGATCGGAGTGGATGCCGAGGTGGCGGGGGAGGTCGCCGATCTGGTTGACCAGGGCGATCACGGTCGGCCCACATGCGGCGGAAGGTGTCGCTGTGCACGGCCAGCTCGCCGATCGGCTCGGTGAGCTGCGGGTCGTCGGGGTGGCGTCCGGTGTACAGGCGCAGCGTGGCCAGGCAGTCGCCGGCGACCCGGTCCCAGTCGGCGTACAGCGTGCGGGCCGCGTCGTCGAGCGCGGGGACGCTGAGAATTTCCAGCGCCCGGGCGAGGGCCGGGCGGACCTTCTGTGGGCTGAGCTGCCGGCGGCGGCCGGGCGGACCTTCTGCGGGCTGAGCAAGCTCGAACAGGTGCGCGCGTTCGGTGTCGTCCAGCTGCAGGGCGCGGGCGACGGCCGCCAGGACGGTTTCGGAGATGCCCTTGCTTTGGCCTCGCTCCAGGCGGATGTGGTAATCGACGCTGACTCCGGCGAGCTGGGCGACTTCCTCGCGGCGCAGCCCCGGCATTCGGCGGGGGCCCGCGTGCGGGGCGATACCGGCCTGCTCGGGGGTGATCCGGGCCCTGCGAGTGCGGAGAACCCCCGGATCTCGGTGCGGCGGTCATGGGTCCACCGTACGACGGAGCTCCGCTCGTCAGCGCCCTGGAAGGGGGTACTGACCAGGGCCGTTTCAAGATCGTTTAAGCAGCGGCTCAGCACGTGCTACCCAAGGCCGATGGTGTGCCGGTGGTGCGGGACCTCGGCGATACTTCAGTGTCCATTGTGGAGTGAGTGCGATGAAGGGGGCCTCCCTCACGCCGAGCGTGACGAAGGCCCCCTTCATCTCACCCACTCCACAATGGACACCGAGGTATCGCCGAGGTCCCGCACCACCGGCACACCATCGGCCTTGGGT
>NZ_DASYTH010000092.1:0-2415 GCF_036002505.1 Actinophytocola sp. | reverse complement strand
GGCGTGTGTTATCGGAAAACACTTGAGAAGTGGTAGGGTTCGGGGGTGGGCCAGGCCGAGTTCGACCAGATGCCAGAACCGGTTGCGTTGCGTCTGGTCCGCCACGACGGGCAGGTGCTGGTGACCCACGGCCGGTCCTTGGTGTACCGCTTCGACGCCGATGACCTCGGGATGAGGAACCTGGCGATCGTGGCGTTGACCGATGCCGGCCGGCGGGTCGATGAGGTCGCGGCGGTGTTCGGGTTGACCGCGACGTATGTGTCGATGCTGCGGGGACAGGCTCGTCGGGAGGGCTCGGCGGGCCTGGTGCGCCGCCGCGGACGACCCCCCAAGCTGTCGGGTCGGCAGGTCACCCAGGCGCGGGAGTGGGCGGCGATGGGGTGGACCCAGCAGTCGATCGCCGACCGGCTCGGGGTGGCCCAGTCGGTGATCAGCGAGCTGCTCGCACGGTTCGGTCCTGCCTCGGTGCAGCAGGCCCTGCCCGAGCCCACCGACGAGCCCACCGACGAGCCCACCGACGAGCCCACCGAGCACACGGTGCGTGAGCCGGTGGTGGCCGGGCCCGAGCCGGTGTTGGTCGAGCCGACCGGTGCGGTGCCGGCGGCGTTCGCGGGCTCGTCGCGGATCGCGTCCGGCACACATCCTTGCCGCTACGCCGGCGTGATGCTGCTCTATCCCTACCTGCACCGGGTCGGGGCCGAGGCGATCTTCGGCACCGTGACCGGTGGGCCGGCCCGCCGCGATGACGACCTGGCGGTGCTGACCACGGCCACGGTCGGGTTCGGGTTGGGCATCGATACCGTGGAGGGCAGCAAGCACCTGCGCCGGGCCGAGGCCGGCGTCGCGGTCGGGCTCACCAGGGTCCCGGAGCTCAAGACGCTGCGGACCCGGCTGGGTGCCCTGGCCGACGGTTCGGACCCGCTGGCGGTGCAGCGGGCCTTCGCCGCCGGGATGCTCGCGGCCGATCCGGCCGCCGACCCGGTCTACTTCGTCGACGACCACTTCGTGCCCTACGCCGGCGCCCGGCCGGTCGCCAAGGGCTGGAACACCAAACGTCGCCATGCCCAACCCGGCCGGGACGACACCCTGGTCGTCGACGCCCGAGGCCGGGCGGTGGTGTTCGGTTCTGGGGAACCCTCCGGGCTGGTCTCCACCCTGCCCGGCGTGCTGACCCAGCTGCGGGAGGTCACCGGGCCGGACGCGCCGATCCTGCTCGGGTTCGACCGGGGCGGGGCCTACCCCGCGGCGTTCACCGCCTGCCGTGACGCGGGAGCGGACTGGGTCACCTACCGGCGTGCCCCGCTGGTCGAAACGACCGTGGCGCCGAAGCGGTCCTGGACGATCCGGGACGGCAGGCGGATCAGCGTGACCCTGGCCGAGGAGACCGTGCAGCTCAAGGGTTACGGCACCGCCCGGCAGCTGACCCTGTTCGAGCACGGCGTGCCGGTGTTGCAGGTCCTCACCTCCGACCTCACCGCGACCGGCGCGTCCCTGCTGTGCTGGCTACGGGCCCGCTGGCGGATCGAGAACATGTTCAAGTACGCCGCCGAACACAACGGCATCGACACCCTCGCCGACTATCGGATGGACCTCGGCACCGACACCCGGATGGTCACCAACCCGGCCCGGGTCGCGGCCCGCAAGAGGGTCGCCGCCGCCGAGGCCGACCTGATCACCGCCGAGCGTGCCCTGCCCCAGCTGCTGGCCGGGCCGGCTACCCCCAAGCAGATTGAGGTGTGTCTGAGTAAATGAACCATTCGCGGGTGGAATTACCCAGCCAGGGCCGGGGCGTGCTCATTGGTTCTCCTCGGTTGTTGTGTTTCGACGGTATGCGATGCGGTTCTCGCGTGCTTGGGCGAGTCCGTCGCGGCGTTTGGTGCGTAGGGCATCACCTCGTCCTTCGTGTTCGTCGTCGGGTGTGACATAGCCGATCGCGGCATGCAACCTCACGGAGTTGTACTCAAGTCGTGTGCGTTCCAGCTCGGCTTCGAGTTCGCCGGGGTCGCGGATCTTCTCCAGGTGCGGCCACTCGCCCTTGACGTGCCCGAACAGGGTCTCGATCCAGCCCTGGTCCTGGGGCACGCCGGGGCGGCCGAACTGCTGCGCGATCGCCACGCCGGCGAGGAACTCGCGGGTGGTGTGCGAGCGCATCTGCGGGCCGTTGTCGCTGATCGCGAGCAGCAGCGGCAGCTGCCCGTCGCCGATGGCGGCATCGACGGCGTCGCGGTCGCCGGAGGCCAACGCGGCCACCAGCGCCTGGGTGGCGCGTTGGTCGGCGGCCTCCCAGAGGCACTCGGACTCCAGCGCTTCGGTGAAGGCGACCTCGACCTGGGTGGAGGTCTCCTCGGCCGAGACCACGGTGTCGATCCACTTGCGGGAGACGATGTCCAGGATCGCCACCGCTGCCACCCCGGC
>NZ_DASYTH010000091.1:0-3129 GCF_036002505.1 Actinophytocola sp. | reverse complement strand
CGGGGTGGCTTGTTCTCAGGCAGCGTGGTGGTACTCGTTGACGACGCCGCCGAGGAGGCGTTTGCGGCGGACGTCGACGCCGTCGGCGGGCGCGGCGACGGGCGCCCGACGGGCCCTGGGCAGCGGCGGTTGCTGCTGGAGCGCTTGGTGCGGCCGATGCTCGTTGTAGTGGGCGGTGTAGGCGTCCAGGACGGCCCGCAGATGGCGTGGCCCAGCGATCAGGATCCGGTCGGTGCATTCGCGCCGCACGGTTCCCACCCAGCGTTCGGCGTAGGTGTTTGCCCTCGGCGCCTGCGGCGGGGTCTTCAGTACCTCGATGCCGGCCGCGGTGAAGACGGTGTCGAACGCGGTGGTGAACTTGGCGTCGCGGTCGCGGACCAGGAACCGGAAGTCCTCCGCCCGTTAGCCGATGTCCGTGAGCAGGTTCCGCGCTTGCTGGGTGACCCAGGCCCCGGTGGGATGGGCCGTGACGCCGAGGACGTGCACACGGCGGGTGGCGACCTCGAGCACGAAGAAGACGTACAGCGCTGCAGAAGCACCGTGTCGACGGTGAAGAAGTCGCAGGCCAAGATCCCCGCGGCCTGGGCTCGCAGGAATTGCCGCCACGAGACGTCGGCGCGGCGCGGGGCCGGGTGGACGCCGGCGCTGCGCAGGATGCGCCACACCGTCGCCGGGCTGATCCGGTAGCCGAGCCTCACCAGTTCGCCGTGTATCCGCCTGTGGCCCCAGCCGGGGTTCTCCCCGGCGAGCCGCAGCACCAGCTCCCGCACCTGCCGACGTACCGAGGGCCGTCCCGGTCTGTTCCGCGGATAGGTCCAGCGGCGGGCGACCAGCTCACGATGCCAGCGCAGCAATGTGCCCGGCGTAACGAAGAAGACGCTCCATCGGGCGCGGGGGAGCAGGCGCGAGCATGCGGCGAGGAAGACCCGGTCGGCCGGCTGTAACGCGGGGCGGGTGACCTGGCGGCGCAGCACCGCGACCTCGTGCCGGAGCACCAGCAGTTCGACGTCCTTTGCGGTGTCGCCACCCAGCCGCATCGCCATCAGTCCGACCGCGCCGCGGGTCAACGCGTAGATCCATGACCATGCCATGATCCCATAGCATCCCAGGCCGGCCACCCACGAGGACGCGAAGCCGCAGGTCAAGCCTGTAACCAGGTAATGAAGCCCCACAGGCGCCACACCGCGATCTCCACGTCCTTCGGTCTAGAGCCGGACGACCGAGCCCGACCAGACCCAGAACCCGCCGAACGACCAAGAACCCGAGCGCGCGCGCCGCCACGGCGACGATCCTGCTAACCCGGCATCCTGCCTGATCACAGCCGCACCTCTGAGGTTGCACCCCACAGGGTGCGGCTGAACGGACCGAATGCATGACCGAGTCGACTGGGCGACTCCGGTCACGTTCGACGGTAGACGTCACGTCGGTGATCAACGGCGACGATTGAGACATGGTGTTCGGTGTCGTCGATGCGATAGATCACCCGGTACTCGCCGCGCCGGGCTGCGTGCTGGCCGGCCAGCTCCAGCTGTAGCTCATGACCCACGCGTCGAGGATTCTCGGCGAGGGAGCCGTAGACGAACTCGACGACCGCGGTCGCGACCTTCTCGGGCAACCGGGCAAGGTCACGCTTGGCCGACGGCGTCCACGCGATGCCGTAGGTCGGCCGCGTCACGACTTCTTGCGGATCAGCGCCAGCGCGTCCTCTTTGGTGAGGTCCTCGGCCTCACCTGCCTCGAGCTCGGCGGTCGCCTTCCGAATGCGACGCATGAGGCGCGGATCGGACAGGATCTCCAGGGTTTCCTCGAGTCCTTCCAGGTCTTCGACGCTCAAGACGACGGCGGCCGGTCTTCCATGCTTGGTGATGACGACCCGCCCGTGCTCGCGCTCCAGGCGCTCGACGACCTCGGACAACCGGTTCTTCACATCGGCGAGCGGAAGGTGCTCCACGGACGAGGTCATAGCCACAAATCTAGCCAGAAGAGCGAGCGGTCGCAACCGTGATTACGAGGGCATCCGCTTGGGTCTCATGCCCCTATGTTTGTCAACCCGTTCGGGGTGTTGTCTCGGCTTGTGGCGTGAGGGGTTGGAGTAGGCGGTGGATCTCGCGTGCGAGGTAGCGCTTGATGCAGCGGATGGCTTCGCGGCGGGTCTTGCCCTGGGCGGTGCGCCGGTCGAGGTAGCTGCGGGTAGGGGGGTCGCAGCGGAGCCGGGTGAAGGCGATGCGGTAGGGCGCGGCGTTGGCCTGCCGGTCGCCGCGGTGGTTAAGCCGGTGTCGGGTGGTCTTCCCGAAGGACGCCTGGATTGGGCTGACTCCGCACAGGGCGGCGAAGGAGGCGTCGCTGTCCAGCCGGTCGGGGTTGTCGCCGGCGGCGATGAGCAGCGCCGCGGTTGACGGCCTGGTGCGGGAGGTGACCGCGGAGGCTCTGGCCCAGCCTGAACTTGCGCAGCATTCCACCGGCCCGGTGCCGGTCTTGGCGGTGCTGGTGGCTTGCCCGGACAGCACCGCGTGCGCGGCCGCGGTGGCGTCAACAGGCACGCCTTTGTCGAGAACCTGCGCCGCGGCCACTACGAGATCGCCGCCGAACAACCCGGCAACCGTCGGCTCCCCGTGGCATTCCGCGAACTCGGCAAGGCAATCTGAAGAGGCTTCACTGGACGAGTGGCGGCCCTGGCCTGCGCCACGACCGAGTAATGCAACAGACCCGGCAGCCGGCCTACGACGCCGACGGCGAGATCCGCGAAGGCGCGTGGGTCGCGGAGGCCACCGGGCTGCTCGACCTGTCCGGCTGGCCGCCGGGGATGCGGGTCATGGTCCGCAAGGAGCGCCCACACCCGGGTGCGCAGCTGCGCATCACCGACACCGACGGGCACCGGGTGACCGCGTTCGCCACCAACACCGCCAAGGGGGGTTATCACCGATCGCGCAGCCACCTACCCGCGCGTCCTCGACCGGCTGTGGCCGGCGGCGTGGCACACCTTCGCTCAGGCTCCTAGCTGGGGGGTTCGTCCTTGGCCGCCGATTGCGTCGCACGCCGGGCCGGCGCTCGCGCCGCGATCTGGGGTGAGGCGGCAAGATTCTCCTTGAGAGATTGGATGAGGGTCTTTTAGTGAAAGAGTTTTGTGTAG
>NZ_DASYTH010000090.1:0-3284 GCF_036002505.1 Actinophytocola sp. | reverse complement strand
CAGATGGTGCTCGATGGTGGTTCGCGGCAGGTGCAGCCGGGCTGGAAGGCCGCTTTCACCTCCATCGCTACCCTCGCGGTGGCACTGCTGTCGTCGACATCCACGGCCGCGGGGGCGCCGTTGCAGGAGCAGGGCTCGACGTCCTCGGGGAGTGCGCCCGGCGGTTTCCCTGGCCCGGCGATCATCGGCGGTGAGGAGGTGACCGCCAACGCGTCCTACCTGGCCGCCCTGCACTTCCGGGACCTGAAAGACGCGAGCGAGCTGGTGTTTTCGTGCTCGGGGTTGGTGGTTGGTTCGGAGTGGGTGCTGACCGCCTTGCATTGCGTCACCTCCGTACTCGAAAGGGAGTACGTGGTGCGGGCCTTCTCGCTGGACCGGACCTCCGGTGGGGTGCTCGCCAACGTCACCGAGATCAATCCGAGTCCGCTGCCTTCGGGGGAGGGCGGCGACGCCGTCCTGTTGCGGGTGTCGCCCGCGCTGTCCGGACCGTTCCCGGACGGGGTTGTGGCCCTTCCGGCCAGCGCTGAGCTGAACAGCGGCGGGCGTGACTTGACCAACATGACGGTGTGGACCTACGGGTGGGGAGTCAACGCGACCGGCGCTACCCCGGAGATCATCCACCGGGTGGATGGGAACATCGGTGGTTTCCCGTGGTGCCGCAACGAGGACGGCAAGGTCGTCATGACCGGGGCGTTCCCCGGGTTCGTGTGCGTGAGCCACCCGGACGGGAACAAGCCGCAGCCGGGGGACTCGGGTGGTGCGGTGTTGGGGTTCCAGGACGGGCAGACCCTGGTGTGGGGCACGCACTCGCGCATGCAGGATTCGAGATTCAAGTTCGACACGTACTTCACGCCGGTGGGCGCGGAGCCGATGCGGAGTTGGTTTACCAACCTGACCGGCATGCCGCTGGTGGACCCGCGGGTGACCGAGCCGTTCCAGTTGCAGGTGACGGTCAGCAACGAGGGTAGGTTCGTCCCGCGGACGACGGTGTCCGCTGGTTACGACGGGGCCGGCAAGTCCACTGCGCTGTCGGTTGGCACGAACAAGGTTGATCTGGGGGCGTGGAACTCCTTCACCATCCGCGGTGAGTCCGTGATCGGCAGGTATGCCGAGTACCAGTACGAGTCGGTCGGCAACAATTCGCGGTTGTGTTTCGAGTACACCGGCACGACCCTGGTCGGTTTCGACTTCTACCGGTTCGACTGTGACACCGGTGTCGCGTTGTCCGAGCCGCAGCTGTCCGCGGGCCTGGCGCCGTCCTTCTACTACGGTCTGGCCGGGCTGGTGGTCGCCGCGGGCACGCTTGTGGGTGTAGGCGCCAAGGTGATGTCGCGACTGCGCCGGTCGAGGGCTGCCGCGGCCACGGGCACAACCCTCACCACCACGGACACCACCACGGCCGCGGGCCGGCTGGACGGGCGCACAGAGGAGCTCACGGAGAGCTATGAGCTGACGGTCATTAATGCGCCTACCGACCCCATCGTGCCGGCAACGCTCACCGAGGTGCTCAGCGAGGCCGAGCAGATCGATGTGGCCGCAAGCACGAACGACACGGGTGAGGGTACAAGCGCGGGAGGTGCGCTCCCGGTCAATCCGGTGCGTGACTCCGCGCTAGCCGATCCGGTGGCGATAAGGCTCGGCGAGCGCGTGGTGGCGAGCCTGCCCAATGAGGCCGCCAGCCTCCTCGACTCCACAAGTTTTGATGATTCCGGTGAGGCGTTCGTTGTCATTGTCGGCATCGACAGCGTGGGCAACCCAATGCTGTTTCGCTCTGACGGGTCGGCTATTGCGGCCGATGCGGCAAGACTGGCGCAGTACATCGTCGAACACCGCCCGGAGGATTGGTCGGGCGAGCACCTTCGGGTGCTGACCCCGCAGACGCCGTCCCGGCAGGAAGACTGGGCACGGTTCCAGCAGATCGTGGACGCCGCGATCAAAATGGTCGGCGCGCGGCTCGTCGAGCACACCGGCGCCAGCGCCCCTACGCCGTCCGACGCACCATACGCGCCGATATCAACGCCCGTAACACAGCGCATGGACGAGCCGGAAGGCGGTGAGAGCTTGGTCGGACGCGAGGAAGAACCGTCCTCGCCGACATCCGGCGCTGCGCAGACCGATGACAGCGGCACCGGCACGGGGAAGGGGAAGGTTGGCGCGTTGCCGGCCTGGTTGGCTGACCGGCCGATGGCGAAGCTGCCCGCGGTGGCGCTGCACGCGGGCTCCGGTGCGGCGCTGCCGCGGGAACTCGGCTGGATCGCCCGGGTGAACCCGTGGCGCGACGTGCCGGGCCCGGTGGTGGATCCGACGGCGTTTTGGGCCAACTGCGTGTTGTCGGTGATCGCCACCGCCATGACCCTGACGGACCGGGCCAGCGGGCTGACGACGCGGCACCAGGCCGGCGGCGCGAAGGCAGCGCCGCGGAGCGACCTGGAACGCCACGCCGGCCGGCAGGGGCGCCCGGCGACCTTTGCCGAGATCGTCACCGCGATGGCGGTCGCTGCCGACGGTGACCATGGCATCGTCGAGTACTACGTGGCCGGGGCGCCGCACCGGCACGCGGTGAACGTGGTCAACACCGGCGGGCGGATCGTGTTCCTCGACGGCCACGCCGGCGGGCTGGCGCACCTGCCGGCCGACGCGCAGGAGGTCCGCTTCATCCCGATGTTCGGGTTGACCGGGGCGCAGCGCGCCAGCTTGACGCGGCAGAACCTGATCGCGTTGGACAACACCGGTGGGCGGGATTCGTTCTTCGAGGCGCTGCGGCTGGCCGCGCCCGGCAAGCTGGGCGGGCTGTCCGCGCCGGCGGTGCGCGAGCAGGTTCTCCTCGAGCTCGCCGCGGAGAGGATGCGGCCACCCCGGCAGCGCCGGTTCCCCGACCTGGCCGAGCAGGACCTGCAGGCGCTTGCGCACGCGCTGACCGCGCCGGGGGCGTGGACGTACCAGGCCGTCGCGGCTGCGCAGAAGGTGGCCGGGGCGATCCTCGAGGCCGACATCGCCGTGATCAAGCTCGACGGCACCGTCGTGCCCGCCGGCCCCGCGGCCAGCCGCCAGCGGCCTTCGATCGTCCTGGTCCAACTCGCGGGCGACGCCGGGCGGTTCATGGCCACCCTCCACCGGCCACCCGCCGGTCCGGACGACGGGCAGTTGCTGGTCGGCGGCGGCGGGCCGGATCCCGACAGCCCCAGTGGCAACGCGCCCGCGCCGGCCGAATCCGACGCCACGGACGACGAGGACATCGCCTCCGATCAGGAGATCCTGGACGCCGAGGGCGAGCCCGAGACGGC
>NZ_DASYTH010000089.1:0-33812 GCF_036002505.1 Actinophytocola sp. | reverse complement strand
GCCCGGTGAAGTCGCTGCCCGCCAACGCCCGGGTTCCTGCCCTACGACGAGTTGTTGCCGAAGACCGACGTCTACGTCACCAACGGCGGTGCACCTCGACAACGACACCAGAAACGTCCTCTTCTGCCGCTGTCAACGTGATCGATTGGCTGGGTGACTACGGTGGGCTCAGCGTGTTGAGGTATGACGACTTCACCGGCGGTTCCAGCGGTCTTCGATGACGATCTTGTTCTTCGGTTGTCGGCCTCGGCGTACCTGGGCCGATTCACCGGCACCTCGCGATCGCACACCTAGTCCGACCTGCGGTTGTTCTTCGTCTGGTGCGTTGATCAGGAGCTGCGACCCTTGGAGGTGCAGCGCGCACAGGTGGAGCGGTATGTGCGATGGACGCAGGAGGTACGTCGATTCAAGCCATCGACGGTGTCGCGGCGGATGGCCGTGGTCGCCGGGTTCTACCGCACTTGCGTCATCGATGCCGTCTTGGAGCACTCACCCGCCGATTATGTCCGCCGGCCACCGGTCCCGGCCGAGTCACCCACCTTGGGTCTGTCGCACCTGCAGTTCGAAGCGCTGCTGTCCGCGGCCCGGGACTCGACCAACGTGTTCGACTTTGCCCTGGTCGCCATGCTCGGACTGCTCGGCCTGCGGATCTTCGAAGCGTGCCGCACCGACATCGCCGACATCGGCGAGGAACACGGCCACCGGGTACTCCGGGTGTTTGGCAAAGGCACCAAACTCGTCCTCGTTCCGCTCCCACCCGCCGTCGGCCGCGCTCTGGACCGCGCCGTGGACTCTCGGATCAGCGGCCCGATCTTGCTCAACCGTCGCAGCCGACGCATGGACCGGCACTGTGCCACCCGCCGACTTCGCGCCCTCGCCAAGGTGTCAGTGATGCACTTGCCGAGGATGCACCCGCACATGCTGCGGCACATTCTCCCCGCTTTATGCACGCGTTGCGATTCGGGGTGTGTTGGCTGGTAGGTGACGGGTTTGGGCCTTGCCCAGGCCCGTGTTGTGTTTCTACGGTCAGCCCTCATGATCTTGAGCTTCTTCTCGTCTCGGGGCTGGTAGTCCTGGGACGTCGGCGATTGTCCGCTGCTGCCGGAGCGGATGCCGGTGCTGGTGGACGACGACCTCCGGTTCGAGGACGGGCCGGCGGTGCCGCGGCCGTCGATGGTGGTGAACCGGTGGCTGAGGGAGTTGCCGGCGTCGGGGTGCCCGGCGCCGAGCTCGTGGGAGTCATACGCGCGGGCGGTGAAGGCGTGGATGGAGTTCCTGGCCGACCACGGCGTCGCGGTGGTCGACTCGCGGGAGCGGCTGAAGGCCGCGCTCGGCAAGTACGCCGAGTACCGGGCGGCGGGGCCGGTGCGGGAGCGGTTCGCGGCGACCACGTGGGGCCAGCACATGAGCATCTTGTCGTTGTTCTACCGGTGGGCCATGGAGGAGGGCCGCGCCGAGGCGGAGCCGTTCACCTACCGGACGGCGCGGGCGCTGTTCGCCGGAACCGGCCGGGAGGTGCGGGTGAACCTGGCGGTCCGCCGCGCCCCGAAACCGCACGTGACGATCAAGTACCTGGAGCCGGACTTTACCCGGCTGTTCCTGGATGGGCTGCGCGGCTTGGCCCCGGACGGCAGCTCGGATCCCTACTAGCGATGACGGGAGCTGGCCCGCAACGCCGCGGTCGGCGAACTCGCGCTGGCCACCGGCTTGCGGCTGCATGAGGTCAGCTCGCTGCTCATCTATGAGATCCCGCCGCTGCCAGCCGGGCCGACGCAGGCGCCTATCGCGTTCCCGCCGCCGCCGGCTGAGGTCGCGGGAGGCCCGGGGGCTTGACAGCCGCGGCGCAAGGTTGCATGGTTAGGTACACGTGTAGCTAACCAGTTGGGCGGCTAAGCCAAGGATGGACGACGACCGACCGATCTTCCGTCAGATCGCCGAGCTGATCGAGAACTCGATCATCGACGGGTCGCTGGTGGAGGAGGCCCAGGTCCCGTCCACCAACGAGCTTGCCGCCTTTCACCGGATCAACCCGGCCACCGCGGCCAAGGGCGTCAACCAGCTCGTGTCGGAGGGAACGCTCTACAAGCGACGCGGCATCGGCATGTTCGTCGCCGGTGGCGCCCGGGCCAGGCTGCGCGAGCGGCGACGGGAACGGTTCACCGAACAGTACGTGGAACCCCTGCTCGCCGAGGCGCGCAAGCTCGGCATCGGCCACGACGAGCTGATGAAGATGATCGATTCATTTGGTGCGGTTGTGGGGAGGGACCTGGGATGACGGCGGTGGTAACCGCGCACGGGGTGACCAAGCGCTTTGGTGACGTCACGGCGCTCGACGACGTGAGCTTCGTGCTGGCCGAGCACACGATCTACGGCCTGCTCGGGCGCAACGGGGCGGGCAAGACCACCCTGATGCAGATCCTCACCGGGCAGGCGTTCGCGTCGTCGGGCAACGTGTCGGTCTTCGATGCGCCACCGGTGGAGAACCCGGCTGTCCTGTCGAAGGTCTGTTTCGTCCGGGAGAGCCAGCGCTACCCCCACTTCTACACCGTGCGCGACGTCTTGCGCACCGCACGCCGGCTGTTTGCGAACTGGGACGACACGTTCGCGCACGGCCTTGCCGCGGACTTCCAGCTACCGGCCGGGCGGCAGGTCCGCAGGCTCTCGCGGGGCATGCTGTCGGCCCTCGGCGTGACCGTCGGGCTGGCCGCGCGGGCGCCCCTGACGTTCTTCGACGAGCCGTACCTCGGGCTCGACGCGGCCGCCCGGCAGCTTTTCTACGACCGCCTGCTCGCCGACTACGCCGGGCATCCCCGCACCGTGGTGCTGTCCACCCACCTCATCGACGAGGTGAGCGATCTGGTCGAGCGGGTGCTGCTCATCGACCGTGGCCGGCTGCTGCTCGATGAGGACGCCGACGACCTGCGCGCGCGGGCGGTGGCGGTCACCGGTCGGGCGGAGGCTGTGGACGGGTTCGCGGCCGGACGCACCGAGTTGCACCGCGAGCGGTTGAGCGGCCTGGTCCGGTCGACCATCCTCGGTGGGCTCGGACCGCACGCGAAGGCGCTCGCGCAGGCGCTGAACGTCGAGCTGGCGCCGCTGTCGTTGCAGCAACTCGTGGTCCGCCTGACCGCACCGCCGACGACAACGGCGGCGGCGGACCGGGAGGCCGCCCGATGAACCGCATCCGTCAGGTGGTCCGTCTCCAGATCCCGGCCTGGCCGCACATCGTGGGCTGGACGTGGAGCATGATGCCCGTCGCGTTCGGCCTCAACCTGTTGATCTTCCTGGCGAACTACGACCCGGGCGAGGACGGTGTGACGATCACCGGCGGCGGCCTGGTCGGCCTGTGCGGCGGCGCGATCGGGATGGCCACCATCTCGGTCACCCAGATCTTCCCGTACGCGCTGGGCATGAGCGTGACCCGCCGGGAGTTCTACCTGGCCTGGTCGCTGCTCGCGGTCGTCCAGTCGGTGGTCTACGCGCTGGTGCTCTGCCTGCTGCGCGCCGTGGAACAGGCCACCGGCTACTGGGGGATGGGGATGCGCTACGTCGGCCTGCCGTTCATGGATGACGCCAACCCGGTGCTGCTCCTGCTCGGGTACGCAGTACCCATACTGGTCGTGACCCACCTCGGGATCCTGCTCGGCACGGTGCACCTGCGCTGGGGCACCACCGGCGTCCTCGCCAGCCTCGCCCTGACGTTCACAGCGCTCGGGCTGGCCGCCGCGCTGATCACGTGGACCCGGCAATGGGACGCGATCGAACGCTGGCTGCTCGACCAGCCCCCCACAGCGCTGCTCGCCGGCTGGCCGGTCCTGGTGGCCGCCGCGTTCGCGGTCGGCGGGTACAGGCTCATCCGCCGTGCCACGGCGTAGGCGCGGCGGGCACTCGGCCGCTCCGCACCACCGGACCACGCGAACGCCAACTCCGCATCCGCGACGGCGACGACCCCTCCCGAGCCCCCTGCCTACGGCTGGCCGGCACCCTGAACCGCCCCGGGTTCGGTAGAGACCGGACGTCCGCGCTGATCACCGGACCGACGCTGGGTCCGAGTGCCTGGCCGTGAAAGCGGTTGACGTGAGGCGAGTGAGTCTGTGGAGGCACTGTGGCGGATCTGTCAGAACCGAGGAGGTGTTGCGGCGCAGGGTCTTCATGGTGGTCAAGGAGCAGGACCTGGTCAAGGACAGGTCCTTGCCAAAGAGGAGGTTGCCGTCCTGGTCGAAAACGCTGCTTGGCAGGGTCAGGTCGGGCAGCGCGCACCGGCTGCATGGCCTGAGCCTGGCGATCTTGCGCCCGGCTCAGGCCGAACCTTTTGAGCAGCTGCGGGTAACGCGTTGCGGGTGCTGGGCGACCCTGGGATTGGTCGGGCGGGGCTTGGCTGCTGGTGAGGAGTTGCGCCATGGCACGTCGGATCGGGTTGTGGATGGTGCTGGTGGCGGGCGAGGCGGTGTTCGTCGCGGGTGCGGCCGGCGTGGTGTGGTGGGCCTGGCACGCCGAGTTCGTCGGCCCGGTTGGTGGCGTCCTGTCGACAATATGGTTGGGGTTGTTGATCGGGTTGCCGTGGGTGGTGCGCTCACGTCGGGTGTTCGGTGCGGTCGCCGCCAGCATGGCCGCGATACTGGTGCGTTTCGGAAGTTATGCCGTCTTATGTGCCCTGATTCCGGTCATTGTCTGGTTGGTCCACTACGGCAACGCGCGCCATGCCGGCGAGCCCAGTCACGCCTTGGATCCGGGTGAGTTGGCCACCGATTTCTTTCTGGTGCTGCTGATCGGCGGGTACGCGGTGGTGATCCTGGCTCTCACCTCCCAGCGTTGGGCGACCCCATCCAGAACCCTGGCGTTCGGCGGCGGATTCGGGGTGCTCATCGGCCTGGCCGGTTATGGCCTGACCCCGTTCGGCGGCGCACTGCACCTCGCCTCCGGGTGGCTGGCAGCCCCCTACGTCCTAGCCTTCCCGGTGGTGGCCCTGGGTTTGCCGGCGCTGGCCGGCATCCTGGCCGCCAACGACATCGCCGAGCAGGAAGCTCAGGCCCGGCAGGACGGCCCCAGCGATGCCCAGGTTCGCCAAGGGGTGCTGGCCGGCCTGGTGGCCGGGATCGTCGCCGCGCTGATGATCACCGTGTTCACCATCACCACCATCCTGCTGTTCCCCCACCGGGTGAGCCTCGAGTATGACGGTCCCGGGCCCCCACCGAACACCCCAGCCAACCGGGAAATGTCCGTCGCCGACACCGCCGGCGGCTATCAGATCGTCCTGCTTTTGGGCCCGGGAATCACCGCACTAGCCGGAATGGCCGGCGTCTACTTTCCCCGCCGCCCCGGCGGGCGGCGCCGTCCCGCCGCGACCGCCATACCCCGGACACACGCCCCCAGGTAACTACCTGCCAACCGGGGTTCACAACCGGCCTGTCCCGGCCAGCCCGGGTTCTAAAAGTTATCGGCCTGCTCGACCAGGCGTGCCGGCCGCCACCGGGACAACCACGTGGCAGAGCCGACGCCACGTCACCTCAGGTCGAGCGACATTTGCTCAAAAGATCGGAACACCGCAGACAAACTGCCACCGCGAATAGCACACGACCGTCACCATTGTAAACGCCAAAAAGGTCCGCGGCGCTGCCCGGTCGACTTCTTATCACCGGTTCGCGCCAGTAGAAACGTGAATATGCCCAATTGTGAAAGATGGTCATGGTAGACGACCGTATGTTGGAAATTGCAAACTCAGTTCGAGTAGTTGGATGTCAGAGTGTAGGCCTGGGCTGGCTATGCGGTTGACGTGCGGTGTCACGGTCAGACGGCGCCGGTGTTTTCACGTCCGCTCTGCGGCGTGTCATCTGTCGGTGGTGTTGTCGGCTTCCCAGCGCAGTAGGTCGCCCGGTTGGCAGTTGAGTACCTGGCAGAGCGCGGCGAGGGTGGCGAAGCGCACCGCTTTGGCGCGGCCGTTCTTGAGGACTGCCAGGTTGGCGGGTGTGATCCCGACGCGGTCTGCGAGCTCGCCCACGGACATCTTGCGTCGGGCCAGCATGACGTCGATGTCGACGGTGATCGGCATCAGATCACCTCGTCCAGCTCGGCCCGCAGCTGTGAGGCTTCGGTGTCGCGGGCGACGGCTTGGGCGAGCAGCATCCGCAGTACGAGCACGATGAGTGCGACTCCCAGGATGGCCACGCCGATTCCGCCCATGATGACGGTGACGCCTGGGTCGTCGCGTTGGCCCGGCGCGTTGATGGCCGTGACCGCGAACCACACGAGGGCAGCCGCCACGATGGCGCCGATCATGATGTCGACGTATCGGAAGGCGGCGTGGGAGAACACGGTGCCGCCTCGCACCATCGTCACCAGCCGCCAGACGCAGACCAGCGCGACTTGGACCGACACCATGCCCAGGATCGTGATCAGGCGCAGCGGGGTCAGCGGGAGCGACCCGTCCTCCGGGTCGCTCCCGCTGACCAACGCCCACACCATCCCGGCCTGGACGAACGCGGTGCCGGCGAGCACCGCCACGAGCACGGCGCGCAGCGCCTGCACCGTCAGCTTTCCCACGACCTGCCTCCTATCGAATTGCGATGAGAACCTATCGCAATTCGATAGATAGCGCAAAGGCAGGGACGGAGGACGGGCGACGGTTTCACACCGCGGAGCTCGCGCGAACCGTCATGATCTTGTCCCAGTTAGCGCGCCGCACCGCCGATCTCACCAGCCAGCCGGACCTCTCAAGCCCCGACTGCACCTACACGCTCATCGGCATGGGCAACGAACAGGTCCGGCCCCAACGCCTCGCCGACGGCACGGTGAACTGGTACGACCCCGCAACCACCTTCGACGACACCACCCCGGTACACGTACCGATCGCGGACACCACCCCGGCATCGACATCACCACAGCGACACGCCAAACCCTGGAGGCACGGTCCCCTCCCACCAACCCAACACTCCCCGCAACTCATTCACCGGGGTCTGTCAACTTTTCGGTGTAACTAGTTGATCTCGGTTGGTGGTTATTTGCGTCCGGCGGACAGGCGTCCGTCGAAGGTGATCTCGAAGGCGTTCAACGCCTTCTTCCAGCGGCTCGACCAGCGTTTGCGCCCGGTGCCGGTGGGGTCGAGGCTCATCAGTGCGAGGTAGATGCACTTGAGCGCGGCCTGCTCGGTGGGGAAGTGGCCGCGGGCGTTGACGGCCCGGCGGATCCGGGCGTTGATCGACTCGATGGCGTTGGTGGTGCAGATGACCCGGCGGATCTCGGTGTCGAACTGCAGAAACGGAGTGAACTCCGCCCACGCGTTGGTCCATAGCCGCACGATGGCCGGGTAGCGGGCTTCCCACTGCTCGCAGAACTCAGCGAACCGGTCGAGGGCGGCCTGTTCCGACGGTGCGGTGTAGACCGGTTTGAGGTCTTTGGCGATGGCCGCCCAGTCTGCCCGGCTGGCGTACCGAAACGAGTTGCGCAGAAGGTGGACGATGCAGGTTTGCACCAGGGCCTGCGGCCACACCTGGGCGACCGCGTCGGGCAGGCCCTTGAGCCCGTCGCAGACGACGATGCATACGTCCTGGGTGCCGCGGTTCTTGAGCTCGGACAGCACGCGTAGCCAGTACTTGGCACCCTCGCCGTCGCCGTGCTCGCCGGCCCACAACCCGAGGATGTCGCGGGTGCCGTCGGTCGTCACGGCCAGCGCGACGTAGATGGGCCGGTTGGCCACATTGCCTTCGCGGATCTTGACGTGGATGCAGTCGAGGAACAGCACCGGATACACGCAGTCCAGGGGCCGGTTCTGCCACTCGGCCATGCCGTCCATCACCCGATCGGTGATGGTGCTGATGGCCTGCTTGGACACGTCCGCGCCGTACACCTCGGCCAGGTGCGCAGCGATCTCCCCGTGGGTCAACCCCTTGGCCGACAACGAGATCACCATGCCATCCACCCCGGTCAGGCGGCGCTGCCGCTTCTTGACCAGCTGCGGCTCGAAGCTGGCGTCGCGATCCCGCGGGACCTCCAGCTCGACCGGGCCGACCTCGGTGAGCACCGTCTTGGCCCGCGTGCCGTTACGAGAGTTGCCGCCGTCGCGGCCGGCCGGGTCGTGCTTGCCGTAGCCGAGATGTTCATCCATCTCGCCCTGCAGCGCGGCCTCGAACACCCGCTTGGTCAACCGGTTCAACAGCCCACCTGCACCGGTCATCTGCAGCCCCTCGGCCCGAGCCCACGCGGCCAACTCGGCGACCATCCGCTCCTCCGCCGCCTCGCCGACCACCGGCTCGACCATCGCCATCCGGGGCCCACTCTCATCAGTCACGATGTACCCTCCACTTTGGACAGTTACACCGTTGAGATTACAGTCCCCAGCGCGATGCCGAATCCGAGCCCGGTCAGCACCGCGGTAGTGCGTTGCTCGGCGGTGAACGGCGCGTACGTCGCCGGGATGGGCAGTGTGGGGGTCAGGGGTTCGAGCCCTCTCAGCTCCACCATCCGATAATGCCTTGTCAGGGCATGTGATCCTGACTATGGTTCATCGCTGACCGGATCTGAGTCTGGTGTCGGGCACCTGGTCCGATCCGGACCGGCACACGAGGGTTTGTGGCCGGTGATCACGGGATCTTGATGACGTGGCGAAGGTGATGTCGGGGGTCAAGTTCTGGATCGTCGCGGTGCTCGGCGTCGCGGTGGTGAGGACGGGCAAGAGCTCCCGGGCCTACGTCGAGTTCCGCACTGCCGGCGGCCGGCAGGTCCAGGCCATGATCGAGCAGGGCGATGAGGCTCCGGGCCCGAAGGCCACGGTGGGGATGACGTGCCGATCGCCTATGACCTCGAGTCGCCGACCGACGACGTCCGCGACAGCCGAGCTCCCGAGAATCACACCGCTGCCTATCTGACGCTGGGCGCCACGACTTTCGGCGCGATCGGGGTGCCCCTGGCGATCTGGTTCGAGCTGCGCGGGTCGGTGCTCAGAGGTAGTTGAACAGTGGGGGGAAGGCCAGGGCGACGATCCATGCCCAGGTGGCGTAGATCGGGAGGTAGCTGGTCTGCCAGCGCTCGAGTGTCGCGAAGGGGGTGCGTCGGCGGACGAGCCCGAGCATCAGCCAGGTCGACCAGGCGAGGTTGGCCAGCAGGATGACGTTCTCGCCGAGCGCGGCCGCCTTGTTCGGCGTGGTGCCGAACTCGGTGATGCGGCCGGTGATCTCCAGCAATACCAGCACATCGATGGCGAGTGCGCCGAGCACGAGAGCGAGTTGCAGCTTGTCGAACAGCCCGGGCGGGGCCAGCGGGTCGCGCGCCGAGATCGAGTAGAGCAGCAGGCCCAGCACCACGACGAGCAGGAGGTCGAACAGGATCAGCGCGTCCCGCTCGATGTCGATGCCGGCACCGGTGACGATGAACGCGACGAGGAAGGCCACCATCGCCGCGGCGAAGAGGGGGGTGAACAGTCGGGTGAGGACTGGCGCGAGGTTCTCGACGACGCTTTGTTTTGCTTCGACGAGCCACGCGGCCACCACCGCCGCGCCGGCCGCGCCGCACGGCGCGAGCCACTGCGACACGAAGGTTTCGGGGGAGATCCCGATGGCCTTGAACGTGCCGACCAGGAAAGCGATCAGCACACCGCCGCCGAGCGCGATGAGCACGTAGTAGATGAACCATTCGCCGGTGAAGCGAACGAAGTCCATGCGCCGGCGCGGCGACCTGAGATCGTCGGCGACGTAGGCCAGCCCGACCGCGAACCACAGGGCGATGGGGAGATGGATCGTGGTCAGCACCACCGACTGGGAGTGGTCGAGGAGCGGGTAGGCGTTGGCCGCGACGGCGCCGAGCGCGAACAACGTCAGCAGGACACCGATCACCGCGGTCGTGGCCCGGCGGCGCCAGGCCAGGAAGCTCGCGAGCCAGGCCAGCGCGAACAGGCCGAAGTTCGGCGCGTAGAAGGCGATGTCGTGGTCGAGGTGCTTGCCGAACAGCTCCGGCACCTTGATCGACGCGGCCGCGCCCACCGCGCAGATCGCCATCGCGAGCAGATCCCGCCGCGACCGGGCGCCCGCCGCCGGGCCGTCGGTCCCGCCGGTCAGTACCAGCTGCTTCCACAGCCGTTCCGAGTGCTCCCTGGCGAACTCGCGGGACAGGTCGTCCAGGCTGCCCATGCGCTTGACCGCCACCAGGAACGCCTCGTCGCCGTGCAGACCGGCGGCGACCAGCTCGTCGACCGAACCCCGGAGGTGATCTTCGAGCTCGTCGGCGTCGGCCGGCCCGAGCTCGCGGCGACGCTCCACATAGTGGCGCCACTGGGCGAACTGCGCCTCGAGGTCGTGGGTAGGCCCGGTCATGCGTTGCCCCCCAACGGAAACGCGGTCAGCGGCCGGGAATCCCCATTGCCGCGCCAGATCTGCGTGAGCGCGCCCACCACCGTGTCCCACTGCCGGCGCTGTTCGGCGAGCTCGGCCAGCCCGGTGTCGGTGATGCGGTAGTACTTGCGCCGGCGCTCCCCGGCGACCGACTGCCACCGGGACTCCACGTGCCCGAGCCGTTCGAGCCGGTGCAGCAACGGGTAGAGCAGCCCCTCCGTCCAGTCCAGCTCACCGCCGGAGAGGTCGTTGATGCGCTTCAGGATGGCGTACCCGTAGCTGTCCGCCTCGGCCAGGATCCCCAACACCATCGGTGTCGCCGAGGCGGCCACAAGATCCTTGGTGACCTTCACCCGACCTCCCTCCGTCGCCACTAACCCTAGAGACACGATGCATCGTAGTACTAGGTATACGGGTTCGCCGAGGAGGGGTGCGGCGTGGCGACCGCGCTTGGCCACCACGCCGATCAGGGGTGTGCTTCACCCGATTGTCGGTGCCTGATCGGGAGGAACTAATACTGTAAGTGTGTCTAGGGGAGGACGGGTGTAACGCTGTTGGGCTGAATGTCGTATAGTTGACCGCAGATTTGGGGAAATGAAACCGGCTGTTCTTGTTGCCGCGAAGGTAGAAGAAGTAAGTCGTCTTACCGTCTGAGCGTGTTACGGGAACCAGCCATTCCTTCCTTTTTGGGCACACTAATCCGCCCGGTCGGGCCGCGGTGTGCCGTGTGGCGACCGCCCGCGCTTACGTTGTTCCCGGTTGTGTCTGGTGGATCGCATCTAGTGATTGGGCGCGATGAACATGATCTCCGCCGGTCGTCGTCAGGACTCCGTCCGCCGTTCCCGGGCCGCCAAGCTGGTGGCTTTCCTGTCCGTTTTGGCACTGGTTTTCTCCGGAACGACCGCGGCCAACCGGCCGCCCACCGCCAGGCCGGCGGGTGGTGCCGCCACAACGGCGGCCACCTGCGGGGAAACGGCGCCGGCGGCCGTCAAACCGGCGGCGCTGACCCAGTCGCTCGGCACCACGCTGCCCGCGTTCCAGTCCGTTGTCGGGCCACTGGAACGAATGCCGCGCACGCTCGCCTATGACGGGGCGAGCCTGAAGATCGCGCCGGGTTCGGTCACTCTGCCCACCGGCATCGGCATCACCCCGCTCACCCAGACCGACCTGCCCAAGCTCGATCCCGGCATGACCAACGTGACCGCCGGGCCGCGGAAGGGATACCGGTTCACTCCGCATCCCTTCGCCTTCACCCAGGACATCACGGTCTCGCTGCCCTACGACCCAGCGCTGCTGACCGACGGCTTCACCGCGCAGGACGTGTACACGTTCTTCTACGACGAGGCGGCGCTGTGCTGGCGGCCGCTGCAGCGGGTGTCGGTGGACGAGGTCAACCACCTCGTGGTGTCGCTGACCAACCACTTCACCGACATGGTCAACTCGACGGTGATGGTGCCGGAGCACCCCGAGGGCGCCTCGTTCAATCCCAACCAGCTCAAGGACATCGAGGCCGGCGACCCGGGCGCCGGGGTCAACCTGATCGCCCCGCCGAGCATGAACAACCAGGGGGACAACCGGCTCAGCTACCCGATCGAGGTTCCCCAGGGCCGCAACGGGATCCAGCCGCAGCTGGCGGTGCGCTACAACTCCTCCGGCGGCAACAGCTGGATGGGTGTGGGTTGGGACCTGTCCACGCCGGCGATCACGATCGACGCCCGGTGGGGCGTGCCGCGCTTCGACGGCGGCCTGGAGACCGAGACCTACCTGCTGAACGGCGAGCAGCTGACGCCGCTGGCCAACCGTGGCGCGCTGGTGGCACGCAGCGCGGAGAAGGTGTTCCACACCAGGGTCGAGGGCGGCTTCACCAAGATCGTCCGGCACGGCACGGCCCCGAACAACTACAGCTGGGAGGTCGTCGACAAGTCCGGCACGCACTCGTTCTACGGCGGTGCGCCGAACACCACGCTGGCCGACCAGGGCGGGAACGTCTCCACCTGGATGCTGCGCGACGTGCGTGACGCGCACGGAAACCTGCTGCGCTACACCTACGCTCCGGTCGACGACAACGGCATCGACGGCGGCGCCGAGCCGGGCCGGAACCTGTACCCGCAGCGGGTCACCTACACCGGGCAGGACAACACCGAGGGCCGGTACGCGGTCACGTTCATCCGGGACCGCGAGCTGAACGAGCCGCTGCGCGCGGACACGACGATCGACGCGCGCGGCGGGTACAAGCGGGTGACCGCGGATCGGCTGCGCAAGGTCGAGGTGAGCCTGGACGGCAACCTGATCCGCCGCTACGAGTTCACCTATGCCACCGGCGCGTTCTTCAAGACCCTGCTGAAGACGGTCGCGCAGTTCGGCGAGAACGGCGCGTTGTTCAACACCCACACGTTCGACTACTTCGACGACATCCGCGACGGCGCGGGCAACTACCAGGCATTCAGCCCGGCCGACTGGACGACACCCGGTGACGGGCTGAGCAAGGACGTGCTGAACCTCACTCCCGACCAGGCCGGCGACGCCAGCGCGCTGAACGCCAGCACCTCGGCCGGCGGCGGTGGCCACCTCTACGTCGGCGTGGGCACCTCGCCCACCAAGTCGAACTCGATCGGGCTCAAGGTCGGGTTCAACCACTCGGACGACGACGGCGTGCTGGCGCTCATCGACGTCGACGGCGACTCGTTGCCGGATAAGGTGTTCCGCAAGGGCGGGTCGGTCCAGTACCGGAAGAACCGGTCCGGACCGAACGGTCAGCTCCGGTTCTCCGATGAGGCGAAACCGTTGAACCTGCCGGGAATCGGCGGCGAGAGCAGCAACTCGATCACCCTGGGCATCGAGGGCTACCTCAGCGCGGTGGCCGCGCAGCTGGACTACATCAACACGTTCACCACGACCAACCAGTACTTCAGCGACGTCAACGGGGACGGGATCACCGACCTGGTCAACGGCGGGAGTGTCCTGTTCGGACGCGTCGGGCCGGATGGCGTTCCGGTGTACGGGATCAGCGGCGACACCCCGGTGCCGGTGGGCGCCGGCCAGGTGGACACCAACGGGATCGTCGGCGACTTCGCGCAGGACCGCGAGCGCATGGTCGACTCGTTCCCGTTACTGGACAGCGTGCGCCGCTGGGTGGCCCCGTTCGACGGCACGGTCAAGGTCGAGGGCACGGTGAAGCTCGCCGACGAGACGGCCGCCGCCCGGGCCGCGTCGACCAACGCGGACGGCGTGCGGGTGGCGATCCAGCACGAGGACACCGAGCTGTGGTCCACTCAGATCGGCCCGCAGGACAACACCGAGCACGCCCCGACCGGCGTCGACGCCATCAGCGTCACGCGTGGCCAGCGGCTGTACTTCCGGCTGCAGTCGGCCTTCGACGGCGGTCTGGACCAGGTGTCGTGGGATCCACGGGTCAGCTACCTCAATGTCGGCGACCCGATCGACGTGAACGGCCTGCCGTTCCACCGGTACCAGGCCTCCCGGGACTTCACCCTCGGCGGCCGGACCTCGACGGTGAAGATGCCGCTCACCGGCACCGTGCACCTCTCCGGTGACCTGGTCAAGCGCGGTGCCACCACGGACGACGTCGCGGTCGTGATCACCCGCGACGGCACCCCGGTGCTCGACCAGACCCTGGCCGGCGGCACCACCGGTAGCATTCCGGTGAACCTCGACATCCCGGTGCAGCAGGGCCAGGTCCTCAAGTGGCGGATCCGGGTGGACTCGCCGGTCGACGTGGACCAGCTCGCCTGGACACCGCAGGCGTACTACACCGCGGCCGACGGCGTGGCCCGGGTCACCGACAACAACGGCCAGTTCCTGATCAACATCTTCCCGCCGTACGACCTGGACATCTACCCGGTGGACGGTTTGACCGCGCCGCAAGGGTTCCATCACGTGTCCGCGGACGCCACCGTGACCGTCAACCCGCAGCTCGCGTTCAACTTCGGCAGCGAGCAGCCGAACGCGCGGATCGCGTTCACCGTCAAGCGCCGGGGTGAGCTGCTGGCCAAGCGGTTCTTCGATGTCCACAACGGACAGTTGACCTCCCCGGGCTCGTTCAGCGTGGACGTGCACGAGAACGACGACCTGTTCTTCGACTTCAGCACCCTCGACCCCAAGCTGCGCACGTTCCTCACCTCGGCCACGGTGCAGCTGGACGGGTCGGACGTGCCGAGCGCGTTCCACAGCGCGGCCGAGGAGGGCGCGTTCAGCCAGCCCTATCGCGGCTGGGCGGCCATCGGCTACAACGGCAACAAGGACCGCGCCACGCAGCCGATCGTGCAGAACGACCTGGTGATTGACGAGCACTTCGGCGACCAGCTGCCGGGCAGCGTCGACCCGCAGGCGCAGAAGGACGCCTTCACCAACGATCCGCGGATCAACCCGCCGAAGGTGGCGCCGTTCTCCCCGTCGCCGCAACTGAACCGGTGGGGCGCGGGCGAGCACAACTGGGTGGCCAGGGCCAGCGTGAGCAGCTCGCGGCTGGGCGTCGACTCGATCGCGGTGCCCAAGCCGTCCGACTTCGGCAACGCCACCGCGGTGCCGAGAGTCGCGCGCTCCCAGCAGGTTTCGCTGACCGGCAGCGTGGGCGGCAGTGTCGGCTCGGTCGGCGGCAGCATCGCCACCGGCGACAGCACCGGTCAGGTCGACTTCATCGACATGAACGGCGACCAGTTCCCGGACGTGGTCGGCACCGGCGGCATCCAGTACAGCGACATGACCGGCGGCCTCGGCGGCACCCGATCGTCCACTCCGGACGGTGCGGTTCGCAAGAGCACCAACATTTCCGGCAACGCCAGCGCGGGCAGCGCGGCGCGCACCATCTCCACCGGGCGAGGCATGGACAGCCCGCCCGGGCATGCGGCGACCAACACCGCGGAGGCCGGCAACGACATGCCGGCGTTCGGTTCCCCGATCAGCGTCGGCGGCAGCCTCGGCGGGAGCAAGTCCGACGGCCAGTTCGACCTGCTGGACATCAACGGCGACGACCTGCCCGACCGGGTGTTCGCCGACGGGCGGGTGGCGCTCAACCTCGGCTACCGCTTCGGCGCACCGGAGACCTGGCGCAACCCGGCACCGATCAACGACGGCAGCGGCTCCAATGTCGGCATCAACATCGGGTTCAACACCGACTTCTACGGCTTCGCCGGCGGTGCCTCGTTCAGCACCGGCAGCAGCTCCGCGGCCGGCACGTTGCTGGACATGAACGGCGACGGCCTGATGGACCGCGTGTTCGCCGGGACCCCGCTGAAGGTGGCCCTGAACACCGGCAACGGGTTCGAGCCGCCGGTCGACTTCAACGGCAGCCGCTCGGATCTCAACGGTGACCGCAACGCCAGCCTCGGCGGCGGGGTGTACTTCACGTTCGGCATCTGCTTCACGGTCGTCTGCATCGTGATCAACCCCGGCGGCGACGTCACCACCGGGGCCAGCCGCACCGAGGTGTCGTTGCGCGACATCAACGGCGACGGCTTCGCCGACCAGCTGGCGTCCACACGGGACAACCAGCTTTCCGTGGTGCAGAACAACACCGGGCGCACCAACCTGCTGCGCCGGGTCACCCGGCCGCTGGGTGCCCGGATGGACTTCGAGTACGCCAGGGACGGCAACAACTACGAGCAACCGCAGTCCCGGTGGGTGCTGACCCGGGTGGCCGTGCAGGACGGGCACCCCGGCGACGGCCAGGACACGCAGCTGGTCGGCTACGAGTACTCCGGCGGGCATTTCGACCGGCTGGAGCGGGAGTTCGACGGCTACGCCACCGTGGTGGAACGCCACCGCGACCCGGGTGCCGGCGACGCGGTCTACCGCAGCATCACCCACGAGTTCCTCAACGACAGCCACTACACCCGCGGCCTGCTGCGCCGCGAGCTGACCGCGGACGCGGCCGGCAGACCGTTCCTGGAGACGGTGAACACCTACAGCCTGCGGGACATCAACGCACCTGGCGCGCAGGCGGACGCCAAGAGCACGACCGCGACCATCTTCCCGCAGCCGACCAGGACCGACCGGCGGTACTTCGAGGGCCAACCGAGCGCGGCGAAGACCACCTTCACCGAGATGGAGTACGACGCCCTCGGCAACGTGACCCGCTCGTTCGACGCGGCTGACACCGGCCCGGCCGACGACGTGGACAGCCGGATCCATTACACCGCGGACGATCCGGCCTGCCAGGCGTCCTACATCGTCGGCTCCCCGAACGCGATCGACGTGTTCGGCAACGGAACCCTGATGCGGCACCGAAGCTCCACGGTCAACTGCGCCAACGGGGACATCACCGAGATCCGCGCGACCCTTGCCAACGGCGACGCGGCGGTCACCTCGATGGAGTACTTCCCGAACGGCACCATCAAGGCGGTGACCGGGCCGGCCAACAAGACCGGTCAGCGCTACCGGCTTGACTACGGCTACGACACCGTGGTCGGCAACTACATCGAGTCGATCACCGACAGCTTCGGCTACCACTCCTCGTCGACGCACAATCTCAAGTACGGTCAGGTCGAGTCCACAACGGACTTCAACAACCAGGTGCTCCGCAACGCCTACGACAACTTCGGCAGGCTGGACAGCGTCACCGGGCCCTACGAGGCACCGGAGAACCGGGTCACGATCGACTTCGAGTACCACCCGGAGGCGGCGGTCCCGTACGCGGTCACCCGGCACGCCGACCGCGACGCCACCGGCGCGCCGAAGGCCGACACCATCGACACGATCACCTTCATCGACGGGCTCAAGCGCACCATCCAGACCAAGAAGGACGCGAGCGTCCACACTGGACCGGACACCCCGCCGGCCACGGTGATGACGATCTCCGGCCACGTCACGTTCGACTTCCTCGGCCGGGCGGTCGAGCAGTTCTACCCGGTCACCGAGCCGAAGGGCGCGGCGAACACCACGTTCACCACGACCGTCGACACGGTCCAGCCGACCAGGATGACCTTCGACGTGCTGGACCGCACGCGGACCACCGTGCTGCCGGACAACACGACGACCGCGGTGGCCTACGGCTTCGGGCCGGACCGGTCCGGCGCCACCCAGTTCGAGATGGTCACCACGGACGCGAACGGCAAGCAGAAACGCACCTATTCCGACGTTCGCGAGCTGACCACCTCGGTCAAGGAGTTCAACCCGGCCGGCGGCCAGTCGGTCATCTGGACCAGCTACGGCTACGACCCGATCGGCCAGATCACGTCCGCCGCCGACGATCACAACAACGTGACCACCGCGGGCTACGACAACCTCGGCCGTCGGACCATTGTGGACAGTCCGGACGCCGGGCGCACGACCACTGGCTACGACCTCGCGGACAACCCGATCACCAAGGTCACCGCCAAGCTCGCCGCCTCGCAGCAATCCATCGAGTACGACTACGACTTCAACCGGCTGTCCGGGATCCGGTACCCCGTCTTCCCGGGCAACAACATCCGCTACACCTACGGCGGGCCGGGCGCGCCCAACGGCGGCGCCTCCCGGATCACCGCGGTGCACGACGGCGCCGGCGACGTCACCCGCGAGTACGGCCCGCTCGGCGAGCTCACCTCGGAGAGCCGCACGGTTTCCGAGCAGGGCAGCCACGTGGCCACGTTCACCACGCGGTATGCCTACGACACCTGGAACCGCGTGCTGCGCATGACCTTCCCGGACGGGGAGGTGCTGTCCTACAACTACAACAGCGGCGGCCAGGTCGACTCGGCCGCCGGCGTGAAGGGTACTTTCACCTACCAGTACCTGCGCCGGCTCGACTACGACAAGTTCGAGCAGCGGGTGCTGCTGGACACCGGGAACGGCACCCGGACCCAGTACACCTACGACGCGCAGAACCGCCGGCTGGACACCATGCGGGCCAACCTCGGCATCGGGTACGTGTTCCAGAACCTGGACTACGACTACGACCACGTCGGCAACGTCACCACGATCCGCAACAACACCGCGGTGCCGCCCGGCCCCGAGGTCGGCCAGCAGGTCGGCGGCCCGAGCACGCAGACCTTCGGCTACGACGACCTGTACCGGCTCACCCACGCCGACGGCACCTACCAGTCGCGCAACCCGCACACCGACCGCTACCGGATGGACCTCGCCTACGACAGCATCAACAACCTCACGTCCAAGGCGCAGGTGCACGAGCTGGTCAGCAACGGCAACGCGATCGTGCAGGGCAAGACCAGCTACACCTACGGGTACGGCTACGGCGGCGGCCAGCCGCATGCCCCGACCGCCCTCGGACCGTTCACGATCGCCTATGACGCCAACGGAAACCAGATCAGCCGCAGCCAGCAGCCGCAGCCGCGCCGGCAGCTGATCTGGGACGAGGAGAACCGGCTGGCCTGCAGCCACGAGAACGTGCAGAGCCAGACGCTGCCGCAGACCCCGGCCTCCTGCGACAACCCCGGCGGCACGCCGAACCGCGCCAGGTACTCCTACGACGACCTCGGCAACCGGGTGATCAAGGACGGCAGCACGTTCCACGTCTACCCGAACCAGAGCTACTCCACCGACGGCAACAAGGAGTACAAGCACGTCTACATAGGACAGACGAAACTGGTCACGAAGTTCGTCGAACCGCCGAACCGGATCGAGGACCGGCAGTTCTACGCGCACAGCGACCAGTTGGGCTCCACCGGGTTCGTCACCGACGACCACGGCCAGCTCGCCGAGCACCTGCAGTACTTCGCGGGCGGCGAGACCTGGGTCGACGAGCACCCGGTGCAGCCGGTGCCGCACCAGTACACCGGCAAGGAGCTCGACGAGGAGACCGGGCTCTACTACTACGGCGCCCGCTACTACGACGCGCGCACCCAGCTGTGGCAGAGCCCCGACCCCGCTCTTCCGTCCTATTTGGACGGTAATCCGAGCGGCGGCGTCTACAGCCCGGTCAACCTGTCGCCCTACACGTATGCCGCGGCAAACCCGGTACGCCTCAACGATCCCGACGGCAAGTGGGTGAACATCGCCATCGGCGCGGGCATCGGGTTGCTGGTCGGCGTCGGTGTGGAGGGCGTCCGGCAGGCGATCAAGGGCGAGTTCGACGCCGGGCGGCTCGCCGGAGCCGCGGCGGCCGGCACGATCTCCGGCGCGGTCGCGGGCGCCACCATGGGCGCGAGCCTGCTCGTGCAGGGCAGCGCCGCGGTCGGTGCCGGTGTGGTCGGCGGCGTGGCGTCGCGGGCCATCTCCGGAGAACCGCAGACCGTGGAGGCGGTCGCCACCGACGCGGTGATCGCCGGCGTCACGTTCGGCGTGGTCAAGGGCGGCGGCGCGGCCATCAAGGCACTGCGCGGCTCGCCCGCCCCGGCGGCCGGAACGCCGGCACCCACCACCCCGGCGGCCACCACGCCGCCGGCCGTCCGCCCGGCGACCGCGCAACCGACCGGTGGTGCCGGCGCGGTGCTGCGGGACGCCCAGGGAGCCACCGCGCAGGAGGTCGCGGCCAGTACCGGCGGCCCGACCGGCGGATCCCGGGCCGGGCAGGGCGCGGTCCGCCAGGCCCTCATCGACGAGGCCGATCAGCAGGGTGGGCTCTACCGGTGCTGGCGCTGTGGCCAGACCACTCGCAACCCCAGCAACGTCCACCTTGGACACCGCAACGTGCCGACGTCGCGCGGCGGGAACCTGGATCCGCCCAACGTCTGCCTCGAGGGTGCCGCGTGCAACCTGAGCGCCGGCAACCGAGGCGCGCCGAGACCGGGCATGTCCTGTGCCGAGAGAGGAAGCTGCGGGGCACCGTATGGTCGAACAGACTAGGGTCGGGCGCATGCCCACCGTGCGCCTGCTCGTCGCGATCGGCCCGTCCGGCCGGCCAGTGCATGAGGATGTGCTGGCCGAGCCGGAGGGCCGGCGGTGGCGGCTCGCCGCCTCGCCCGGTCTGGCTATGGGCGCCGCGGCCGGCGACCTCCTGCGCGTGCACGACGACAACTCCTTCGAGGTGGTGGAGCGGGGCGGCAACATCGCCGTGCACGTGAGCGCCCCGTCCACCGCCGACGCCGAGGTCGACCGTCTCAAGGGGACACTCGAGTCCCTGGGCGGCTGGTGCGACGGCAAGGGTTGGACCCGGGACCGCAGCAGCCTGACCGTGTTCACGATCCCGTTCCGGGCCGGCTTCGCCGCGATCGAGTCCGCGCTCAACGCGTACCTGGGCCGCGTCCCCGCTGGGGAGTGGTACTACGTGAACGTCTACGACCCGGCCGACGACAGCACGCCGCTGAACTGGTGGCTCGAACAGAAGTAAACCGACCGGAACGTATCTATCGGGGTCATCCGGGTGTCGAAAGGGGTTGGCCATGCTGTACGTCTTCGGGTTCGACCGGGTCGGTGTGGTGGTTGGGGATCTGTACTTCGTCGATCCGGAGCCGAGCACGGGCCAGGAGAGCGCCGAGCACGGGGTCCGGCTTGAGCTGCGGGTGCTCGAGCGCGGCGAGCTGAAGGATTCGATCTACTCCGCGACGCCGATCGAGGTTGGGCAGCCGGTGTGGAGGGCGGATTTCCTGGAATCCGTCGACGGGAAGCCGGGGAGCTTCGACCGCGCACACCATCACCCGGCGTTCACCGGATGGAACCCCGGCAAGCGGGTGTTCGTCCGGGAGCTGTCCGCCGATCCGCTCGGCTGGCTGGCCGGCAAGCTTGCTGACCTGGATGCTCTGCTGGCCGAGGCGCGCTTCCCGGTGGACACGGCCGGTCCCGCTGATGCGGTGGACCTGCGCGATGCGGCGCCCGAGGTCGTGGGCGCGACTCGCCGGCTGCTCGACCGGGTGCGCGCGGGGGAGCTTGGCAAGGCGCCGGCCGAGGTGCCCGCCGCGACCGACGGCCGGCCCGTGCTCGTTCGCTCCGGCTGGCTCTAGCCTCTGGAGCACGGCGACATCATCTCGTTCCAACTTTCTGTTCAGGTGTGCCGCCGGGTGAGGGCGACGAGGTAGCGGCAGCTCCGGTTGCCCGGGTTGTGGTACGTGCACGGCGCCGGCGGGCCCAGTTGCAGGCAGTCGCCGGTGGCCAGGTCGTGCACCATGTCGCCCTCGTGGAATCGCAGCCGGCCGGCGAGCACCCAGATCTGGTGGTGGGCGAAGGTGTAGGTGTCGGCGGGAAAGGAGGCCCGCGCGCCCGGCGGCAGTTCGACCTCGACCAGCTCGATCGGCCCGCCCGCGACGGGTGACACGGCGCGGCGGCGGTAGCCGGTCTCCGGGTCGATCCAGGTCGGTTGGTCGGCCGCGCGGATCAGCCGTCGGCCGTCGCCCTCTGCCCGGGCGACCAGCTCGGACAGAGACATGCCGAGCGCGCCGGAGAGCCGGCCGAGCAGCGCCGCGGTCGGTTGGGCCTCGCCGCGCTCGATCTTGCCGATCATCGCGCGGGACACCCCGGAGCGGTCGGACAACGCACTGACCGACAGGTCGCGGGCGAGGCGAGCGGTCTGCAGGGTCGCGCCGAGGGAGGTGGAGAACGGGTCAGACACAGGTGTCACTATAGGGTCAGTTCGCGTTACTATCGTCGCCATGGTGGTGCGTGACGCGACGGAGGCGGATGCCGAGGCGTGCGCGGCGATCTACGCCCCGTACGTCACCGACACAGCGATCACCTTCGAGAACGAGCCGCCGACGCCGGCGCAGATGGCTGAGCGGATCGCCACCGCGCTGCGCACGCACGCCTGGGTGGTGCTCGAGGACCGCGGCCGGGTGGTCGGCTACGCGTACGGCAGCGCGTTCAAGTCCAGGCCGGCCTACCGGTGGGCGTGCGAGGTCAGTGTGTATCTGGAAACCGGCCGCCGGCGGACCGGCGGTGGCCGCGCCCTCTACGCCGCGCTGCTGGAAAGGCTTGCCCGGCGCGGATTTCGCACCGCGGTCGCCGGGACGACCCTGCCGAACGAGGCGAGCGTCGGGCTGCACAGGGCAATGGGCTTCGAGCCGGTCGGCACCTACCAGCGGATTGGCTGGAAACACGGCACCTGGCACGACGTCACCTGGACCCAACGCGCGATCCTCACCGGCGCCGACCCACCCAGCGAACCGCGCTAGCCGGGTGTTTCGCACATGGGTGAGGGTGGGTCCATCCCGGGACCACCGGATTTGTTGATCATGGCGGTTGGGTGGGGTCGACCGCAAGCAGATCCAGCAGGCGTGTCTGGACCGGGCCAGGTTGTGGGATGATCCCGGGCTGTCCGCCGGTGGCCGGGATGAGCCGCAACCCGGCCAACGCCTGGAAGATCAGCCGGCCGGTGGGCTTGGTTTTCTGGCCAGGAGTCAGGCCGGCCATCGTGGTGTCCGGGGCGATCGCGGCCCGCACCGCCCGCTCGATCAGACAGAACACGAGCAGCGCCAGGCAGATCACGGTGATCAGGGCAGCGATGCGCCGGTTGGTTTTGAGGAACATCGGCGCGACCGCCAGCGGGCCTTTGAACGCCGAGTAGCGGCGTTCCACGACTTCTTGGCCCTTGTAGCGGATCAGCACCTGCGCGGCGGTGATGTCGGCGGGCAGGGTGGTCAGCAGTGCGTACCAGCCGTCGGCGGCCGCTTCGGCATTGATCGCGGTCTGGTCGAAGGACCAGGCCAAGGTGGGGTTTTCCGGTGATCGGGTCGGTGCCGACCTCGCTGCGCAGGTAGGCGCCGACGCGGCGGGCGCGGCTGATCGCGCCGATCCGCTCGGCCACGGCCTTGGCATCCGGGTAATGGCGCGATCCCAGCCCCCGCACCAGTGAGACCAGCCTCGGACCGCCGAGGCGGGTGGTTGCGGTGCGTTGATGGCTACGGTTGGTCGTGGTGTTGGGTAGCGGTCCGAGGCTGGTCTCAGGGCTCGCGGCTGCGCCGCGAATGTCCCGGCTTGGGTTGTTGCTGCTGCCCGTGGTGGACGCTGGGTGTGGAGGCGGTCATGGCGTCTCGGCTGAGCAGGGTGAATCCGGTGACGGTCAATGATGTGCTCGATGGCCACACAGGATTGGTGATCGATTGTCTTGACCGGATCTATCTGACGATGTCGGTGCCGAACCTGGTCGTGGGTGGTCAGGTGGTCAGTTTCCTTACCCAGCACGAGGGCGGGCCGGCAGGTCACGCCAGGGCGACCCGGCCCGCACCCGCCACCGAATCCCGTTGATCAACTGCCGCTTCGGGTGCTTGGCCGGCCGCCCCGGCTTCTTCCCTTTCGGCAGCAACACTTCCAGCACCGCCCACTGCTCATCGGTCAGATCCGCCCGAGCACCCACAGGTAAGGTCATCGACGAGGTCTCCGCTACTTGATCATCTTGGTCGATGACTCACCTAGCGGAGACCTCCCCATCTACCCGGCTACGACACGCCGACACACCCAAACCGTGATCAACATTGGTGGACGCCCAACCACTTTCGAAACACGCCCTAGCAGTTCAGAGGGCTGCGACGACGTACTCGGTGATATTTGCAGCCGTCCGATTCGGTCTATGACGGTGTTATCGTCGTGCACAGCGCTCGTAGACCTATTTAACTCTGCTGAGCCCCTTTACTCCTCCTGGCGTGACGACCTGTTGCGCGCGAAGGGAACCGCTTGGTGTCGTGATGGCGGTGTCCGCGCTCACCCACGCCGACCAGGAACGGCTAGGACGGGTGGGCGTCCCGGCGGTACTCATCGACCCCGTCGGCGACCTCGAGTCGGACGTCCCGTCGATCGGTGCCGGCAACGGGGCGGCGGCCTGGCGGCGACTCGGCATCTGATCGAGCTGGGCCATCGCCGGATCGGCGCCGTCACCGGCCCGATGCGCTACCTGTGCAGCCAGGCCCGGCTGGAGGCTACCGAGCGGCGCTCGATCGCGTCGGGATCACCTACGACGAAGAGTTCGTCGCGCATGGCAACTTCCACCACGCATCCGGGCTGGCCGGGGCTGCGCGGCCGCTCGCGGTATCGGCGCGGCCGACGGCGATCGTCGCCGGCAACGACGAGTAGGCGGCAGGTGTCTACACTGCGGCCGCGCGAGCCGGCCTGCGCGTGTCGCACGACCTCAGCGTCGTCGGGTTTGACGACGTGCCGATGGTGCAATGGGTCTCCGCTGCGCTGACGACCGTGGGCCAGCCCATCGCGGAGCTGGCGGCGCTTGCCGTCCGGACGCTGATCGGCCATCTCGGTGGCGTCGCGCTGGCGCCGGGCCGGATCGAGTTGTCCACCGCACTCGTCGTGCGGGGCAGCGCCGCGCCGCCACCGCCTGACAACGCGAACGCAGGATCGCCGGACTACGCTCGAATCGAAATCTTATTGAAACTCTCCGATAGTTGCGGTCAGCGTGGACCCGAGGGAGCTACCGAGGTGGTCGAGACGCACGACATCGTTCGCCCGCCTGCCGAGCTCAGTGTGGCCCTCGCGGCCATCGGCAGCGCAACGGCCAGCGCCGAGCTCAGCCGCATGGGCATCCGCAGCGCGTTCATCCAAGGCCCGGTTTCGGTGACCCCCGGCGTGCGCGTGGCCGGGCCGGCGCTGACGCTGCAGTTCCTGCCGAAGCGGGAGGACCTCTACCCCGTCGACGAGTACGCCGAGCCGGAGAAGCAGCTGCACCGGCACGTCATGTATCACGCCCAGCCCGGCGACATGATCGTCGTCGACGCGCGCGGTGACATGAGTAGCGGCGTGTTCGGCGAGATGATGCTGACCTACTTCAAGGGCCGCGGCGGCGCCGGCGTGGTGGTCGACGGGTGCCTGCGTGACATCGCCGAGGCCAAGAAGCTCGGTCTCGGGCTGTGGATCCGGGGCGCGACGCCGAACTTCCACGCCCAGACCGACATCGTCCCGGCCGCCGTCAACGTGCCGGTGGCGTGCGGTGGCACGCTCGTCGAGCCGGGCGACATCGTCGTCGCCGACGACGACGGGGCGGTCGTGGTGCCGGTCAAGCTTGCACCCACCCTGCTGGCTGTCGCTCAGGAGCACGCGGAATGGGAGGAGTTCTCCCGGGTCCGGCTGGCCGAGGGCGGCGACCTGCGGCTGTACTACCCGTTGTCGGACGAGGCCCGGCCCGAGTACGAGCGGTGGCGCGCCGAGCAGGGCCCGGCCTGATGGGTGCTCTCAGCTCCCAAGCCGGTCGTGGCTCGGCTCCCCGTCCCAGTACGTCCTCTCGGCGAAGAACATCGGATCGCCCGGGTCGAGGTGGCGGCGCAGCCGCTCCTCGTCGATGTCGCCGAACCCCAGTCCTGGCGTGTGCGACACCGTGATGTGGCCGTTCTGGATCAGCGGGCGGGGAAGGTCGGTGACGAGGTCGCTCCAGTTCTCCGGGGCGGCGGCCAGCAGCGGCCGGAAGCCATCGACCAGGTAGATGTCCCCTCTGCGGTGCACGTCGGGACGGCGACGGCCGCGGTGAACTGGCGCCACTGGCGGTCAGCTGCCACGGGATCGGGTCCTCGATCCACGCCAGTGTGAACGGTTCCAGCGCGCGGCCGATCCGAATGCAGGAGGGCGACGTGCTCCCCCGTGATCGTCGGGGTCTCGCGGTGCACGCTCACCCCTTCACGGCTCCCGCGGTGAGGCCCTCGGTCAGGAACCGTTGCCCGAACCCGTACATGAGCACGACCGGGATGCTGATCAGCAGCGAGGCCGCGGCCAGCTGCCCCTGCGGCACGACGTCACCGAAGATCATCGACTGCATGCCGACGGGCAGCGTCTTGTAGTCGTCGTTGGTGATGAACACGAAGGCGAACAGGAACTCGTTCCACGCGTTGGTGAGCGTGAACAGCGCGACCGCGAGCAGGCCCGGCTTGGCCAGCGGCAGCACGATCCGGATGAACGTCCCGAACCGCGTGCAGCCGTCGACCAGCGCAGCTTCCTCGAGGTCGGCCGGGATCGACTTGAAGTAGCCGACGAGCAGCCACGTCGCGAACGGCAGGGTGAACGTGGGGTAGGCGAGCACGAGCGACCACAACGAGTCGTTGAGCCCGATCCCGCTCATGATCTGATACAGCGGGATGAACAGCAGCGCGCCCGGCATCACGTAGGTGAGCAGGATCGTCACCGTGAAGCTCTCCGAACCCCGGAACTTCAGCCGCGCCAGCGCGTGGCCGGCCAGCGCCGCGCAGATCAGGGCGATCACGGTGGACGCCACCGACACCAGGATCGTGTTGCCGTACCAGGTACCGAACGCCTTGCCCGTGAACAGGTTGGTGAACTGCTCGGTGCTCCACGGGGTCGGCCAGAGGTCGTTGGTGCGCGCGACGATCTGGTCGTCGGACTTGAAGGCCGTGACCGTCATCCAGTAGAGCGGGGCGAGCACGAAGCCCAGCAGACCCACGAGCGCGACCCCCGTGCCGGCGCCGCCGACCAGGCGTGCGGCCAGCCGGTTGCCCCGCGCGGCGAGCGCGGAGACGACCCGTCCGACGGCGGCCGCGAGCACCACGAACACGCCCAGCACGAGCGCGGCCTTCCACACAATCTGCGGCGACGCCCAGACCAGCACGAGTATCGAGGCCACGACCATCACCCACGGCAGCGCCCTGCGCTGAGCGGGAGTCAGCCGCCTGCGCCCTATGTCGCCTGCGCCTGGCAGGTCGCTGCGTCGCATCATCCGCACGAGGATCACAACGAGGATGCCGATGATCGGCAGCATCACCAGCGTGACCGCGGCGCCTGCGCCCAGCTGCAGCTGCAGGATGGCCTTCGAGTAGGCCACCATCACGTACGGGGCGGTGGCGTCCCCCGGTCCGCCCTGGGTCATCAGCCAGATCAGGTCGAAGTTGTTGAACGTCCAGATCGACGACAGCAGCACCGTCACGATCATGACGTTGCGCAGCCCCGGCAGCGTGATGTGCACGAAGCGCTGCCACGGCGAGGCGCCGTCCACCATCGCCGCCTCGTGGAGACCGCTGTCGATGGCCTTGAGCCCGGCGAGGAACGTCACCGTGAAGAACGGGATGCCCTTCCAGACGTTGACCAGGATGACCGACGGCATCGCGAGCGCGGGATCGGACAGCCACTCCGCGGGCCACCTGTCGACGAGCCCGATCGCGGCGAGGGCGGGCCCGATCCCGGAGTCGGTGAGCAGGACGTTGACGCTGCCGAAGATCGGGTCGAACAAGGACCGCCAGGTGAAGGCCGTGACGACCGTCGGCACCACCCACGGCAGCAGGATCACCCCGGCGATGATCGCCCGGCCGCGGCGCATGTGGTGCAGCATCAACGCCGCGATGAGACCGAGGGTCACTTTGAAGATCTCGGCGTACGCGGTGAAGACGAACGAGTTGAGCACGCCCTTGTGGAACACGGCGTCGTCGATGAGGGCGGTGTAGTTGTCCAGCCCGACGAAGACCGTCTCCGCTCCGTGGCGCTCCGTGGCGCTGGTGAAGATCGAGCTGACGATCGGGTACAGGATCAGGCCTGCGACCAGCAACAGCGTCGGCCCGATGAACACCGCGGCGAGGCGCCAGTCGCGCCCGAGCAGCCGCTGCGATGTGGTGAGCGAGGACGACGCGCTCGGCGCCGGACGGGCCGGCGCCGGACGCGGACGCAGGACGGTCACTGCTGCTTGTAGCCCTGCTGCTCGAAGACCTGGACGATCCGGGCGTGGGTCGCGGCAACGGCGTCGGCCGGCCGGGTGCCCTGGATGACCGACTGCATCATGTCGGTCAGCAGATAGGCGGCGGTAGCGGCTTGCTCGCCGGGGCTCGGGGCCTGGGGGAACGCGTAGCCGGTCTTGGTTTTCATGGGGAGCTCTGCGCGGGTCTGCTCCCGCAGCGCGGCGAAGGCCGGGTCACCGCTGGTGTAGTACGGGTCGGAGTCCCACACCTTGTCCCACGAGGGGTTGACCAGGCACGGTGCTCCCTTCGCGACACCGAGCAGTGCGCTCCCGCCGACCATGAACTTCGCCACCAGCTTGGCGAGGTCGGGGTTCTTCGCCCCCTTGAACACGACGAACGAGTTGGACTCGCCGAACGCGAGTGGCTTGTCGATCGCCGGTCCGGTGGCGCCGTTGAACGGGTGCGTGTTGGCGTAGACCGGGTTGTTCTTGGTCTTCGAGTCGGCGTAGACGCTGTACTGGTTGAGCGTGAGCCCCAGGATCTGAGCCAGCCAGTTCTCGTTGTTGCTCGAGTCGGTCCAGCTTCCGATCCCGGGTGGCAGCATCGGCGCGTACTTCGGGTTCGTGTAGATGTCGGCGATGAACGTGACGGCAGCGACGGTCTCCGGCGAGTTGAACACCACCTTCGTGCCGGTGTTTTCCGCGATCGCCCCGCCGTAGGTGTTGATGACGTTCACGATGAAGCCGTTGGCGTCGCCGGAGCGGTTCACCGTGAGACCCCAGCCGAAGCGCCGCTTCGCCGGATCGGAGACCGCCAACGCGTTGTCGCGCAGCTCCTCCCACGTGTAGTGGGGCTTGAGCGGGAGACCCTTCTCCGCGTACCAGTCCTTGCGCAGGTACATCCCCGTCGCGATGAAGTGGTAAGGGATCGCGTACCAGCGCCCGTCGAACACGCAGAAGTTGGTCGCCTCCGTCGCGGGCTCCCCGTAGAGCGAGCGCATCTCCTCGACCACGTCGGTGACGTCGGTGAGGCTGCCGAGGTTGTGGAGCTGGCCGACGAACCGTCGGTCGCTCACGAAGGCCAGATCGCGGCTGGTGCCCGCCTTCACCTCGGCGTCCATCTTCGCGACCATGTCGCCGGCGTCGCCGGAGACCAAGTCGTTGCGGACCGTGGTGCCGGTGGCCTGCGCGAACACCTGCAGCGACTTGTCCAGCGCCTGGTTGGCGGCCTCCGAGTACAGCTTCTGCGAGAGCATCCCCACCGACCCGCCGCGGAGTCCGGCCGCCTGGTCGAGCAGCGCCTGGGGCACCTGGACGTCGACCTGCGGCGCGGCGGGGCCGCCGCCCCCGCACCCGGCGAGACCGAGCACGCCCAGCGCGCTCATCCCGAGAAACGAGCGCCTCGACCAGTCCGTTTTCTCTTCCATGACCACTCCTCTCGCATCCGATCGAGCGGACGCGTACCGACGGGGGCGACGTCGCAACCGGCGGGACACCTGGGCGAGCGCCGCGCTGCGGGTCGTTTATGCGGCGAACGACGCCGAACTGCTGATGCGTTGTCCTGGCAGCCCGTCGAAGGCCCGGTCGCGCCACGGGGCCGCCACAGCGGTACCGGGCCCGCGCCGGGCACGGGGTCGAGCGCCAGTACGGCCGCCCGTTCCGCGGAGTCGAGACCCCGCTGGACGACCATCGCGTTGGCCACGCTCTGCGCAACGCTGCCGACCGGCCGCACTCCGAACTGCACGGCATCGGCGAAGTCGATGAGCTCCGCGCGGTAGCCGTTGTCGATACCGCGGAAGACTGTCGTGTGGGTGGTGGCGTCGGAGTTGCCGCGCGTCACGCGGCGCTCCGACACGGATCCGGCGAGCACGCCCTCGGTGCCGTACAGCCGCATGTCGTTGGGTTCGGGCGGCACCGGGATCTCGGGGTAGGACGCGGTGTAGTTGCCGATGGCGCCTCCGGTGAAGACGAGATTGAGCGCGAGGTCCGACGGTGCGTCGATCGTGCTGTTGGCCGCGTGCACGGCAGCGTGCACCCGCACGATGTCGCCGCGGAGCAGCCGGATCTGGGCGATGTGGTGCACGCCGGCGTCGAGGCGCACGCCGCCGCGGTACTGCGGCCGCCGCCACGGCGTGCCGGTGAACCTGCCCTCGCGGGGCACCAGCCGGCCGGCGTGCCGCCACACCATCAGGTGCAGGCGACCGGTCTCGCTGTAGTCGGCGGACCGCCTGCCCTGCTCGGCGGACCGGTCGGTGAACGCGGTGACCACGTACCGATCGGCGAGTCTGCGTAACGCCGGCCAGTGCAGCTTCTCGACCGCGAGTCCGGTGCCGATTAGCCCCAGCCGGATCGGCGGGATGGTAGGTGCTGCCATGCCTCGTCCGTCCTCGTCATCGGTTCCGGATGTCGGTCGTGCAGTGCGTTAGCGCCGCCGGGCGGCCCGCTTGGTCTGCTGCTCCTTCTCCGCGAGGAGCGTGGAGTAGTTGTTGCTCAGGTGCCTGCGCATCGCTGCGCGGGCACCTGCCGGGTCGCGCGCCACGAGCGCCTCGTAGATCTCCGTGTGCTCGGCGGTGGCGCGGCGCAGCCCGGCCGGCGCCTCGTTGGTGATGCGCCGGCTGGCCGTGCCGAGCCAGCGGGCGGAGTACATGATCCGGTCGAGGATGCGGTTGTCGGCCGCCCGGCAGATCTCCATGTGGAATTCGTGGTCGACCTCGAGGTAGGCGTCGGGGTCCGCCTCGAGCGCCGACATGCGGTCGATCTCGTCGGAGAGCCGGTCCAGCGTCTCGTCGGTGATGCTGGCCGCCGCCATCGCGGCGAGTTCGGGCTCGAGCAGCACGCGCATCTGGTGCAGTTCCTGCAGCAGCTCACCGACGGTCTCCGTGGGCAGCCACTCGATCAGCAACGGGCTCAGGTAGTCCCACTCCGCGCGGGGGCGCACGACGACGCGGCGGCCCTGCGCGACGTCGACGATGTCGAGCGAGGCGAGGATCTTGAGCGTCTCCCGCGCCACCACGCGGGACACCCCGAACTCCTGGGAGATGTCGAGCTCCGACGGGGCCCGACCGTCCTCGATGTCGCCGCTGACGATGCGCCGGGTCAGGTGTGCCGCCACCTGCACCGGGAGAGTCCGGATCTTGACAGCGTCCGGAGACTCTTGTCTCCTTTGCATATCATCAGCTTATATGACAAGTTGGACATCGCGACAGTCCGTTCATCTGCACGACTTGGGCAACATGGAGAGCAATGCGGATCGTGAACGTCACGACGGCGGTGGTGGCCTATCACGGTCAGGCCACGCTGGTGCGGATCGACACCGACGAGGGCCTCAGCGGGTTCGGCGAGGCCAATCCCGATGCCGGCGCGGGCGCCGTCGTCGGAATGATCGGCTTCCTGACGCCCCTGCTGATCGGCGAGGACCCACGCAACGTCGAGCGATGCTGGGAGAAGCTGCGCCGCAGCAAGGTCTTCGCGGGCCCCCAGGGCGGGGTGTTCGTGATCGCCCTGTCCGGGATCGAGCTCGCGCTGTGGGACCTCGCGGGCAAGGCCGCGGGCCAGCCGGTCCACCGGCTGCTCGGCGGGAAGTTCCGCGACCGGATCCGCCTCTACGCCGACTGCGGCGATGGCGACGACCCAGCGGGCTCGATCGCCGGGTGCGTCGACCGGGCCCAACGGATGGTCGCCGAAGGCTTCACCGCCATCAAGTTCGACATCGACGACCTGCACCACCCGGCCAAGTTCGACGCTTTCAACCACACGATCAACGCCGCCGAGCTGCGATCGATGGTCGAGCGCGTAGCAGCCGTCCGGGAAGCGATCGGACCAGACGTCGATCTGGCCATCGACCTACACGCCCGCTACGACGTACCGAGCGCATGCCGAATCTCGTGGGCGCTCGAGCCGTTCGACCTGATGTGGCTCGAGGAGCCGCTGCCGGCGGAGAACGTCGACGCGCTGGTGCGGGTGCGCGCACAGACCCGCACGCCGATCTGCGCAGGCGAGAACCTCTACCTGCGGTGGGGATTCCGCGAGCTGCTCGAACGCGGCGCCGTGGACGTCATCGAGCCGGACGTGCCGAAATGCGGTGGCCTCGCCGAGGCCAAGAAGATCGCCAACCTCGCGGAGCTTCACTACATTCCCTTCGCACCGCACCTGGTGTCGACGCCGCTGGGCACGATGGCCACAGCGCACCAGTGCGGAGCGATCCCCAACTTCCTGGTCCAGGAATGGCACGCACTCGAGGAACGCGCGGTGTGGGACAGCTACGTCCACGCCCCCGACGGGAGCGGCTCGATCGTCAAGGACGGCTACATCACACTTCCCGACAGTCCCGGCATCGGCGTGGAGCTCGACATGGACGGCGTCCGGGCACACGCCGTCGCGGGCTACGGAGTGTTCGAGTAGCGGCGGAGCCGATCACCCGGCTGCCTTATCCAGCCTTGCCGGAGCTGTGGGTGGTTGGGGCGGTGCCGGCGTAGGCGGCCAGATGCCCGGAGGACTTGAACGCGGAGGCATCGCCGATCTCGAGCAGGATGCGGGCGGCGGTCCTGACCCCGATGCCGGGCATGGAGGTCAGGACTCCGGCAAGAGGGTGCGCATCGAGTATCCCTTCGACCTCGCCGGCCACTGTTTGCGTTGCTGGAGCACGGTTGTGAGGCTGTCGGCCAGTCTCGGCAGGACGGTGTCGGCTGCGGCGGTGCTGACCGCCCTCAACGACGAGCTACCCCGTCCTACTTGCCTCTATCCTGCTTGGCGTTCCGGCCGCCTGCTTCACCCCCGCGGCCATGCACCCAAAACCGGTGTCTGTACCGCTACCTGGATTACCGCGGTCAAAACCGCTGTCGCCGGTGCGGTGATCATCAGTCCGCAGCGGTCTATGTCGAAAACCTTTTCGGCGTTGCTTACGAAAACCTTTTCAGGCAGCTCTCTGTTGAGATGGCGCCTGGAGGTCTAAAACTCCTTCGGTGATCGTCTCGTAATCGTGCCAGCGGTGTGGATTGTTTCGGCTTCAACTGCGACTGTTGACCGTGACGACTCGCGTGGTTACCGTGAGGGCCATCCATCCGATGTTCCAAACAGTGTTCGAAATTTCGAACAGATCTGGGAGCGCTCCCAGTAGTGGTGTGGCTTCAATGTCGGGGGTTCGTGGTGTCTGGTCGTCGTGTGCGGGCTGCGGGTGATAGGACCCGGATCCCTCGGGGCTTGACCTTACCGTCCTGAGTGGACAGACGGTGTGGACGCTCACCCAAGTTCCCCCTGTCAGACACCGGACGCAGTGCCGCGGCCGGCGGCTCATAGGCGTAGCGGCCCTCCTAGCGGGAAAGGGGCAACGATGCCAGTTCCGCCTCGTCCTCCCCGACGAAGCCTCCCGGCACCGGCAGACAGGGACGCTTCTCCTACAGCACCAACGGTGTCAACTTCACCCCGCTCGGCCCCGTACTCGTCATGGGCAACGACTGGCGCTTCTTCATGGGCTACCGGTACGCCATCTTCGACTACGCCACCCAGGCGCTCGGCGGCGCGGTCACCATGTCCCAGTTCACCCTCACCGGCGGCACCCCGGCACCGTCGCGAGTGGTCAGCTTGCGGGTACGCGCCAACGGTAGATACGTCGCGGCGGACAACGCCGGCGCCAGTGCACTGATCGCCAACCGCACCACCATCGGCAGCTCGGAACAGTTCGACCTCATCGGCTGAAAGGGGCGATGATGCCCACTCGATCACGAGGACGACTGCCGCACCTCGCAATCGCGGCGGTGGCGGTGGCCCTGTTCACCGCGGCGCCGAAGCAGCCATCAGCCCTGGCCGCGCCCGGGAGCGCGGCGCTGATCCCGCCGCTGGGGTGGAATGACTGGAACAGTTTCGGGTGCAATGTCAACGAGACGGTGATCCGTCAGGCGGCCGACGCGATGGTGAGTTCGGGGATGCGGGACGCGGGCTACCAGTACGTCGTGGTCGACGACTGCTGGTTCGACCCGCAGCGCGACGCGGCGGGCAACCTGCGGGGCAGCCCGACGCGGTTCCCCGGCGGCATGCGGGCGCTGGGCGACTACATCCAC
>NZ_DASYTH010000088.1:0-18409 GCF_036002505.1 Actinophytocola sp. | reverse complement strand
GTACCGGACTTATGCTCCGGCGGCATCCTTCACCACTTGGTCAAACCAGCTGCTGCCGGCGGCATGAATGCCCCAGTGGCACTTCGGTTGTCGATGTTCGGCGCTAGGACGCGAATTCCGTGAGCAGCGTCATTCCTGTTATCGCCCGGCTCTATGAGGTCGTGTATCGGGAGCCGCCGTACTGCGAGGGCGCTGAGGATGTCGCGGAGTTAGTCGAGGGAATGCCACGCAGAGCGGCACAGCCAGCGTTTCGATTGGTTGTGGCGACCACGGACGGCAAGCCGGTTGGCTTCGCCTTCGGACATCAACTCACGGCAGACACGAAGTGGTGGCAAGGCGCAACAACACCGCTGCCCGATTCGATCGTAAGAGAGCACGCGGGTCGCACCTTCGCCATCATCGAGCTTGCCGTAGCGGCAGAGTATCGCCGACGTGGAATAGCCAAGGCGATGCATGATGCCCTCCTGGTCGACGCCAAAGAGGAGCGCGCCACGCTCCTGGTCAGGCCAGAAGCGATGCCCGCCCGCACGGCATACGAGCGGTGGGGCTACGCGCGAGTGGGATCCATCAGGCCGTGGCCCGAGGCACCGCTCTACGACGCCATGATGCTCAATCTGCGACGCCTCGGATAAGTCACCCGATGAATCTAGGCAGGCCACGCTGCCGGATGTCACGCTGCCGGTGTGACGCTGCCGGATGTCCGACTCCGGCTGATGGGTGACACGGCGGCTTCACCTGATGGGTGACACGATCAGCAGCCGGCCGGGCCAGCGCGTAACCATCCGTGACCAGATGCGCCGAACTGACGACGCGTCCGGGCGTACACGTCGCTTCCGCTGATGGCAGATGTGCGGGACGGTTAGGAAGTCACGGAAGCGACCGGCGACCCGGAGGCGGTGCACAGCGTGCGCCGGCGGCCCGCGACTTCATCCCTGCGGGGTGAGGTTACCGCTGTCCGAGGGTTCCGACGATTGCTGCAGCCCTCATCGGAAGGAGCATCATGAGCGAGCCGACGACCAATGCCTTGCCGATCGTGCTGATCCACGGGCTTTGGATGACCGCCCGAAGCTGGGACCGCTGGGTGGAGTACTACCGGGCGAAGGGCCATGAGGTCATCGTGCCGACGTACCCGGGATTCGAGATCGAGGTGGAGGCGCTGCGTGAAAAGCCCGAGATCATCGCCGAGGCCTCCGTCCCCGCAACGCTCGACCATCTCAGCGAGGTGGTCGAGAGCCTGGACCGTCCGCCGATCATCATGGGCCACTCCTTCGGCGGGACCTTCACCCAACTCTTGGTCAACCGCGGGTTGGGCGCCGCCGCGGTGACGATCGACTCGGCGCCACCCGAGGGCGTGCGGGTGAACCCGCCGTCCCAGATCAAGTCCCTGTTCCCCGTCCTCAAGAACCCGGCCAACCGGCACCGCGCGGTGGGCTTCACCAAGGAGCAGTTCCACTATGCGTTCGCCAACACGGTCAGCCGGGAGGAATCCGACGCGGCGTACGACCGCCTCCACATCCCGGCGCCCGGCAACTGGGTGTGGGCCTATGGCCTGATAGCCAACTGGAAGCCGGGCCACCAGGAGACCTGGGTCGACTACGACCTGGACGACCGTGCGCCGCTGTTGTTCATCATGGGCGGCAAAGACCACCTGATGCCGCCCTCGGTGATCCGCTCGAACGCGAAGAAATATCGCAACTCCGAGGCGACGACTGAGACCTACGAGTTTCCGGACCGCTCACACTTCACCGGTGTCGAGCCTGGCTGGGAGCAGGTGGCCGACTACGCGCTCGAGTGGGCGACCAGCCACGCCCGAACGCGATAGGGCTGACCAACCGCAGACAGCGGCAAGTTGTGGTCCGTCCGGCAAGCGCCGTGCCCGCACGTGCACAGGCGGGGATGCCAAGCATCGCGGGTACCTCTCGCTCAGGCTTGGCACGACAACTCCTTCGTGGCATCACGGTGCGTGACATGGACTGTGTCAACCAGGGAGGCCAGTGTCACCGATCAGGTGAAGCCAACGGCTCTTCGAATTTAGGCGGGGTTGAGGTGTCCGCGGGGTAGACCGACCGGTCGTGCTCGCTGATCGCATTCGGTTGTACGGCCAGGTAGTCGAGCAGCCAGTCGATGAGGAGTCTTGTTCGGCCGGCCAGTAACTGTTCCGGGAGGCTGCGTACCTGGTTGAACGCGAACCACCACAGGTAGGGAGCTTCGGGCGGCGTGCTGCCTGGGTCGATCTGCTGGCCGGGCTGTGGCAGCAGGGGAATCTGGGCGAGGCCTTCGTGCGGATGAGGAACGTCGAGCAGCACCACCTTGCCGACGCTGTCGGGGTAGTTGGCGGCGAGGCTGTAGGAGACCATTGCCCCGATGTCGTGGCCGACGATGTCGATGGTGTCGTGTCCGAGGTGGCGCGCCAGCTCGTGGATGTCGGTGGCCATCGTCTTCTTGTCGTACCCGTCCTCCGGCTTGTCGGATGTCCCCATGCCACGGATGTCCACGGCGATCACACGGTGGACGGCGACCAGGGACGGCATGATCTTGTGGAATTCCCACCACGTTCGTGGCCAGCCCGCCAGCAACACCAGCGGCCTGCCTGCGCCGCCCACCACGTAGTGCAGACGTGCTCCGTTAACCTCGGCGAAGGCGTTTTCGAAGCCGCCGGGCAGCGATCGCACCAACACCTCGTCGGACAATGCGGCGCCGGTCATGCTCGACTCCTCTCTCGCTTTGGCTCTCGCTTGACTGTATGCGGTGGACGGCGGCCCGGCCGGGGTGGCGTCCGGCCGAGACCGGCGCGCCGGAGGGGCTTGATCCGATGTGATCGCCCGTACGGCACGGCGCTTCGCGACGTCGCCGGACCGTTCAGCGATTCGAATCGGCCGGTCGGTGAACGGATCTGGCATGGTGCTCGTCAACTCTCTGCCTGTCCTGGGCTCGGTTTTCGGCCTCGCGTCCGCAACGCGACGACGGCGAGAGCCGCTGCGGCGGCGAAAACGGCGGCGGTGACCCCGAAGGCGAGCGCGTATCCGCCTGTCGTTGCTGCTGCGGGGCTGGCTCCGCTGTTGCGCATCTGCGCGGTGCGCGCGCCGGCGATCGCTATCAGGAGCGCCAAAACGACGGCTGGTCCGGTCTGCGCGGCGCTGCTGACCACACCGCTTGCCAGACCAGAGTCGGTGTCGGAGACGCCGTCCAGCGCGGCGAGGGTCGAACCGGCCAGGGCCAGACCCTGGCCCACCGGGAAGACGATGAGACCACCGAGCAGCAGCCCACCATACTCGGTGTGAACGCCGATGCGGCTCAGCTGCAGGAGCCCGGCGGCCGCGACAACAAGCCCGATGACGGTCACCAGCCGCGTGCCGAACCGCCCACTACCCGACCCGCGACAAGCACGGTGGCCGCGAGGGCCACCGCGAACGGCACGAACGCACCGCTGGCGGCCAGCGGCGAGAAGCCGCGAACCTGCTGCAGGTACAGCGCGAGGAAAAAGTTGATGGCCGCGCCGCCCGCGCTGGCAAGCAACACGGCGAGCAGCGCTGCGCCGCGCCGACCGGAGGCGAGGAAGGGCGGTGGGAGCAGCGGATTGCGTGCGGTGGCCTCGACCGCCGCGAAGCCCATCACCAGCGGAACGCTGCCGGCGAGCGGAACCAGCACGATCGGCGACAGCCAGGGTGATCCTCACTGGAGACCAACGCGAAGCTGAGCGCGGACAATCCGGCCGTGACGAGCAGCGCGCCGGGAACATCGAGCCGCGTGCGGGTGGGCGCTGGCCCAGCCGGTACCAGTCGAGGCACCAGCAACCCGGCAACACCGGCGCCGACCGTCGGGATGGCGAACGTCCACCGCCAGGACGACCAGGTGACGACCAGGCCGGATACCAACAAGCCGGTGGTCGCGCCGATCGGCGCCAGGACACCCCACGCCGCCACGGCCCGGCCCTGCCGGCCGGCATCGGCGAACACGTCGCCATGCACCAGCGCAAGCGCCGTGGGAGCGGCCAGGGCGGCTCCGATGCCCTGCACGAAACGGGCGAGCAGCAGGACAGCCAGCCCTGGAGCGACGCCACCCGCCACGGACGCGACGGCAGAGACGGTCAGGCCCAACATCAGCAGCCGACGCCGACCGAACAGGTCCGCCAACCGACCGCCGAGGATGAGCAGACCGCTGAAGGACAACCCGAACGCCGAGCTGACCAGGGCCACGTCCGACCGACCCAGACCGAGATCGTCTTGAATGTCAGGCAACGACACCACGATCACGGTGAGGGCGACGAACAGGATGACCTGGATCGTGGCCAGCACCCCGAACGCAGCCCCGGGTGCGCGCTGCGTCGAGGATGTCCCGCCACACCGCGGCAAACAGGGCGTGGTCGCAGCCCATTTGACCCACGTCACAACAGCAGCCCCGTCCGCACCGGACGCTCACCCAACCGGGGCGAGCAGCGGCTCCATCGCCTCGTACACGTCCTCAGCGGCCGGACTCGCGTTATCGCGCAAGATCTGGAAGATGACCCCGGCGGCGTTGGTAATACCGACGCCCGCCTGGATCATCTGCTCGATGGACGCCTGTCGGAGCAGTTCGTTGGACGTGCCCGACAGGTCGATCGCCGCCCACGCCTCGTACCCATCTGCGGCGGCGCCGATCGTCGCCTGGACCAGACAGACGTTGGTGCCGATCGCGCCGAACACCAGCTTCGTGCGGCCGGTGGCCTTGACCGCCTCGCGGACCCGCTCATCGTCCCAGGCGCTGATCACCGTTCGCTCGATATTCGGCACACCGCGCAACGCATCGGCGAGATCTGGCAGCGTGGGCCCGATCATCGCCGGGGTCACTGAGCTGAGAACGATCGGTACATCCAGGACTCGAGCTGCCCTGGCCACGCTGACCAGGCTCCGCCGGAGTTGATCTTTCGGCTGATCCGCGACCGTCCGCAAGATCCCTTCCTGGTGGTCGATGAACAGGAAGACCGTGTTCTCCGCGGTAAACCGCTCCTGGAACGCACTGTTGGTCTTCGTCACCGTGCTCTCCTCCCGTCATCGGCCGTCTTTGACCGGTTCATTGCCGGAGCAGCAACCAGCTGCCAGGGAGACGAGACAAGCCCGCCGAACGTCACGTCCGCGGCGTGTGTCGTCTCGGATCGGTGAGACCGGCGTACGGCCTGAGCGGCGTGGGGCCAGGCTTGGTGGATGTCGATCCTGGCCAGCGGTGAGGCCATCCCCGGCGCTGGTTCGCCGAATTCATCGCCGGCCAGTCTCGCTCCGGTCTCAGCCGACGGATCCTGAACCAGCGTCGCGATGCTTTCCTGCGCGGCGCCGTCAGCCGGTTGGACAGCGAGGACTGATCCACGTGTTGCCTTGGTCCCGACTTTGTGATCTTCGATGGTCGCGGGGACTCGACCGGGCCTTATCCGTGGGTGATTGCCGGTATCTGTGCCCGGCTGGTTGGTGATCCCCTTTCTGACAGACCGGTATGAATGATGGAAGAGGCCGGGGTGACATCGGCGTCGGCTGTCTCGTCTGCTTCCCGGCACGCCGAAAGGGGGCGGCAGAATTCGACTTCGCGCGGTAGGGGTGCGCTTCACAGGCTGTCGTGGACGCCGCGGTGGATCTCTTCGACTCCGCGTTCGGCGTGGCCGACGGGGTCTGGGCCGGTGCACGAGCCGGGTCATCTCGACGCTGCTCGAGGATGTCCACGGTGGCGGGGATGAACCGTCGACCGAAATTTAGTTGGCGAAGCGGCGGCGAACGACGGCGGCCGCAGACTGCGCCACGACGTAGTGGAGGCATGCGGGATGAACTGCGATTCGATGCCGAAGTCCCTGTTTCCCGGCTTCTCGCACCGTCGACTGGGGGTGCACGGGATCACCGTCAACGCCGTGTACGGCGGTGACGGTCCGCCGGTGCTGCTGCTGCACAGGTACCCGCAGACGCACGTGATGTGGCACCGGGTCGCCCCCATGCTCGCCGAGCGGTGCACGGTCGTGTGTCCGGACCTGCGCGGCTACGGCGACAGCACCAAACCACCATCGGAGGGCAGCCACGAGCCGTACTCCAAGCGGGTGATGGCCGGCGACCAGGTCGAGCTGATGCGGGCGCTGGGGTTCGAGCGGTTCGCCGTGGTCGGCCACGACCGGGGTGGGCGGGTGGCCCGGCGGCTGGCCCTCGACCACCCGGACGCGGTCTCTCGCCTCGGCGTACTCGACATCATCCCGACCCGCGCCATCTACGGCACGCTCGACCAGCGGCGCGCCACCACCGTGTGGCGCTACTTCTTCCTGGTCCAGCCCCCGGACCTGCCGGAACGGCTGATCGGCGCCGCCCCGGACTTCTACCTTGACTACACCCTCAACGAGTGGTGCAGGACGCCCGCCGCCCTGGCCGACGCCGCCGTCGCGGAGTATCGGCGCTGCTTCGATCCGGCCACGATCCACGCCGGTTGCGAGGACTACCGGGCCGGCGCGAGCATTGACCTGGTCCACGACACGGCCGACGCCGGTCGCCGGATCGGGTGCCCGGTTCTCGTGCTGTGGAGCGCGCACGGGATCGGATCCTCCTACGATGTGCTGTCGATCTGGCGCGAGCAGGCCGACGATGTGCGCGGCCGGGCGTTGGACTGCGGCCACTTCCTCGCCGAGGAGCGGCCCGACGAGACCGTGGCCGAGCTGCTGGCCTTCCTCACCACCGAGCCATGACCGGTCGCCACGACGCCTGATCGTTGTCGTCACCGGCCGTCCGCGGCCGGCGGCCGGCCCCACGGGCTGGCCGGTCCGATCCGTTGCGCGGCCGGTTGCGGGCAGGGCGCACCCTTGCGGCGGTGGTCGCCCGCTACGACCGGGCTGTCCTCGGTGCCGGATATCCTTCCGCCTCGCTCACCGTTCCTCCGCAAATCAACTCATCGGCGGCGCCACGGACCGGCGGCGACGCATCGGCAGCGGGTGCTCATCCTCGCTGGCCTCGCCGCTCGCCTGGGGTTTCGACGGGCTGCTCCGGGGTTCCCGATCGCGCTGAACCTCGGCGCGCGTGCCGTGCCGAGCGCACAGCCGGGGCGACAGGTCGCGGCGACGAACGCGGTGGCGGTGGCGGGTATAACGTGGCCCGCCGCGGCGGCAATGGGTCCTGGTACGTCCAATCGGAGTGTGACATCGGGATGGTCTGTCTCGTCTTCTCGGTGCGACCGGGAGGCAGCGACGGCAGCAGAGCATGTCGATGTCGCTACGCCGGCGCCGAGCGGCGACCGCATCGGCGCCGGTCGCCACAGCGAGTGGGCGTAGCACGGGCGATCCGCGGCCGCGCCGATCACGGTGCGCGGGTGAGGTAGGGCGTGGCTGGGTAGAGAACTGGATGCCCGGGGTGGCGGGCCGACATCGGAGGTGGTTGGGATGCAGAGTCGGGCAAAGGCGTTCGGACACGCGATCCACCCGATCCTGATCGTGTACCCGCTGGGACTGCTCACCACGGCGGTGATCTTCGACATTCTCTATCTGGTCACCGACCGGTCCGGGTTCACCATCGCGGCGGCGTACACCATCGCCGCGGGGGTCATCGGCGGGCTCGTGGCGGCGGTGTTCGGGCTGGTCGACTGGCTGGCCATCCCGGCCGGTACCCGGGCCAAGCGGATCGGCAGCCTGCACGGGCTGGGCAACGTTCTGGTGGTGGTGTTGTTCGCGGTCAGCTGGCTGCTGCGGGTCAACGCCGGCGACTGGAACCCCAGTCCAGTGGCGTTGGTGTGTAGCTTCGCCGGTGTGGTCCTGGCCGGGGTGACCGGCTGGCTCGGCGGTGAACTGGTCGAGCGGCTCGGCGTCGGTGTCGACGAGAACGCCGGCCTGGACGCGCCCAGCTCGCTGTCACGCGCGCCGGGTACGCGCGGCATCGGCCGGCCTGCCCCGGGCGCGCACTGACCGGCCGTCGGCCAGCCCGGCGAGGTCAACCTCCGGCGGCGGGCCCGGGTACGTCGAGAAGGTTAAATCCGGCTGGCAGCGCTCGACGCCCGGTGGCCGCCAGCAGCAGTTCGGTGGCCCTGCCGGTACGGGTGGCCAGCGCGCCGGCGAGGGCGAGGCTGGCCTGCGCGGCGGCGGGCGGGCAGGTGGGCGGCAGTCCGAGGGCGGCGGCGAGGTCAAGACCGTAGACGGCCAGCTCGAACGTTCGAGTCGGCAGGTAGTCGCGTACCCGGATGCCGCCGAACGGCGTGGCCACGGCAGCGTCCGGGTCGGCGGCGCGGACGGTGGCAAGGGTCCGGCCGACCAGGTCGGCGACCGCGGCGGGCGGGTCGTCGCCGAGGGCCTGGCCGGCTTGCCGGCCCCGGTCGGCGATCGCCTGGGGATGGCTGGCCAGCGCGGCCAGCAGGTAGTCCACGCCGCTGCCGAGGTCGACCGAGGTCGCCGGCGCGGCGAGGTAGCTTTCGACCGTGCTGAACGCCCGACTGGTGTGACCGACCAGGTCACGCACCGACCACACCCCCAACGCGGGCATGGTCCAAGCCGCGGCCGGCACCTCGGACACCAGGCGAGCGAACGCCGCCGCCGTGTCCTCGAAAACGTCGAAGGTGTTCTGCCAGCCGCCGTCCATGCCCACCATCCTTACCGAAACGGGCCGGCCCTGCCCGGCGCCCCCGGGTGGGCAACCGCCGGATTGTCGTATCAGCAACGGCCGAATGTGGCCCTGCATACCCGTGTACGAGCGCAGCCGAGACCCTGCAACGACGGTGGCGAGGATTCGTCGCCGGGTGGTCAGCTTCCACTCCCGATCGGTGGACACAACACCCGCTCGGCAAGGGCTACGCCGAGTGCCCGGCGTCGCGTCGGCTCGCGTGCCGGCTAGCCTCAACGGGTGCAGGGCCACCGGCACGACCAGCCCCGCGCCTCCTCCGAGACGCGGGTGCGTGTCACGGTGGCGGGATCGGGTGACGCATTCGGCAGCGCGGGTCGCCAGCAGGCGTGTATTCACCTGCAGCCACTCACCGGCGGGCCGGCGGTGCTGCTGGACTGCGGCGCGAGCGCCCTGTCGTCGCTCAAGCGTCTCGGGCTCGAGCCCAACGACATCGCGACGGTGGTCGTGTCGCACCTACACGGCGACCACGTCGCCGGCCTGCCGTACCTGGTGCTCGACGGCCAGTTCCAGCATCGGACCGGGCGTCTGCAGGTCATCGGCCCGCCGGGTACACGGGCGCGGCTGCCGGAGCTCATGGAGATCCTCTTTCCCGGCTCGACCACGGTAGGTCGACGCTTCGAGGTCCGGGTCAACGAGGTGGCCGCCGGAGGTTCGGTGCACGTCGGTGGCGTCACCGTCGATGCCTATCGGGCCGAGCACGCGGCCGGGGCGCCCGCCCTTGCCCTGCGCGTCGCGTTCGCCGATCGGGTCGTCGGCTACAGCGGGGACACCGCATGGACCGACGCGCTGGTCGATGTCGCCCGGGACGCCGATCTGTTCATCTGTGAGGCCTACACGTTGACTCGGCGCGTCCCCTACCATCTCGACGTCGCCAGCCTACGGGCGAACCTGGGCCGACTGCGTTGCCACCGGCTGTTGCTCACACACGCCTCGCCGGACGTTCTAGATCATCGCGCGGACCTCGATCTGCCGCTGGCCGAGGACGGGACCGTGATTCTCATTTGACCGGCTGGCTGGCCACCGATCGTGCTCCAATGGCTCGATCGCACCCCCTCGGGGGTCCCACGTTGAGACCGAATTCGCAAAGAGTCGGACGAACAGGAGACAAAGGTGCCGCGTGAGAACAAGAATGCGGTGATCTACGGAGCTGCAGGCGCAATCCGCGGCGCGGTTGCCCGGGGCATCCGTCGCCGAAGGGGCAAGGGTGTTCCTCGCCGGCTGCACCGCGGCGCTGGAGTTGGCTGAACACCACCGGCCGGCGGCGCCTCGGCTGCTCGCCGTCGACCTTGAGGGAACAAAACGGGGCAGGTGGCCCTGTTGATCACGGTCCTGTCCGGCAGTAGCAAGATCCCCGCCGTCGCCTCGACGGCGCGCCTGCCGGCGTTGGGTGCCGCTGCGGCCACCCTCCACGGCGTGGCGATCGCGTCGCGTCGCGACTGCCGCTGCAGGTGCGACCCCTCGCTGACGTGGACTTCGCGGCGAAGCGGCGGGCGACCGGGTCGCCGCCGTTGCTGGAGGCCGCAGAGGAACGCGTCAGCCAGGTGTCGATGCCGCGGGGTGGGACCGTGTTCGTCCACGGCGACCTGTGGCAGGGCAACACCATGTAGACCGGCGACAACTTTGTGGGGCATGGTCGACTGGGATGCGGCTGGCGCGGGACGCCCAGGCGTCGATCTAGGGACGCTGCGCTGCGACGCGGCGATCAGGTTCGGTCTGCCCGCTGCCGGCGAGATCTTGGTTGGTTGGCGGCAGGTGACCGGCTGGCGGGCCGCCGCCTTGGCGTACTGGGACCTGGTGGCGGCGCTGACTACCCCGACCGACATGAGAATGGCCCGCCCTGATCAGAGATCCTCAGCCGTCGTAGGAGGAGCCGCGGCTAGCGGCTGCCGTCGTCCACCGTGCTGAGACGTCCGATCGATGGACGTCGGCCGCGGAGATTCAGGCGCCAGTAGTCGAGTGTGAACGGTGGGTCGTCATGGGACGCCTGCTCGACCAACGGCGCGAGGAACCGCTCCTGTAGCTGGTCGTTGGGTATCTGGTCGAGGTGGGGGAAGAGGACCACGGTTCGTAGGAACGCGATGTAGCGCTCGCGATGCGGTAGTACGGCCGGGCCGGGTTCGAGGCTGGTCTCAATGTCGACGAAGCCGGCCCGGCTGAGCCGCCGGGCCTCGGTGGCGTCGTCCGGGAACTCCCACGGCTCCCGCCATCCCGAGAAGAAGGCGGCGAAGGGTTCCTGTCGCATGAGCGTGGCGACGCGCTCGCGCAGCCTTGCCAGGTTCGGCCTGCCGCCACATTGGGCGATCAGCCACCCACCGGGGCGTAGCGCTCGACGGAGGCTGCGCAGCAGCCGGTCATGGTCGAGTACCCAGTGGAAGGTCGCCGTGCTGAAGACGACGTCGACGGCCGCATGCATGCCAACAGATTCGAGGTCGCCGTGCACGAAGCGAATACGGTCGCCAAAGCGAGCCAGACGTGTTCTGGCCGCATCCAGCATGTTGCGGGAGTGGTCGACCGCGAGCACCCGCCCCTGCGGCAGACGCTCGAGCAGGAGTTCGGTGAGCCGCCCGGTGCCGCAACCGGCGTCCATCACCGTCTCGTCGCCGCGCAGCGCCAGCCGGTCGAGTACCCGCGTGCCCCACGCGAACTGCGGCTCGGCGAGGCGGTTGTAGGCAACCGCGTCCCATTCGCTCATTCCTCGCCCTCTGTTCCCGAGCAAATCCGTCGTTGCGCGCACACCCCTGCGCACCAATCCGCAAGGGCGCCGCGGCCGGTACTGCCCGTGTCACGGATGCGCGGCCATCGAGTGGGTGACGCCCGTCTGCCGCCTGGGACTGACCGTCGTCTTCCCGCACGGCCTGCGCCCAGCTCTATCCAGTCGCTGTGACAACGCGGATGAGAAGTCTTGCACCTCCCTTTCGGTTTCCGTTGCCTCACGGCGCACGTGCGCCTCGTGGTGCATTACCGAAGATGGGACAGTCTGGGGCCGGGCGGCCCGACGCGCCGGTTGTCTGGGCATTGAGAGTCCGCGACAGCGTGGCGGAGGATGACGTCGTGGTGGCGGCGGCGGTGTGGGGCGAGGGGCTGAGCGCCCCGGAGCATGCGGCGCTTCATCCTGGCGTTCCGGATGGGCTCAGCCACCGGCCGGATGTGCTGGTCGTTGGCGGCGGTGTGATCGGTCTGGCCACGGCGGTGGCCTGCCGGCTCGCCGGGGTGGGCAGCGTGGTGGTGGTCGAGCGAGCCGAGCGGTTGGTGTCGGCGGCTTCCGGCGGCAACGGCGGCGCGATCGCACCGGACATGCACGCGCTGAGCGACCCGGCCGAGTTCGTCGCGTTCGGCCGGGCCAGTCTCGACCTGCACCGGCTTTGGGACGCGCAGTGGAATGGCGCGATCGGGGTGCGTACCACCCGATGGCTGCAGTTGTTCCCCGCCGCGGGCGGGCCGCCCGCGCTGCCGGTGGGGCCGCAGTTCGTGCCGCTGGACGATGCGACGGTGCGGGAACTGGAGCCGGAGTTGGTGCCGCCCGAGGGCTATACCGCGCTGCTGGTACGCGGCCAGGCAGCGGTCAACCCGCAGCGCCTGGCCGCCGTCCTGGCCGGTCACGCCGGCACGGTGGCCACCGGCGTGGAGGCCGGCGGCATCCGGGTTCGCGGCGGCCGGATTACCGCGGTGCGCACCAGCATCGGTGACTTCCAGCCAGGCGTGGTGGTGATGGCCACCGGCCTGGTCCCGCCACCCTGGTCGCAGGGCGTGCGCCAGCGCTGGGTCAAGGGGCACATGCTCGCCACCGCGCCCGGGCCGTGGCGGCTGAGCAGCGTGGTCAGCAGCGACCAGGGTGGCGGCTCGCCGCTGCCCAGCGGCGGCGTGCTGTGCGGCGGCACCTTCGACGCCGCCGACACCTCCCCGGACCCCCGCCCGGAAATAACCGCGGCGCTGACCGCAGGTCTGCACCGGCTGCTGCCAGCAACCCGCCAGGCGCCGATCACCCACCGCTGGTGCTGCTTTCGACCCACCATCGATGGCCGACACCCGGTCATCGACCGGCTCCCCGCCACCAGCAACGGCTGGCTGAGCGCCGGGCACTTCACCACCGGCGTCATGATGGCCCCGGCCACCGGCCAGGCGCTGGCCTCCTGGATCCTCAGCGGCACCCGCCCAGCGGAGACGGCGACGTTCGACCTGCCGACGAACTCGTTCGGAAACTAGGCCCCTGCCGGTCGTCGTCGGAGGTCGGACGGCGCCCCTCTTGATCGGGGTTGACATCGGTGCCGGCCGACTGTCATAGACCAGAGCAACCGAAACCGACCTTAAGCCGCCTCCTTCAGGACATGCCACCCCGTGGCTGTCCCCGTCAGTAGCCGCCGCCACCGGTGCCGCCACCACCACCGCCGCCGGACAGGAGCAAGACGGCGACGATCACGGCCGCGAGCACGACCGCCGCGACGATAATCCACATCGTGGTCCGTCTCGTCGACACGGAGACCATTTCACCACCTCCAAAAGTAGGTACGGCCCCCTCGGGAATCATGTTGCCGGTCGGTCCTGGTACGCCGCGGATCGACGTACGTACCCGATTCGCGATCGCGCGGCTGTCGACGGCCATCTCGTCTCTTCCCTGTCCGCAGCCAGCAGCTGGAGCCAGCCGCGGGGGTCTCTGGGAAAGTGACGACACAGCCCTCCTTGATGTCACATCGATGTCACAGTCGGCGGCATGTTTCGTCCGCCGGCGGTGCGCAGGTTCAGGGTCCGGTTCGATGGACGGTCCGGGCTGTGGTCGCGTCGGGGCTGCGGGATCGGCCGGCCGGTTGGCGGGTCAGGGCGAGCAACGCCACCGGCAGGACGGCAACGGCGGTCAGGGCGACGGCCTGGGCGGTCGCGTCGACCGTACCGAAGGGGTGCAGGTGGTTGAGGTGGAAGATCAGGTGCGGTACGGCGAACACGAGGTAGGCGCCCAGGACCGCCCGGACCAGCACGGTCCGCAGGGTGACGGCGGCGACGGCGAAGAGCAGGGCCAAGGCGAGGTTGAGGCCGCCGAAGTCGCGCAGCACGTGCTCGTTGTATGCCGGCAGGTTCGCTACCCATCGGTGTCCGGGCAGCGGGAAGTTGTCGTAGAACGAGCGCGGCCACAGCTGCGCCCAGGCCCCGATGAGGGTTTCGGCGGCGGTGAAGAACAGCAGGCCGGCGCGCAGCCACCGGTGCGGGCGCATCATGAGCCGCCGTGGGCGGTCGACGGGGAGGAGCTGGATCCGGCGGCGGGCGCGACCCGTTCGGCCAGGTACTGCTCGAAGGTCACTTTGCCGTCGCGGTGGTGGGGCGTGAGGTGGCCGCCCTGACGGTAGGCGCCGAAGACCGCACCGGGCAGGCGTACCGGCAGGACCGGCCGGCGCCGCCCGGTTGCCCGCAGGTAGGCGCGGGCGAGGTCACCGGCGCTGCGGAGCTGCGGTCCGCCCAGGTCGGGGGCCCGTCCGACCGGTACGCCGGTGGCGAATCCGACCAGCCGGGCGGCGACGTCGCGGGTGTCGATCGGCTGGAAGCTGGTGTGCGCGGGCACCGGCATGACCGGTAGCCGGGCCAGCGCGGCGGCCACCGTGAGGATCAGGTCGTGGAACTGGGTGGCGCGTTGGATCGTCCAAGGCAGTCCGCAGCGTTCGATCATGTGCTCGACGGCCAGTTTGGTGCGGTAGTAACTGAATGGCACCCGGTCCACCCCGACGATGGAGATGTAGATGAGATGGGCGTGTCCCGCCCGCCGGGCGGCGGCGATGAGGTTTCGCGCGGCGCCGACGTCGCCGCGCAGGCCGGTGGCGCAGTGGATGATCGTATCCACGTCCGCGACGGCCGGGTCGAGTCCGGCGCCGCGGCGCAGGTCGCCGGTGACCCAGGTGCACGGCGGGTCCACGCCGTCCGGCACGGGGCGTCGGCTCAACACCCGCACCGCCCGACCAGCCGTCAGGAGTTGATCGACCACCACCCGGCCGAGCGTGCCGGTGCCGCCGGTTACCAGGACTGGTTTCACACCGCTTACACCTCCAGACGGCGGCTCAACCGGGACGGCCGGAGCCGCCCTCGCACGTCGGCCACCCAGGTAGAACGGAACAGCCCGGCCGGATGTGACATCCGAGCACGCTCCCGAGCCAGGAACGCAGGTCACCACCCCTCGACCAGCCGCTGCCAACGATCCCGAGGTGATGCCTTGTCTCGGCTGGCTCTTGCCCGAGCAACCCCGCCGAGCGCATACGTGGTCGCCCGCAGGCGGGGTGTGACCAGCATGCGCTTGTCGGCTGCCTTGAGGGTTAAGGTCCGGTTTAGGCCCGCGGTGGGCGATGCTCGGGCGACGTTCGAGCGGCTGCGCGCACTCCGGACCGGTCGAGCGGCGTCGGTGGTCAGCGTCAGGGTGTTCTCCAGTGTCAGGTGCGCCCGCGCCCTGGCCGCCCTACTGGCCGATCCCCCGCTCGACGGCCCGCTGCCCGTTCTGTTGGCCGCCGACCTCAACGCAGCGCCCGGAGACTCCGCTGATCAAGGCACTGACCGACGTCATGGTGGATACCTGGGTCGCCGGCGGTGGGGATCGCAACGGCGTCACCCTCAGCTCCAAGAACCCGTTCGCCCCGAAGGAGGCACGGCAGCAGATCGGCCGGCGCATCGACTACGTGTTGGCCCGACCCGGCACACCGGGGCAACACGGTCAGCATGGGATCCGCCGTCCGGCGAGCATCCCGCTTGCCGTTACCGGCCCGCCATTCCGGCGGGTGTGGTGCCCGGCTGGTCGTGTGTCTGGGTCTCGACGTGCACGTCGGTGGTATGCAGGCCGGATGCTCCGGTGGGGAACGGGGGTTGGGGGTGGCGTCTTGGACGTTACCGGTGCGGGAGACGGCTCGGGCCTGGATGCGGTGGGTGCCGGGGTCGAGGTCGGCGATGAGTCGCCAGCGTCGCCACGCGCTGGGCGCCAGCTCGGCGGCGAGGTCGGCGGGCTGCCACGGGTGGCCGTCGAGCGACACCTCAACCCGTTCGATTCCGGCGGTGGGGGCCCAGGCGACGCCGGCGACGGTTACCGGACTGGAACTCCGGTCGCCGTCAGTGGGGGTGTCGATGCGGGCCATGGGTCGGATCGGGACGGGTGCCTGCGGCCAGCCTCTCGGTGTCCAGTAGTCCGGCTGCGGTTCGGGCGTGACGACGAGGTCGGTGAGCCACTTGACGCCGGTGTACTGGCCGTAGATGCCGGGGGTGAAGACCCGGGCGGGGAACCCGTGGGCGGGGGTGAGCGGGCGTCCGTTCATGCCGACGACGACGTAGCTGGCCGGCGTGTCGTCGCTTGGCGGGTGCAGGGGTACGGAGATGGTGAAGCCATCCACGGCGCGGGTGATGAGCGTGGTCGCCAGCCGGGAGGGGCGGGTGAGGGCGAGCAACCGGCCCAGCGGTACGCCCAGCCAGCGGGCGTTGCCGACCCGGTCGCCGCCGACGGGGTTGTGGATGCAGACCATGACCGCGTCGAACTCGACCAGGCCGAGGTCGGCCAGGTCGGGCAGGGACAGGTCGAGCGGGCGTTCGATCAGGCCGCGCACCCGCAGCCGCCACCCGGTGGGGTCGACAAGGGGGGCGCCGATGTTGACGTCGGTGACGTAGAAGTCGGCGGTCGGTGTGATCAGCGGGCTGACGCCGGTCCAGGTTTCGGCCTGGTCGACCGGGGGTGCCTTGGGCGACGGCGGGCGCAGGGTCAGCCGGTCGCGCTGGCGGTCGTGTGCCGCGTGCTCGGCGCGGTTGACCGCGCGGGCGCCGACCAGGGCGGCCAGCCCGGCGATCGCGGCGGTGGCGAGGATGCCGGGCCGGCGCGCGCGCATCGTGGCTGTCGCGGCGAGCGTCCCGGCGGCTCCGGCGAGCAGCGCCCGGGCGGGGGCGGCGGGGTGGGCGGCGCAGCGCGGCCGCTACCCCGGCCAGGGTGGCGGTGCCGGCCAGTAGGTTCCCGCTTCGCGCAGACCGGGTCGCGGCTTGGCCGGCGAGCGCGCCGAGCGCGGCGACGCCGGTCAGGACGCCGGCCCGGATGGTGGGCTTGTCGGCGCGGCCGAGGAGCTTGACGGTCAGGTCCACGAGCGGTCGTGGGCCGGTGTCGACCACGAGGCGGGCGACCGCGTCGAGCAGGGGTGGCTGTTTGGCCAGGGCGGCGGCCAGCTCCGCGGTGCCCAGCCCGGCGGCGGCTGCGGCGATCCCGGTGACGGCGGGCCGCCACGCCGGTTGTTGTCGCATGGTTTCCTCCTATTCGGTATCGCTCCGACCGTGACGGCGGGCGGTGCCGGCCCGTGGCGCCGCCGCGGTCACGGTTTCGGCTGGTCGAGGGCGTCGGCCATCATCCGGCCCCGCGCCAAGGCCGCACAGAGCCACGGCCCTGTCAGCAGACCCGCAGCCCTGTCCGGCGGCGGGTCATCGCCATCACGTCATTGCCGGCGTCGACGAGTTGGGGAGACAGGTAACGTCCGACCCCGTCGCTGGCCCGGCCACGAAGATGTCTGTGGCAGCCTCCCTTCTGCTCGCTGCAGGAGGTCCGCGGCGAGAGAGCCGGACTCGTCATGCATCGCGCGGCCGGCTGCATGGGCGATCGATATCCCCGGTAGACGAGACATAGCCGCCGGATGTGACGTCGCCCCGTGCTGTCTCGTCTGCCTTGCGGGTTCCCAAATGGGACGGCGATGGGAGATCCGGATGGACATCGAGTCAGCCGCACGGCACCGTCAGGTCGAGACGGCCACTTGGCCGCAGCGTAGCCCGACCTGGCCGAAGCCGTTCCTAGACGTCGCGTACGGCGCCGCTCCGCGCTGGCAGTGTTGTCAATGGCAAATTTGATCGCCCCGTAGGCGGCCAGTAGTCGTCGCCGCTGGCGGCCATGGTTTCTCCCCGGCAGCGGCCATATAAGTGGCTATTCGCAGTTGGCCGTGGTGGCCTGCTGATTCAAGCGTGTGCGCCGTGGGTGCTCGGGTCGCTAGGGTGGAGTGGTGGCGCGGCTATCGTGGGTGCACGGCGTAGGTCAGGTGCGTCACCCGCGACGACGGCTCCGAACGGACCGGCTCCAGCGCGACCCTGGACGCGTCCACGCCGTCGAACAGGCGGGTGCCGGCGCCGAAAAGCACCGGTGAGAGCGCGATCGAGAACTCGTCGACCAGGCCGGCGTTCAGGTGCTCCAGGATCGTCTCGCTGCCGCCGGCGATGCGGACGTCCCGGTCGCCGGCGACCTCGCGGGCCTGGCCCAGCGCGCTGTGGATGCCGTCGTTGACGAAGTGGAACGTGGTCCCGCCCGGCCGTTCCCAGGGGTCGCGCTGCTGGTGGGTGACGACGAACACGGGGGTGTGGAAGGGCGCCTTCTCCGGCCATGCCTGCTCGCCGAGGTCGAACATGCGCTTGCCCATGACGCTCGCGCCGGTGCGCTCGAACGTCTCCCGGGCGATGTCGTTGTCGCGCCCTTCCTCGCCGCCTTCGCCCAGGTTGAGGTTCTCCCGGAAGAACCGCTGCGGGAAGATCCACGCCTGCAGTTCCATCCACTGCGCCATCCAGCGCTCCAGCCTCGGGTCCTGCTCCCGCTGCTCGGGTGTGGCGAGAAAGCCTTCCATTGACTCGGGCGCGATGAAGCCGTCCAGCGACATCGACACGCTGAAGAACACCTTCCCGGCCATCAGCGGCCCTCCTTCTTCTGGGCGATCTCGGCGACGTAGGCCGCCAGGTTGCTCAGCGTCTGCTCGCCGCCCTCGATCGCGTGGTACTCCTCCACGGCCTGGTCGCGCAGTTGTTTGGTGGGGAAGACCGTGCGCATCACGATCCGGGTCGCG
>NZ_DASYTH010000087.1:0-2980 GCF_036002505.1 Actinophytocola sp. | reverse complement strand
CGGCCAGATCTATGCCTGGGACGTGGTCAACGAAGCGTTCGCCGACGGCGGCAGCGGCCAGCTGCGCAGCTCGGTGTTCCGCGACCGGCTGGGTACCGGGTTCCTCGAGGAGGCCTTCCGCACCGCCCGCACCGCCGACCCGGCCGCCAAACTCTGCTACAACGACTACAGCATCGAAGACTGGAACGCGGCCAAAACCCAGGGCGTGTTCCGGATGGTCCAGGACTTCCGGTCCCGCGGTGTGCCGATCGACTGTGTCGGGTTCCAGTCCCACTTCGGCAGCGGCCCACCCAGCAACTTCCAGACCACGCTGGCCAACTTCGCCGCCCTCGGGGTGGATGTGCAGCTCACCGAGCTCGACATCGCCCAAGCCCCCGCCAACTCCTACGCCAGCACCGTGCAAGCCTGCATCAACGTGGCCCGCTGTGCCGGCATCACCACCTGGGGCGTCCGCGACAGCGACTCCTGGCGCTCCAGCGAAAACCCACTGCTCTTCGACCGCAGCGGCAACCCCAAACCCGCCTACAACTCCACCCTCACCGTGCTGAACGGCACCGGCACCCCGCCACCGGCCACCCGGGTGGTCAGCCTGCGCGCGCACGCGAACAACAACTTCGTCGCCGCGGAGAACGCCGGGGCGAGCGCGCTGATCGCCAACCGCACGTCGGTCGGCACCTGGGAGCAGTTCGACCTGATCAGCAATGCTGACGGCAGCGTGAGCCTCCGGGCGCACGCCAACAACAACTTCGTCACCGCCGAGAACGCCGGGGCCAGCGCGCTGATCGCCAACCGCACCGCGATCGGGCCCTGGGAGGAGTTCGACCTCATCCGCAACACCGACGGCAGTGTCAGCCTGCGGGCGCACGCCAACAGCAGGATCGTCACCGCGGAGAACGCCGGGGCCAGCCCGCTGATCGCGGCGCGGACCTCTGTCGGAACGTGGGAGGAGTTCGACCTCATCGGCTGACCGGCACGAATCACCTATCACCTCAATGCGGAGGAACGACATGCGTATCCCACGGAAGGCTCGGCGAACGGGGCGGCGGGCGGCGCTCGTCACGATCATGGCTCTGCTGGCCGGTTTCCTGCTTGCGGCCGGTCCACAGGCACAGGCCGCGACGGTCGACCCGGCGGCCTGGTACGTGCTGGTCAACCGGAACAGCGGCAAGGCGATGGACGTGTCCGGCGTGTCCACAAGCGACGGTGCGGCCATCCAGCAGTGGGCCCGGCACGACGGGTCCAACCAGCAGTTCCAGTTCGTCGACTCGGGCGGCGGCTTTTTCCGGTTGAAGGCGCGGCACTCGAGCAAGGTGCTGGACGTGCCCAGTTCGTCGACCGCGGAGGGAGCCGCCCTCCAGCAGTGGACCGACCACAACGGAACCAACCAGCAGTTCCGGCTGGCCGACTCGGCCGGCGGCCTCGTTCGGCTGATCAACCGCAACAGCGGCAAAACCGCCACGGTGCAAGGGAGTTCCACCGCCGACGGAGCCAGGGTCGTCCAGTCGACGGACACGGACGCGGCCAGCCAGCAATGGCAGCTGTTCCGCATCGACGCCCCGTCGGGTTCGCTGCCGTCGACCTTCCGGTGGTCGTCCAGCGGCGTGCTGGCCGGCCCGAAGCCGGATGCCCAGCACCCCGACATCTTGGCGATCAAGGACTTCTCGGTGGTGCGGTTCAACAACCAGTGGCTGATCTACGCCACCACGGCCCGTCCGTCCGGGTGGAGCCTGGTCGAGTTCAGCTTCGGCGACTGGCCGCAGGCCGCGGCCGCGCAGCACACCTACCTGGACACCGCCTCGGCGATCGGGCCGGGGTACCGCGCCGCGCCGCAGCTGTTCTTCTTCGCCCCGCAGAACCTGTGGTACCTGGTCTACCAGAGCGCCCCGCCGACGTTCTCGACCAGCACCAACCCGGCCGACCCGCGCTCCTGGTCGGCGCCGCGCACGTTCATCGCCAACGAGCCGCCGATCGTCACCCAGAACAAGGGACCAGGCACCTGGATCGACTTCTGGGTGATCTGTGACAGTGCCAACTGCTTCCTGTTCTTCAGCGACGACAACGGCCACATCTACCGGGCCCAGACCACCATGGCCAACTTCCCCAACGGGTTCGGCAACACCCAGATCGTGCTGTCCGACAGCAGGTTCTCGCTGTTCGAGGCCACCAACGTGTACAAGGTCCAGGGCCAGAACCAGTACCTGCTGATTCAGGAGGCCATCGGCTCGGACGGGCGGCGCTGGTTCCGGTCCTACACCTCCACCAGCCTCACCGGCAGCTGGACCCCGCTCGCCAACACCGAAGCCAATCCGTTCGCCCGCGCCAACAACGTCACCTTCCCCAACGGGCAATGGACCCGGGATATCAGCCACGGCGAGATGATCCGGGCCGGCAACGACCAGACCCTGACCATCAACCCGTGCCGGCTGCAGTACGTGTACCAGGGCATGGATCCCAACGCCAGCGGTGAGTACATCCGGCTGCCCTGGCGGATGGGCCTGCTCACCCAGACGAACTCGACCTGCTGAGCATTCGGGGCCGATGGGAGGGAAGGAACGTGACGTTGCTGCCGTAGAGAGAAAGCAATGTCACGTTGCTTCCCTCCCAACCTCGGATCAAGATCAACTCGGGAGAGGCGATCATGCACTCACGATCACGCGGGCTGTTCATGGCCGCGGCGGTGGCGGTGGCCCTGTTCACCGCGGCGCCGCACCAGCCATCAGCCCTGGCCGCGCCCGGGAGCCCGGCGCTGATCCCGCCGTTGGGGTGGAATGACTGGAACAGTTTCGGGTGCAACGTCAACGAGACGGTGATCCGTCAGGCGGCCGACGCGATGGTGAGCTCGGGGATGCGGGACGCGGGCTACCAGTACGTCGTGGTCGACGACTGCTGGTTCGACCCGCAGCGCGACGCGGCGGGCAACCTGCGGGGCAGCCCGACGCGGTTCCCCGGCGGCATGCGGGCGCTGGGCGACTACATCCAC
>NZ_DASYTH010000086.1:0-7598 GCF_036002505.1 Actinophytocola sp. | reverse complement strand
TGGGTTTTGGCCGCGTTCCAGTCTTCGATGCTGTAGTCGTTGTAGCAGAGTTTGGCGGCGGGGTCGGCGGTGCGGGCGGTGCGGAAGGCCTCCTCGAGGAACCCGGTACCCAGCCGGTCGCGGAACACCGAGCTGCGCAGTTGGCCGCTGCCGCCGTCGGCGAACGCCTCGTTGACCACGTCCCAGGCATAGATCTGGCCACGGTAGTGAGCCATCAAGTTGTTGATGTGGTTGTTCATCACACTGCGCAGCGTGTTCGCATCGCCGATGCTGCTCACCCAACCGGGCAGCTGCGAATGCCACACCAACGTGTGCCCGCGCATGCGCTGGTTGTGGCTGCGGGCGTGGTTGACGATCTGGTCGGCCGAGCCGAACGTGAAGTTGTTGCGGGACGGCTCGGTGGCATCCCACTTCATCTCGTTCTCGGGAGTGATCATATTGAACTCCCGATCCAGAATCGTCGTGTACTGCGCCTCACCCAACTTGAAGGTGGGCACCGCGGCGCCGAAATACCGGCCGGACTGGGCCGCGGCCGCGCCCAGGGTCGTGGCGGCGGCAGCCGTCTGCGGCAGCAGGGTCACCGCGCTCGCCACGGCGAGGGCGACCGCCGCCGAGCCGAGGAGCCGGGTCGAGGGAAGCATGATTCTCCTTTCACACCAACGAGATTCGGTCTGGGAGCGCTCCCAGAAGTGTGCTTCTCGAAGGAAACGGTTGTGGGTTGTCAGTTCAGTTGCGCGGGCTCCACTGCTGGTTCGCGCCGCCGTTGCAGGACCACAGCTGGATCCTGGTGCCGTTGGCGGTGGCGGCACCGCTGGCATCCAGGCACAGTCCGGATTGGACACCGGTGACGGTGCCGTTGGTGTTGACGTTCCACTGCTGGTGGGTCTGGCCGGTGCAGTCCCGGATCACCGCGGCGGTGCCGTTGCTGGTGCCCTGCCCGTTCGCCTCCAGGCACTTGTTGCCGTACACCGTCAGCTGTTTGCTCGTGGCGTTGTAGGTCCAGCGCTGGTTGGTGCCGCCGTGGCAGTCCCACAGCGCCACCTGGGTCCCGTTGGTGGTCACGGCACCCGGCACGTCGACGCACCGGCCCGACTGGGTACCCACGACCATGACGTTCTGCCAGGCCGGCGGGGTGCCCGGCACGCCGACGCCCGCGCCGGTGAACATCACCCAGTTGACATTGAGCAGCCCGCCGTTGTTGGTACTACCGGACGGTTTGCGGACCACGAAGTACAGCGGACCGCTGGCGGCCGGCGGGTTCGTCAGGTTCAGCGTCACGGTGGTCCAGGTCTGCCAGCCGCCGGTGCTGGGCACACCGACGCTGCCGACCAGGGTGCCCGTCGGCGAGCCGGTGCGGACCTGGATCGTGCCGCCGGTCGACGCCGAGGCCACCCGGAACTGCAGGCCGGTGATGTTGGTCAGGCTCACCGGGTTGACGGTCCACCAGTCACCGTCCTCAATGGACCCGATGTCGCTGCCGCCGCCCGTGTCGGTGGTGGTTTCCACCGCCACGCCGGGACTGCCGGTGCCGGTGCCGTCGGAGGCCCGGCCGGTGGTGCTGAAGAACTCCGCCTGCTTGTGCTTGGGCTGCAGGATCACCTGGGCCCGGCCGGTGAGCGGCGCGGCACCGCCGGCCCCGCCCCGGTCCGTGTAGGACGCCTCGATGACGTAGAAGATGTTGTCGTTCTCGCCGTGCCCGGACGACAGCGTCGTCTGCACCCTGGCCGTGCACCCGGTGGACTGGTCGAGCGGGTGCCCGTGGCTGTCGTGGCCGAGGATGGCCTGGACGGTGACTCTTGAGCAGTCGATCGGGCCGGCTGCGCTGTCTTCGGGGTCGGTGACCGAGACGGAGAAGTCCACCGCTTCACCGAAGTCGAACACCCCGCCGGGGGGCGGCGCGGTGACGTTCAGCGCCGGCACGGTGTTGCCGGACGTGATGGCCAGGCCCGCCGTTCCGGTGGCGCCCGCGGAGTTCCGGACGGTCAGCACCGCGGTGAAGTTGCCGGCGGCATAGGTGTGGCTGGGGTTGGCCGCGGTGGAGGTGGTGCCGTCGCCGAAGTTCCAGGAGAAGGTCAGCTGCGAGCCGCCCGGGTCGGCCGAGCCGGCGCTGGAGAAGTTGACCGTCAGCGGCGCCGGGCCGTTGGTGCGGTTCGCGGTGGCCACCGCGACCGGGGAGGCCGCGCTGTTGAGGAAGTCGATGCGGTCGATCTGCGAGTCGGTGTTGTCGCCGCCGAACCCGGAGCCCCATTCGATCGTGTAGAGGGCACCGTCCGGACCGAACTTGAAGTCCATCGGCTTGAGGAACGTCATCGACGACAGCATCCGGTCGATCCCGGTGACCGTGGTGCCGGCCGTGTCGAGCTGGAAGGCGAAGATCCTGTTCGTCGTCCACTCGCCGAAGACGGCCTTGCCGTCCATCTCGGCCGGCCACTTGCGACTGGAGCTCAGGTTGGGGTCGAACCGGTAGACCGGTCCGGCGATCGGCCCGCCGCCGGACAGCTGCGGGAAGTGCGCCGGGTCGGCCGCGAAGTGGTAGTAGACCTGCGCGGGGATCGCCGGCGGGAGCTGGGTCTGCCCGGTGTTGTTGGGCGAGTTGTTGATCGGCGCGGTGCAGTTGAACTGCGGGCCGGAGGCGTTGGTGGCGAAGTTGAAGTCGTTGTAGGCCAGGTTCGGCCCGATGCAGTACGGCCAGCCGGCATTGCCCGGCCGGTTGATCACGTCCCACTCGACGGTGTTCTGCGGACCCCGGGTGGAGCTCGCCGCGGGGGCGTCCGGACCGAAGTTGGCGACGACCGGGAAGCCGGTCCTGGAGTCGATGTTGATCCGGAACGGGTTGCGCTCACCCATCACGTAGATCTCGGGGCGGGTGTTGGCCGTGCCCGGGGGGAACAGGTTGCCCGGCGGGATCGTGTACGTGCCGTTGGTCTCCGGATGGATGCGCAGGATCTTGCCGGACAGGCTGTTGGTGTTGCCGGCGCTGCGCTGCGAGTCCCAGTTCGCCCGGCCGGCCCGCTCGTCGATCGGGGTGTAGCCGTCGGAGGCGAACGGGTTGGTGTTGTCCCCCGGCGCCAGCCACAGGTTGCCGCTCGTCCTGTCGAACACCAGGCCCGCGCCGTGGTGGCAGCACTCGGCGCGCTGCACCGGCACGTCCAGCACCACCCGCTCGCTGGACAGGTCCAGCGCGTTGCCGTTGACGGTGAACCGGCTCAACCGGTCCACGCTCGTCGAGGACGGCGAGTAGTACAGGTAGATCCAGTGGTTGGCGGCGAACCCGGGGTCCAGCGCCAGGTTGAGCAGGCCGGACTCGTTGGCGGTGAACACGTTCAGGTGCCCGGCGAGCGTGGTTCCGCCGGCCGGCTGGATGATCCGCACGTCACCGAGCCTGTCCACATAGAACACCCGGCCGTCCGGGGCGACGTCCAGCGCCATCGGGTTGGTGGTGTTGGTGTCCAGCGCCACCTTCTGGAACTTCGAGTCCGGCGGCACCGCGGCCACGGACGGGAGCGCCAGCAGGACGGCGAGCGGGACGGGTAGGGACAGCAGCAGCGCGGCCGCGGCGACCAGCACGGCTCGCCGGCGCGCGGAAGATCGGGGCATGGCAACGGCTCCTCGCGAATGCGGACAGGGGAATGAGCCGACGCGGCGGTGCCGTTGGTCGCGCCGGCCCAAGTCGAGTCAGCCGGGCGCGCGCAGAGCCCGAGACGGCGTTGTCACAGGTACTCCTCGTGAAGAGGGCAGGGGAGCGCATCCGGGGATGCGCCTGGGTACCATGTTTGTTTAATCGACAAACTAAGTCAACGGTAAGGCGTTGACGCCGCCCGGTCAATGGGTACTACATCTTCCGGGCGAATAGGTGGGCTACTTGGGCCGGTGATGCCCTGAAGGCGGCCTTCGGGACGCTGAATGCCCTGAAGGCCGCCTTCAGGGCATTCACCCGAAGATGCGGCGCTGGATCTCGCGGCGATAGTCCTGGAGGGTGTTGTCGAGGTGGACGGCGGTGGCCTCGGCGGCCGCGTCCGGGTCGCCGTCGCGGATCGCCCGGTAGATCGCGGCGTGCTCCTCGACCGCCTCCGCCGCGTGGCCGCCGACGGTGCCGCGCAGGCCGATGGTGCTCGACTGGTGTTGCAGGCGGCGGGCCTCCCGGACGGCGGCGACGAGGAACGGGTTGTGCGAGGCGGTGGCGATGCCGAGGTGGAAGTCGTCGTCGCCGCGGTCGAACAGGGCGGCCTCCCCGGTCAGGTGGCCCTGCCGGCAGGTCTCGGCGGCGGTTTCGATGGCGCGCAGCTCGGCGGGCGTGGCGCGGGTGGCGGCCAGGCGGCTCGCGGCCGTCTCCTGGACCCGGCGGAACTCGAAGAGCATGTAGACGTGGTCGAGGTCGGTGGGGAGGAAGAAGCCCTCCCAGCGCGAGGCGCCCAGCATCCCGTCGTCGTCGGCGACGTAGAGCCCGCGGCCCTTCTGGGCCCGGACCCGCCCGAGCGCGGAGAGGATCTTGACGGCCTCGCGCACCACGGTGCGGCTGGTGCCCAGCCGGGCGGCCAGCTCGTTCTCGGTGGGCATGCGGTCGCCCGGCCGCAGCCGCGACTCGGCGATGAGCTGGAGGATCCGCTCGGCCACCAGCTCGTAGCCGGGCCGGTACGCAGTTGTGTCCCGGTCCTGTACGGGCGCGCCGGTCACGACCTGTCTCCTTCGCCGCGGGCTACTGGCCGGAGAATCGTACATCGACCACGCGGCCTGCGGCTATAAGTCAGATTTATCGATGGTTCGCACTTGACGATACGGCTCAACTCGGCACAATAAGTCAGACACATCCCACAACGTCGTGGAGTAGCTCATGACACCGAAGCTTGGCGGCGGGCGGACCGCGTTGCTGGCGGGCGGCGCCGTGCTCGTGCTGGGGGTGGTCGCGGCGTGCGGCAGCGGCGGGGGGACCACGAACACCCAGAACGGGTTCCAACCGGTACCGCAGACCGGCGGGCAGATCACGGTGTGGGTGGACTCGACGCGCCTGGCCGCCGCGCAGCAGTACCAGAAGCAGAACCCGTCGGTGTCCATGAACATCGTCAGCTACGACGGCGACGCCAACGGCTCGAACTACCTGCAGACCAAGGTGGGCCTGTTCAACCGGACCCGTGAGGGCTGGCCGGACGTGGTCTTCAGCTCGCAGAACAACGAGACCACCTGGGCGGTGGACGCCGGCTTCACCGCCCCGCTCAACAAGGGCCAGATCCCTCAGTCCGTGCTGGACGGTTGGGCGACCGGCGCCAACGACCCGTGCACGGTGAACGGCACGCTCCATTGTCTGCGCAACGACCTGTCCCAGACCGTGCTCTGGTACAACGCCGCACTGCTGAAGCAGTGGAACTACCAGGTCCCCAAGACCTGGGAGGAGTTCCAGACCCTCGGCGAGAAGGTCGCCGCCGAGCACCCCGGCTACCTGGTCGGCTCCGCGGGCGACACGTTCACCCCGGAGATCTACCTGTGGGCCGGCAAATGCGGCGCCAACCAGATCACCGGCCCCAAGGCACTCACGGTGAACACCACCGGTCCGAACTGCACCCGCATGGCGGCGCTGCTGGACAAGCTGATCAAGAACCACACCCTGTCCCTCAGCAGCGTGTTCAGCTCGGACTTCGGCAAGAACCTGGCCGACAAGATCCTGATGATGCCCGGTCCGGCGTGGTTCGGCGGCGCGCTGTTCCAGGACACGTTCAAGGTTCCCGCCGGCCAGATCGCGGTCGCCCCGATGCCGCAGTGGTCCGGCGACGACAAACCCTCGGTCGGCAACGTGGGCGGCGGCACCTGGCTGCTGTCCGCGCACAGCAAGAACCTCAAGGCCGCCACCGACTTCCTGACCTGGGTGACAACCTCCGACGACTACCAGGGCAAGGTCGCCCCGGGGTATCCGGCGTTCGCGAAGGCGGCCACGACCTGGCTGTCCAAGCAGAACTCCTCCGGGTACTACCTGAACGACATCGCCGGACCCCTGCAGGCCGCGGCCGGCCAGGTGTGGCCGGGCTGGGGCTACGGGCAGTTCAGCCAGGAGGCGATCTGGGCAGCGACGATCACCCCGGGGCTGAACGCGGGTAAGGCGATCGTGTCGATGCTGCCGGACTGGCAGAAGGCGGTCGTGAACTACGCGAAGTCCAACGGGTACCAGGTCAGCGAGCAATGACCAGCTGGCGGGTGCGCTGGCCGGGCCGGGCCGGTCACGCTTTCGTCGCCGCCTACGTGGTGCTGCTGATCGCCTTCGGCGTGATACCGACGGCGTACGCGGTCTACTTCGCGTTCACCGATGCCGGCAACAGGTTCGTCGGCCTGGCGAACTTCACCGCCGCGGCAAGCGATTTCCGGTTCGTCGCGGCGGTCGAGCATGTCGCGCTGTACCTGGTGTTCTGGTTGGCCGCGCTGGTGGTGTTCGTGGTGGGGCTCGCGCTGCTGCTGCACCGGGTGACGGCCCGCCCGGTCAGCCGGTCCCTGCGTTTCCTCTACTACATTCCCGGGGCCCTGGCCGGGGCGGCGAGCGTCATGGTCTGGCTGTTCATGCTGGACCCGGCGGTGAGCCCGGCGAGTTTTCTGTTGCGCGCCTTCGGTTTCGACACGTTCGGTCAGGTCGTCGCGCCCGGGCACCTGCCGGTCCTGTTCACCCTGATCGCGTTCTGGACCGGCGCGGGCGGCTGGATCGTGGTGATGTACGGGGCGCTGAACAACATCTCACCGGATCTCATCGAGGCCGCCCGGATCGACGGCGCGGGCGCCTGGCAGACCGCCCGGCGCATCCAGATTCCCTTGCTGCGCAAGTGGATCGTCTACATGGTGATCCTCGCGTTCGCCGGCGGCACCCAGCTGTTCGTCGAGCCGCAGCTGCTGACGCTGGCCAGCGTCGGGGTCGCCGGCCGGGACTACTCGCTCAACCAGCTCTCCTACGACTTCGCCTTCCAGCACAACAACGTCAACACCGCCGCCGCCGTCTCGGTCGAGCTGCTCGTGGTCGGGCTCGTGGCCGCCGGAGTGTTCGTCGCCAGATCGGGTTTCTTCGATGCCGACTGACACCCGGGAGAGGCCGGCGTTCCCGGCACGCATCACACCGCGACCGGTGGCCTCCCGGTCGGTCCGGCCGCGTCGCGGGCTGCCCAACCCGCTGCCCGCCCTCATTCTCGGGCTGTTCCTGGTGTTCTTCGTGCTCCCGGTGCTCTGGCTGGCGCTGGCCGCCACCAAGACCGACGACCAGCTCGTGCACGGCCACCCGCTCTCCTTCGGCTCCTGGTCGGCGCTGCGGTCCAACTGGGACGCGCTGACTTCGTTCCAGGACGACGTGATCTTCCTGTGGCTGCGCAACTCCGCGCTCTACGCGTTCCTCGCGCTGGTGATCACCCTGGCGGTGGCGATTCCGGCCGGCTACGCGCTGGCGATGACCGAGTTCCGCGGCCGGCGCACCCTGCTTGTGGTCACCCTGGTGGTGATGCTCATGCCCAACGCCACCTTGGTGGTACCGCTCTTCCTTGAGGTCAACGCGGTCGGCCTGATCGGCTCGATGTGGTCGGTCATCCTGCCGTACTCGTTCTACCCGTTCGGCGTGTACCTGGCCTACATCTTCTTCA
>NZ_DASYTH010000085.1:0-30584 GCF_036002505.1 Actinophytocola sp. | reverse complement strand
ATCATCCAGGTCGACAAACTCCCTGGTCACGCACTACCCCAACACCCCTCCAGAAGAGCCGCACCCATATCGAATGGTTCGGTGGCCCCGATGGAAACGTCGTCGCTGCCGTACTCGGTCAGTCCAGTTGTGCGATACCCGATATCGCTGTCGACGTGTCGACCGTCGGAGACGCGCATCACATCGTCCTGGCGCACGCGGATCAGCCTCCGGACCCACCCGGCGAGCCATGGACGGCTTGGCGCGCACTCCACACTGCCCCGGGCGCGCCCACGCTCGGAGCGACACCGGCCCCAAGCCTGGTTGACTCGCGGATACCGCTGCAGCGATGGGAGTCGCCTGAGATGCGCCATGCTCTGGCGGCGCGGGAGGTCAGCACCGTTTACCGGTTGTTGCGTCGCACTGGTGTGTCCCAGCGCCAGATCGCGGCGATGACGGGTCAGTCGCAGTCCGAAGTGTCGGAGATCTTGAAGGGCCGGCAGGTCATGGCCTATGACGTGCTGGCGCGGATCGCTGACGGCCTGGGTGTCCCAAGGGGATACATGGGCCTCGCATACGACGAAGTCAGGGCCGTCCGCGTCGCCAGAACGGACGAGGACAAGGTGAAACGTCGGAAACTCTTGGCGCATGCTGCCGCGGTTGCGGTCGGCGCGCATGTGCTCGACGACGCAGGCCCGGGATCATGGGTGTCCAACCCGGTGCTGACGCCCGTGCCGGAACGGATCGGGATGACCGATGTCCGCCAGGTCGTGGCCGCGACGCGCGCACTTCGTTCACTCGACTACCAGTACGGCGGCGGGTTCTGCCGCGACGCGGTGGTCGCCCAGCTTTCCTGGGCAGGGCAGATGATGGGGGCGTCGGCACCGGATCACGTGCGGAAGTCACTCCAGGCCGCTATGGCGGACCTACACAACCTGGCCGGTTGGACTTCGTTTGAGATCGGGCTGGTCGACTCCGCGCGCAACCACTTCGGGCGGGCGCTGGAACTGGCCAAGGCCGCGGACGACAACCAGCTCATAGCCGACATCCTCGACCGGATGGGCCGGGTCTACCTGCATAAAGGGTCCCACGACGACGCGGAAAAGATGTTCCAACTCAGCCGGATCGCCGCCGAGGAGGCGGGCGGTCTGACGATCTCCCGCACGGACTGAGGAGTAGACATTGACTAGCAGTACCGACGGCAACGACGACGACCGGCTGCCGCTCCGGTGGGGAGTCATCCTCCTCGGCGCGCTCGGAACGGGAGCCGTCGTCGGCTTCCTCGGCGGACCGCTGGCCGGCTTCGGCGCGGGGCTCGCGATCACGGCCCTGCTGTACAAGATCCTCGGCCACTGAACGTCGCCTGGCCGTGGAGCCGGTGGCGGGACTCGAACCCGGAACCTGTCGCTTACAAGGCGACTGCTCTGCCAATTGAGCTACACCGGCGGGGCGGGTGCCCGCGGGGTCAATCGTAGGCGGGAGTGGGGGTGAGCAGGGCGCGGAGGTGGTCGGCGCGGAGGTTGCCGCCGGTGAGAATGGTGGCGAGGAGGTCGCCGGGCAGGCCGTGGGTGGCGATGGCGGCGAGGCCCGCGGCGCCGGCGGGCTCCAGGAGGAGGCCGAGAGTGGTGGCGGCCAGGCGCATGGCGGCGAGCATGGCCTCGTCGTCGACCAGGACGATGTCGTCGACCAGGCGGTGCATGCGGGTCACGGACGCGGCGATCGGATCGTTGACGTTGATGCCCTCGGCGATGGTGTCGGCGCGGGCGGTGGGTTGCGGGCGGCCGGCGCGCCAGCTGTGCAGCATGCTGGGGGCTCCGGTGGCGCAGACGCCGACGATGCGGGTTTCCGGGGCGTGCTCCTTGACCCAGCGGGCGACGCCGGTGATCAGCGCGCCGTCGCCGACCGGGATCACGATCGTGTCGGGGCGGTGCGCGCGGAGCAGCTCGACGCCGATCGTGCCGGCGCCCTCGGCCACCTCCGGATCCAGACCGTCCTCGATGTACACCCGGCCGGCATCCCCGGCCACGTGGGCGAGGGCCGCCTGCCTGGCCTCGGTGACGTCGGCGCCGGCCTCGATCACCGTGGCGCCAAGGGATCGAATTCGGTCCAATTTGGTCGGACTGACCCCGGCCGGGGTGAACACGTCGGCCGCCATCCCCCGCGCCCGAGCCGCATAGGCAACCCCCTGGCCGAAGTTGCCCGTCGACACGCACACCACCTGCCGGGCGTCCGTCAGCTCGCCGATCCGGAACCCGGTGCCCCGACCCTTGAAACTCCGCAACGGGTTCGCCGTCTCCACCTTCACCACGACCCGCCGGCCCAGCGCCCCACACAACTGCTCGTCCACATACTGCGGACTGTTCACGAACACCGGGTCGATCACGCCAGCTGCTCGCTCGATCCGCGCCAGCGACAGATCCACTTCTGCAGATTGTATACGATGTGCATCCATGCTGACATCGTATACGAAACCCACTTACGGCATCGTGAGCACGTCCGACGCGGTCACGGTCCGTCACGTTGGTGAGCGAGCCCAACATCCGTACTCGCCAGACTCCGTCACCCGGCCGGGCATTTCCGTCCCCGGCGTGGCGTCCACACCCGACGGCGCGTCGTGCACAGGGGTCGAAATGCGGATTCGCCGTCACACCAAGGTTTCATCCACAGCACACGGCAATCGCCGGCGCGGTAGTGCACAGCCCTCCGGCGTGTCGTCCACATACCGATCCACAAGGCTGGCGCGCTACCGTGCGGCGCCCGGACGAGCGGACAACCGGCAAGGCGTTTCGGAGGACCATCCAGTGACGCGGGTCGACCAGGAGTTCAGCGACATCAGCCTGCGCGAAGCCGCCAGCTGGGCGAGCCAGCAAGCCAAGCGGCTGGCGGCGAACTTCGGCCTCGACATGACCGGCGACCGCGACCTGTTCGCGCTGGCGCAAACGGCGAAACTCGGTGAGGAGGTCGGCGAGCTGCAGGCCGAGGTGCTGGGTGCCATCAAGTACTGCCGCACGGACAAGATCGCTCAGTTTACCGAGGAAAGCCTGGCCGGCGAACTGGCCGACGTGATGGTCTGCACGATGCTCCTGGCCGAGATCCTTGACGTCGACCTGCCTCGCGCGGTGGCTACCAAGATCGGCTTCTTGCGGGAGCGCAAGTTCTAGCCGCACTTCGTGATCTTCGGCGTGTTGGCCTCTGACGTCGCCATATTGGCCCCTGGCATCGCTGTATTGGCTCGTGGCGTCGCCGAGTTGGCCCAATGCGCGGCGGGATCGCCGTCAGCTCGTGTCCCCGTCGTCGTCACCAGCCAACACACCTACGCCAGACGCCAACACAGCGACGTCCGACGCCAACACGGCGATGAGCGGTCGGGCGTGTCGATCGTATACGTTGTGCGTTATGGATACGAACGAGCAGGTCATTGCTCGGCCTGAGCCACTTCGCGCGGCGGTTTACCGGCGCGTCGTGCGGTTGATGACGAGCGGCGAGCTCGAACCTGGGCAGACGCTCACCGAAGCGGGGTTGAGCAAGACGCTGGGCGTGTCCAGAACCCCCGTCCGGGAAGCGCTTTTGCAGCTTGAGGCCGAGGGCGTGCTCCAGTCCACGCCCGCCAAGGGGTTCACCGTCCGCGAGCTCAGCACCACCGAGGCCGCCGAGCTCTTCCCCATTCTGGCCACGCTCGAGTCCCTCGCCGTCCGCATCGCCGCCAAGTCGGTCAACCTGCGGGAACTGCGCGAAATCGACGCCGAGCTCACCCTCGCCGAGGACCCGGTCACCCGCTGGCGCATGGACACCACGTTCCACGAAAAGCTGATCGAGGGCTGCCCGAACGCCAGCCTCCGCGCCCTGATCACGCGCCTGCGGGTCACCCTGTCCCGCTACGAGATCGAGTTCATGCGCCGCGCCGGCCAAGAATGGGAGCACGTCGCCGGGAGCCGGCACGCCGCCATCCTGGACGCGCTCGCCCACCACGACCTCGACGGTGTCCACGAGGCGATCGGCCGCAACTGGCAGGACAGCCTGGACGCGGTCCGCACCTGGCTGGACGCGCCGGGCTGACGGCCGAAGCCCCAGCCCGGCACGAACCCGGGCTCAGGAATGGGTGACGATCACCTCGTAGGTCGGCGAGGTGGGCGGGAACCCGGTGTCGAAGTGCGCGTTCACCGCGGCCAGCCGGTGCCCGAACAGCGCGGCCGTGGTCGGCACGTGGTACTCGGTGCTGGTGATCTCCTCGGTGAGCGTCCCGCTGGACAGGTCACCGGACAGCCGCCACTCGCTGATCTTGTTCAGGCTGTTCTGCACCACCCAGAGCCGCCGCCCGTCGAGCACCAGCCCGTCCACGTTCGGCACGTCCACCCCGGCGATCAGCGCGCTGGCACCGGTGCGCGGGTCGACCGTGATCACCTTCCCCAGCGTGGAGTGCCCGACGATCAACGTGTGCCCGGACGGCGTGGAACGGATCCCGTTGAGGTTGAACGCCCCGCTGGTGTCCGCCGCCGGACCGGACAGCGCCAGGGTGCGGAACGGCCCCGGCCGGCCGTGCACCAGCGGCACGAAGTACAGCACCGGCCGCGTCGAATCGGTGAACCAGGCGCCGAACGGGGTGAGCGTGACGTCGTTGACGAACGACGTGGCCGGGTCGGCGAGGTCGTAGCTGGCCACGGTGGCCCGGGTGCGGGTGTCGTAGACGTAGGCCTTGCCCGGACCGCCCGCCACGAACAGCAGGTCGTGCCGGGTGTCGGCGATCATGCCGACGGCCATCCGGCCGTCCGGCGCGTCGATGAGCAGTTCCGCCGTGCCCCGTCTGATGTCACCGCGGAAGATGTCGCCGCGGAACAGGTCCCCGGCGAAGAACGTGGTACCGACGCCGGCGGCGATGCCCTCCGCGCCGCTGGCCCCGGGCAGCAGGATCACCTGGTCCGCCGAGGCCGCCGCCGGCACGGCCAGTGCGACCGCGGCGAGCGCCGCCACCGGCAGGGTGACCATCCGAGCAATTCTGTGCATCTGCGCAAACTCCCGTCCGTGTGAGGAAACCCCCGTGCCATCTTGCCGTGATGGTCAACACTGCGTGAACCTCCTTGTGTGGGGCGGCATTTCCTCCGCCGTATGACTAGCCTCGGATGCGGGCCAATGGAGGAGGCACGACAAAATCGTGAGCGAGACCCCCTTCGGCAGCGCCGGGGCTGACTTCGTCGTTGTCGCCAACCGGCTGCCGGTCGACCTCGAACAGCTCCCGGACGGCACGAAACGCTGGAAGCACAGCCCGGGCGGGCTGGTCGCCGCGCTGGTTCCGTTCCTGCGCAACAACAGCGGCGCCTGGGTCGGCTGGCCCGGGGTGGCCGACGCGGAGGTGGATCCGTTCGAGGACGGGGGAATCTGGCTGCACCCGGTGTCGCTGACCGCGGCCGACATGCGCGACTACTACGAGGGTTTCTCGAACGCCACGCTCTGGCCGCTGTACCACGATGTGGTCGCCCCACCGGTGTTCGACCGGGGGTGGTGGGAGGCCTACGTCCGGGTGAACCACCGGTTCGCCGACGCCACCGCGAAGGTCGCCGCGCCGGACGCCATCGTCTGGATCCAGGACTACCAGCTGCAACTCGTCCCGGCGATGCTCCGCGAGCAGCGGCCGGACCTGCACATCGGCTTCTTCCTGCACATCCCGTTCCCGCCGACCGAGCTGTTCATGCAGCTGCCCTGGCGCGCCGAGATCATCCGCGGCCTGCTCGGCGCCGACCTGGTCGGTTTCCACCGGCCCGGCGGCGCGCAGAACTACCTGTGGCTGGCCAGACGCCTGCTCGGCCTGGATCCCAGCCGCGGCACGGTCGGGGTGCGCACCCGGCCCGGCATCGTGCAGGTCGGCGACCGCCCGGTGCGGGTCGGCGCGTTCCCGATCTCCATCGACTCGGCGAACCTGGACGCGATGGCCCGCAGCCGCGACGTCATCCAGCGCTGCCAGCAGATCCGCTCGGACCTCGGGCACCCCAAGAAGGTCATCCTCGGGGTGGACCGGCTGGACTACACCAAGGGCATCGACATCCGCCTCTACGCGCTGCAGGAGCTGCTGACCGAAGGCCGGGTCGACCCCACTGACGTGGTCATAGTCCAGCTCGCTACGCCGAGTCGAGAGCGCGTTGAGCATTACCAGAAGATGCGCAGCGATATTGAACGAATGGTGAGCCGGATCAACGGCGAGTTCGCGAGGGTGGGTCATCCGGTCGTGCACTACCTGCACCAGTCGGTGGACCGCCGCGAGCTGGCCGCGTTCTTCTCGGCCGCGGACGTCATGCTGGTCACGCCGCTGCGCGACGGGATGAACCTGGTCTGCAAGGAGTACGTGGCCTGCCGGCACGACCTCGGCGGCACCCTGGTGCTGAGCGAGTTCGCCGGCGCGGCGGCGGAGCTGACCAGCGCGTTCCTGGTGAACCCGCATGACCTGGACGGGGTCAAGAACGCGATGGAAGCCGCCCTGTCGGTGGATCCCGCGGAGGGGCGCCGTAGAATGCGCGCGCTACGACGTCAGGTGCTCACCCATGACGTCGACCGGTGGGCCCGGTCTTTCCTCGACGCCCTCGGTCCAGAGCAACCCCAGCCCTGATCGTCAAGGGAGACGGTGTTGACCGCGGAGGCCCTTACTCCTGAACTGCGGCGCGCGATCGTGCAACTCGCCCGCACCCCCCGGCTGCTGGTCGCGTGCGACTACGACGGGACCCTGGCACCGATCGTCGAGGACCCGGAACAGGCCCGGCCCTCGGCCGAGTCGGTCGGGGCGCTGCGCTCGCTCGCCGGCCTGCACGAGACCACCACCGCGGTGATCTCCGGGCGGGCGCTGCGCGACCTGGCGGCGCTGTCCCGGCTGCCCGCCGAGGTGCACCTGGTCGGCAGCCACGGCTCGGAGTTCGACATCGGGTTCGTGCACGCGCTGGACGACCGGGCGCGCGATCTGCACGTCCGGCTGGAGAACGAGCTGGAGCGGCTGACCGGCGACGCGCCCGGCGTGCACCTGGAGGTCAAGCCGGCCAGCATCGCGGTGCACACCCGGCGGGCCGACCCGGACGTCGCCGCCGCGGTGTACGCGTCTGTCCGAAGTGGACCCTGCAGGTGGGACGGCGTGCAGGTGACCGAGGGCAAGGCGGTGATCGAGCTCGCCGTGGTGCAGACCGACAAGGGCCGCGCGCTGGACGTGCTGCGGCACCAGGTCGGCGCCACCGCGGCGATGTTCCTCGGCGACGACGTGACCGACGAGAAGGCGTTCGCCCGGCTGTCCGGCCCGGACCTCGGGGTCAAGGTGGGTGAGGGCGAGTCGCTGGCCGCGTTCCGCATCCCGGACACCACCGCGGTGGCCACGGTGCTGGCGTTCCTGCTCGAGGAGCGGCGGAACTGGCTCTACGGCGGGCAGGCGCCGCCGATCGAGCGGCTGACCATGATGGCCAACGAGCGCTCGGTCGCCCTGCTCACCCCGGACGCCCGGCTCACCTGGCTCTGCCACCCGGAACCGGACTCCGCCGCGGTGTTCGCCGACCTGCTGGGCGGGCCGGCCGCCGGGCACTTCTCGATCACACCGGAGCGCGGCGGGCTGCCGCTGGGCCAGCGTTACCTGCCGGGCACGATGACCGTGGAGACCCGCTGGTCGGGGCTGCTGGTCACGGACTACCTCGACCACTACGCCACCCGGCACCGCACCGACCTGGTGCGGGTGATCTCCGGGAGCTCGCCGGCGGTCGTGGAGTTCGCGCCGCGGCCGGAGTTCGGCCAGGTGCAGGTCCGGCTGATCGCCTCCGACGACGGCCTGCGGGTGCTGGGCACCTCCGACCCGGTCGTGCTGCGCGCGCCCGGCATCCGGTGGGAGATCACCTCGGACGGCATGCACGACTCCGCGCGGGCCGTGGTCCGGCCGACCGCCGAGCAGCCGGTGGTGCTGGAACTTCGCTGCGGCACCAACGATCTCGACCCGCACGAGGTGCCGGAGCTGGAGCGGCGCGGGCGGGCGGCGGCGTTCTGGTCGGAGTGGCTGGCGACGCTGGAGCTGCCGGCGGTCGAGCGGGACCTGGTGGCGCGCTCCGCGCTGACCCTGCGCGGGCTCTGCCACGGCGAGACCGGCGCGGTCATGGCCGCGGCCACCACGTCACTGCCCGAGGAGATCGGTGGCATCCGCAACTGGGACTACCGGTACTGCTGGCTGCGGGACGCCTCGATGACGGCGAGGGCGTTGGTGTCACTGGGGTCCACCGCCGAGGCCGAGGCGTTCCTCGGCTGGCTGCACGGCGTGCTCGCGACGCTGCCGGGCCCGGAGTTCCTGCACCCGCTGTACACCATCGCCGGCACCACGCTGCCGGTCGAGGCCGTCGTCGACACCCTGCCCGGGTATGCCGGCTCCCGCCCGGTGCGCGTCGGCAACCTGGCCAACCAGCAGGTGCAGCTGGACGTGTTCGGTCCGGTGGTGGATCTCGTGGCGGCGCTGTCGGAGGTGCGCGGCAAGCTCACCGACGACGACTGGCGCATGGTCGGCGCCATGGCCGAGGCGGTGACCCGGCGCTGGCAGGAGCCCGACCACGGCATCTGGGAGGAGCGCCACCGCCCCCGGCACCACGTGTACTCCAAGGTCATGTGCTGGCTGACCATCGACCGGGCCATCAAGCTCGCCGACACCCATGGCCGCCCGATGAACCCCACCTGGCCGGCCCTCCGCGAGGGCATCGCCGACGACGTGCTCAGCCGCGGCTGGAACAAGGAGGTCCGCTCGTTCACCACGGCCTACGACGGCGACGACCTCGACGCCGCCACCCTGCTGATCGGCATGGTCGGCCTCATCGACCCCACCGACGACCGGTTCCAGTCCACGGTCACCGCCATCGAGGCGGAGCTCCGCAGCGGCTCCACCGTCTACCGCTACCACCGCGACGACGGCCTGCCCGGCAACGAGGGCGGTTTCCACCTCTGCGCCGCCTGGATGATCGAGGCCTACCTGCTCACCGGCCGCCGCGCCGAAGCCGAGGACCTGTTCGCCCAGATCGTCGACGCCGCCGGCCCCACCGGCCTCCTCCCCGAGGAGTACGACCCCATCGCCGAACGCTCCCTCGGCAACCACCCCCAGGCCTACTCCCACCTCGGCCTCATCCGCTGCGCCCAACTCCTCTCCGGCGGAGCGTGACGATCTTTCGCGGGATGACGTTGCGCTGGTGTCTGGTTTCGGCGGTATACCGCGACGGCCTTGCGGGAGCTTCGCCACACGCCGTCCGGGCCCTGGACTGCCTCCAACCTCACGCGCTGTGCGGCTTGCCGCAGCGCGGCGAGGCAACTCGGCGTACCCGCGCGCTTCGTTGTACTCCTTGAGCGGCTTCGCTCCGACAGCTAGCCCAAGGCCGTTCAGTCAGGGCCTGCAGATCATCAACACGCCGACAAGCGGTCATGATCGCTGGCATGGGATGTTCACGCTCGGATATGAGCGTGAACATCCCAAACACCGATCATGGTCCCCCAGCACCGGAACCGAGTGGTTCGTTCGTCCCTGACCAGGCCGTACCACGCCATCGCACCGTGATCAGCGAAATGATCAAGTTGTTTGGGACACGCCGGACGGCAAGCGGCAACCCGGTGACACACCAGCGACCCGCCGTACCTCACGGCCTTGCGGCCAGCCCCTGGTCGAGAAGGATTTGCACCTCACGTGGCACCAGCGTGTCGCCTTCGAGCGCGGTGGAGTGGCGCTCTCCCCGACCGGCCATTCCACCTACCCAATGTTGATACATCTGACGAACGCCTAATTGAACTTATCAACTAACATGCCGCGCCGGTGCCGACGCGACCGGTCGGCGAACCTGATGCCGGAACGGTTCGGCGCGAACCGGGCAAGTACCGGTGTGACGATGGCGAGCGTGAACGGCGGCCACCATCCCGATCTCTCCGGTCGGGATGGTGGCGCCGCGCTTACCCGGCTCTACGACGACCACGCCGAGGACCTGCACCGGTACCTGGCCCGGCGCCTCGACCCGGCCACCGCCGACGACCTGGTGGCCGAGACGTTCCTGACCGCCTGGCAGCAGCGCCACCGCTACCGCCCCGACCTCGGCAGCGCCCGGGCCTGGCTGTTCGGCATCGCGACGAACCTGCTGCGCCGGCACGCCCGCGCGGAAGCCCGGGCCTGGCACGCGCTGGCCCGGGACGGCGGCCGCCGGCGCACCGACACCGACGGTCCGGACACCGTGGCCGCCCGCCGGGTCGACGCGGATGCGCAGGCTCAGCGGCTCGCCGAGGCGCTGGCCGGGCTGCGTGCCGAGGAGCGCGACGTGCTGCTCCTCGTCGCCTGGGCCGGCCTGCAGCCCGTCGAGGTCGTTCGCGGCCGGCCGCGCCCGCCTGCACACGATGATCGGCGAAACACCGGTGGCCGGCGCCGGAGCCGTGGCACCCGAACCCGTGGTCGTCGCCCTGCCGCCGAGCCCCCGACGCCGCAGCCCACCCACGCCCTGGCTGGTGGCGAGCACACCGACCACGCCGGCACCGGAGGCGGAGACCTACCTGCCGGACGGTCCGTTGCCGGCCAAGCCGGCCCGGCCGCTGAACCCGGCCGGAAACCTCGCCGCGAAGGCGTCCGACGTCACGCTGAAACCCGGCGAGGTGCTGTACATCAAGAACGCCACCACGTCCCCGCCGTCCGACCTCTGCCCAGACGGGGCCCTGACCTACGAGTACTGGGTTCCGCGCGACCGCAACGCCCCGTGGCTGCTCAAGCGGACAGCCACTGGAGACGTCAAGGGCGGCCGCGACGAGCAGCGGGTGAACGGCGGGAAGTTCGAGGGCAACACCTACGAGGTGCCGGACGACTCGGCCTGGTCGCCGTCGCCCAACAACGTCGCGGCCCTGTCCCGCGACCCCGCGGTGCTGTACGAGAAGCTCCGCGCCGAGGTCAACGCCACCCCACCGGCCGGCGCACCGAAACGCCCCGACCTGACCCCCGCGGCCCGCGCGGCGGACATCGTCTTCACGCTGCTCGCCGACCCGTCCACCACCGTGCCGGCGGACCTGCGGGCGGCGGTGCTGCGCACGCTCGGCCTCCTCCCCGGAATCACCGTCCGGTTCGCCGACGGCCGGCCGGCGGTCATCGTGAGCTGGCAGCTCCGGGGCGGCCAGTCACGCACCGAGTTGGTGCCCGACCCGGCCACCGCGCGGCCGATCATGTACCAGGACGTCGCCACCGCGCCGGTCCACGGTGTGCCACCCGGGCAGGCGATCTGGAGCTCGGTCAGCAACCATGCCGTCGTGCACGCGCTGGGCCAGCGTCCCTAGAAGACCGTATCCAGGCACAGGGAGAGGGCACTGCCCAGGTCGGGAACGACGTGGGCAGTGATCCCGTCCGGGAGCTTGCCGGCGTCCGGCGGGACGAGCGCCCGGGTGAAGCCGAGGCGGGCGGCCTCGGCGAGCCGGGTGCGCACCCCGCTCACCCGCCGGACCTCGCCGGCCAACCCCACCTCGCCGAGCACCACGAGGTTCGGCGGCAGCACGAACTCCTGGGCCGCGGAGGCGATCGCCAGCGCGATGGCGAGGTCGGCGGCGGGCTCGACGATCCGCATGCCGCCGACCGTCGCGGCGAACACGTCCGCGTCGGCGAGCCGGATCTTGCCGCGCCGCTGCAGCACGGCCAGCACCATGGCCACCCGCGCGGAGTCCAGCCCGCTCACCGCGCGCCGCGGGGTGCCGAGCACGGAGCCCGCCACCAGCGCCTGAACCTCCCCCACCAGTGGCCGCTTTCCTTCCACCGCAACGGTGATCGCGGTGCCGGGCACGCCGGTCTCGCGCCGGTTGAGGAACAGCCCCGACGGGTCCGGCACCCCGACGATGCCGTCGTCCACCAGCTCGAAGCAGCCGACCTCGTCCGCCGGCCCGAACCGGTTCTTGACGCCACGCACCATCCGCAGCGCCGAGTGCCGGTCGCCCTCGAACTGCAGCACCACGTCCACCAGGTGCTCGAGCACCCGCGGCCCGGCGATCGAACCGTCCTTGGTGACGTGCCCGACCAGCACCACCGGCAGCCCGCGCTCCTTGGCCAGCGCCACCAGCGCCGCGGTCACGGCCCGGACCTGGGTGACGCCGCCCTGCGTGCCGTCCACCTCGGCGGAGGCCAGCGTCTGCACCGAGTCGATCACCAGCAGCCCGGGCTGGACGGCGTCGATGTGCCCGAGCACGGCCGCGAGGTCGCTCTCCGCGGCCAGGAACATCGCCTCGTGCACGTTGCCGGTGCGCTCGGCCCGCAGCCGCACCTGCCCGGCCGACTCCTCACCGGTGACGTACAGCGACGGCCCGCCCGCGCCGTCCCGCGCCGCCCAGCGGAACGCCACCTCGAGCAGCAGCGTCGACTTGCCGACGCCGGGCTCGCCGGCCAGCAGCACCACCGCGCCGGGCACCATGCCGCCGCCGAGCACCCGGTCCAGCTCGGGCACCCCGGTGCGCCGGGCCCGGGCCGTCTCCACGTCCACCTCGGCGATCGGCCGCGCAGGCGTGCCGACCGGGCCCGCGGTGATCCTGGCTAGCGCCGCCCGCGGCACGCCGGCCTCCTCGAGCGTGCCCCACGCCTGGCATTCCGGGCACCGGCCCACCCACTTGGCCTCCGTGTGCCCGCACTCGCCGCAGCGGTACCGGGGATGCGCGTTCTTCGCCACGGCCCGCACGCTACGGCCGCGCCCCGACAAAACCGTGGGCGACGCGCGTGATCAGCCGACAGGCCTGGCCTAGATGCCTCGAAGGCCGCGTTCGGGGCGTTGAACGTCAGAGCCCTTGATGTGAGTGTGGGCCTCGGTGCACTGGTCGGCCAGGTATTCCAGTGGCTCCGCTGTCGTGCGATGAAGGGGGCCTTGGTCACGGTGAGCGTGACGAAGGCCCCCTTCGTCGCACTCACTCCACAGTGGACACTGAGGTATCGCCGAGGTCCCGCACCACCGGCACACCATCGGCCTTGGGTAGTACGTCCTGAGCCACTGCTTAAACGATCTTGAATCGGCCCTGGCCCCCTGACCCGGTGGCGTGCGGACGTGGTCAGGCGAGCGCCAACTGCGCCCTCAAGTCCCCAGCATTGGCACCGAACGTCCCGAAGGCGGCCTTCAGGGCATCGCCACTCGTCTAGCCGGCAGACCGCTCGCCGGTCGCCTTCGGCCGTGGAGTGGTGGGATTGGCGATCGGCAGCTCCACGGTGACCGAGCCGGCCTTGCGGAACACGAACGTCACCGGGTAGGTCCGGCCCGACGCGAGCGGGCCGCTGAGTCCATTGAGGACGATCGTGGCCTTGCCGATGTCGTCCGGCCGCAGGCTGGTCGTGGTCGGTGCCGGAGCGCTGCTGGACCCGGAGGTGGGCACCGCGGACGAGGAGCCCGGCCGGGTCGTGGTGGTCACGGCCGGAGCGGACGGCGGCGCGGCGGTCCGGCCGGGCGTGCCGACCTGGATGGCCCGGCGGGCCGGCAGGTTGCGGTCGCCGGTGATCTCCACGTCCCCGGCCACCGGGCTGCTCACCTCCACCAGCTCGTCGTCGCCGGAGCCGGTGTTGACGATGGTGACGATCAGCGGGGCGCTGCCGCCGGCCGGGAAGGTGCCGTCCGGCGGGTAGGCGAACTGCGCGTCCCGGATCAGGACCGGCCCGGCCTGGCCGAAGTTGCCGTTCACCGCGGGCTCGACCTCGGTCTGCACGTTCTGGCCCGCACTGCACCCGGCCACCACGAGTGCCGCGACGAGACCGGCGAGCCCCGGAACGAGACGCCGGCGACGGATCGGCTCCTGCGGGGCACGGCTCACGGTCGGGTTCCCTTCCTCAGCGCTGCGGCCATCCACGGGCGGAAGGGTAGCCGGGAGCCGGTCCGTGGCTGGCACAAGGTCACCGGTGGCGGCCATCCGGGATCCGCTATGGATCTTCAAAGATGATCACAGCCGGCCGGAATCACATTTACCAGACAGACGGATGCACGTGCGCCGGGGGTTTGTCAACCCCTCGTTGCTCCGTTCGCGCCCGGGTTGACCTGCGGTTACCCGCCGCGGGTCGGTTTCAGCGAGCCTCCAGCACGTGTTAAGATGGACGTAGCGAAAGGGGCAGAGGACACATGGTTTTCAAGGTCGGAGAGACCGTCGTCTACCCGCACCACGGTGCCGCACTCATCGAAGCAATCGAGACCCGCGTGATCAAGGGCGAGGAGAAGAAGTACCTCGTCCTCAAGGTAGCGCAAGGTGATCTCACGGTTCGCGTCCCCGCTGACAACGCCGAGATCGTCGGCGTGCGCGACGTCGTGGGCCAGGAGGGTCTCAACCGCGTCTTCGATGTCCTGCGGGCTCCCCACACCGAGGAGCCGACGAACTGGTCACGCCGCTACAAGGCCAACCTCGAGAAGCTCGCCTCCGGCGACGTGAACAAGGTGGCCGAGGTAGTACGCGACCTGTGGCGACGTGAGAAGGACCGCGGACTGTCCGCTGGCGAGAAGCGGATGCTGGCCAAGGCCAGGCAGATCCTGGTCAGCGAACTGGCCCTGGCCGAAGGTACCGACGAGGACAAGGCCGAGGTCATCCTCGACGAGGTCCTTGGCACCGCCGTGGTCTGAGCGCTCCTCTGACCGGATCCCGACCCGGGCTCGACGATGAGCGTGGTCGCGCTCGTGCCCGCCGCCGGGCGAGGTGAACGTCTCGGCGAGAGTGTGCCCAAGGCGTTGGTTCCGGTTCGTGGAGTGCCGTTGCTGGTGCACGCCGTACGTGGCCTGCTTTCCGCGCGCGGTCGAGGGTCCACCGGTTGTGTGTGGCGTGTCGTCGTCGCGGCGCCAGTGTCCGATGTGGACACGGCGCGGAATGCGCTGGCGGCGGCCGGGCTTCCGGCTCTGGTCGTGGCGGGCGGTTCCAGCCGGACGGAGTCGGTGCGGCTCGCCCTCGATGCCGCTGGTGATGCCACGATCGTGCTCGTGCACGACGCGGCTCGGGCGTTCACCCCGCCCGAGATCATCTACAACGTGGTCAGCGCGGTGACTGCCGGCGCGCCGGCCGTGATCCCGGTGCTTCCGGTGGCGGACACGGTCAAGCGGGTCGACGCTTCCGGCATGGTGGTGGGCACCCCGGACCGGTCCGAGCTGCGCGTCGTGCAGACGCCGCAGGGCTTCGCCGCGGACGTGCTGCGCCGCGCCTATGCCACCTACCCCGACGACTCCACCACCGACGACGCCGGCCTGGTCGAACGCCTCGGCGTCCCGATCACCACCATCCCGGGCCACCCGTTCGCGATGAAGATCACCACATCGTTCGATCTCGCCCTCGCCGAAACGATGTTCCCCGGATGAGCGCGGTACTCGACTTGTCGCGGGTACTTCCCACGACAAGTGCGTCCTGTCGCGGGTACTTCCCACGACAAGTCGGACTGACGTCGGCGGAGTTGTCGTGAGGGTGGGGATCGGCACGGACGTGCATCCGTTCGAGGCCGGGCGGGAGTGCTGGATCGCCGGGCTGTGCTGGGAAAACCTCGACGGCTGCGCCGGGCATTCCGACGGCGACGTGGCCGCGCACGCGCTGTGCGACGCGCTGCTGTCGGCGGCCGGGCTGGGCGACGTCGGCGCCGTGTTCGGCACCGGTGACCCGCGCTGGGCCGGTGCGCACGGTGTGGACCTGCTGGCCGAGGTGCGCCGCCGGATCGAGACCACCGGCTACCGGGTGGGCAACGCCGCGGTGCAGGTCATCGGCAATCATCCGCGCATCGGCACCCGCCGCGACGAGGCGGAGAAGGTGCTCTCCGACGCCGTCGGCGGCCCGGTCTCCGTCTCCGGCACGACCACCGACGGCCTCGGGCTCACCGGCCGTGGCGAGGGTCTCGCCGCCGTCGCCACCGCACTGCTGCTGCCTTCCGTAGGTTGACTGGTGTGAGCATTCGCGGCGTCCTGTTCGACTTCTCCGGCACCCTCTTCCACCTCGAGCCCGCGCCCGGCTGGTTCGACGGCTTGGCGCTGGACCGGGCGAAGATCATCGACGTGCTGACCTCGCCGGCATCCTCCGGGTACCTGCCCGAGGAACTGAGGGACGCGTGGGAGCGCCGCGACCTCGACCCGGACGTCCACCGGACGGTCTACCTGACGGCCCTGCGCGCGGCCGCCCCCGGCGTGCCCGACGAGGTCCTCACCGGGATCTACGAGCGGGTGCCGGCCGCCGAGTCGTGGCTGCCCTATCCGGACACTCTCGACGCACTGCGCGGCCTGCGCACCGCGGGCCTCCCGGTGGCGGTGATCAGCAACATCCCCTGGGACATCCGGGATGTGTTCCGCCGCAACGGGATGCACGAGCTGGTCGCCGAGTACCTGCTGTCCTACGCCGAGGGCGTGATGAAGCCGGATCCGAAGATCTTCCTGGCCGCCTGCGAACGGATCGGCGTCGCTCCCGAGGACACCCTGATGATCGGGGACAGCGACGTCGCTGACGGCGGAGCCACGCGGATCGGCTGCCGGTTCGCCATTGTCGAGCGCATTCCGCCGGCCACCCGCCCGGGCGCCCTGCTGTCCGCTCTTCGAGCACATCGCGTGCTGCCGTGATTCGACGCCCACGTACCATTTCCGAGTGACCTTGCACGTCTTCGACACCGCGACCAGGACCCTGCGGGAGTTCAGTCCCGTCCGGAGTGGCACGGCGTCGATCTACGTGTGTGGTCCGACCCCGCAGGGACCACCGCACATCGGGCACGTCCGCAGCCTGCTGAACTACGACGTGCTGCGCCGCTGGCTGCGCGCCTCGGGGCTGTCCGTCACGCTGGTCCGCAACGTCACCGACGTGGACGACAAGATCCTCATCAAGGCGAGCCAGCACGGCGAACCCTGGTGGCAGTGGTCGGCCACGCACGAGCGCGCGTTCGAGGAGGCCTACGACGCGCTGGGCTGCCTGCCGGCCACGATCGCGCCGCGGGCCACCGGGCACGTCACGCAGATGGTCGAGCTGATGCACCGGCTGATCGACCGCGGGCACGCCTACGCCGCGGCCGGGGATGTCTACTTCGCGGTGGCGTCCTACCCCGACTACGGGGCGCTGTCCAGGCAGAAACTCGACGAGGTGCAGCAGGGCGAGTCGGAGGCCGAGGGCAAGCGCGACCCGCGGGACTTCACGCTGTGGAAGGGCAGCAAGCCCGGCGAGCCGTCCTGGCCGACGCCGTGGGGTCCGGGCCGCCCGGGCTGGCACCTGGAGTGCTCGGCGATGGCGCTGACCTATCTCGGTGCGGAGTTCGACATCCACGGCGGCGGGCTGGACCTGGTTTTCCCGCACCACGAGAACGAGCTGGCGCAGTCCCGCGCGGCCGGCGACCCGTTCGCCCGGTACTGGATGCACAACGGCCTGGTCGGCATGGCCGGCGAGAAGATGTCCAAGTCGCTGGGCAACGTGGTGTCCATTCCGGTGGTGCTGAGCCGGGTCCGCGCGCAGGAGTTGCGCTACTACCTGGTGGCGCCGCACTACCGGTCGGTCATCGAGTACTCCGAGGCCGCGCTGGACGAGGCGGTGCGCGCGTACCGGCGGATCGAGTCGTTCGTGCGCCAGGCGGCGCAGCGCACCGGGGTGGTCGGCCCGGGCGAGGTCGGCGCGGAGTTCGCCGCGGCGCTCGATGACGACCTCGGCACCCCCGCCGCGCTTGCCGTGGTGCACAACGGAGTTCGGCAGGGCAACATCGCGCTGGACTCCGGTGACGAGGCCGGGGCCCGGGCCGCGGCCGCCACGGTTCGCGCGCAACTGGGCGTTCTCGGGCTGGATCCGCTGGACCCGACGTGGGCCACGGCGTCCACTGTGGACACCGGAGCGATGCGCGCGCTGAGCACCCTGGTGGACGAGCTGCTCGCGGAGCGGTTGCGGGCCCGCGCGGAGAAGGACTTCGCCCGGGCCGATGCCATCCGGGACCGCCTGCTGGCCAGCGGGATCGCCGTCGAGGATACCCCCGACGGTCCATTGTGGACTTTGAAGGACAGCTGACACGTGGCTGGAAACTCCCGGCGCCGGGGTGCGGTGCGCAAACCCGGCTCGAAAAAGGGCGCCGTCGTCGGCTCCGGCGGGCAGAAATCCAAGGCGCTGCAAGGAAAAGGGCCGACCCCGCGGGCCGAGCGGCGGCCCGGCCACCCGGCCGCGCGCCGGGCCGCGGCCGCCGCCAAACAGGCCGAGCAGCGCAAGCGCAAGGACAAGCCGGGCGCCGAACTGGTCGCCGGGCGCAACCCGGTGGTCGAGTGCCTGCGCGCCGGGGTGCCGGCCACCGCGCTGTACGTGGCGCTCGGCATCGACACCGACGACCGGGTGACCGACGCCGTGCGGCTCGCCGGCGACCGCGGCATCTCGGTGCTCGAGGTCAGCCGCCCCGAGCTGGACCGGCTCACCGCGGGGGCCGTGCACCAGGGCCTCGGCCTGCAGGTGCCGCCGTTCGAGTACGCCCACCCGGACGAGCTGCTGGACGCCGCGCGGGAGTCGCCCGAGCCGCCACTGCTGGTGGCGCTGGACGGGGTGACCGACCCGCGGAACCTCGGCGCGGTGATCCGCTCCGCGGCCGCGTTCGGCGCGAACGGCGTGCTGGTGCCGCAGCGGCGCAGTGCCGGGGTGACCGCCGTGGTGTGGCGGACCAGCGCGGGCACCGCCGCCCGGCTGCCGGTCGCGCTGGCCACGAACCTGACCCGGACGCTGAACACGCTGGCCAACGAGGGCCTGATGATCGTCGGGCTGGACGCGGACAGCGGCACCTCGGTGGACGAGCTGGAGCTCGCCACCTCACCCCTGGTCGTGGTGGTCGGCTCCGAGGGCCGCGGCCTGTCCCGGCTGGTCCGGGAGGCCTGCGACCAGACCGTCGCCATCCCGATGGCCGCCGGCGTCGAGTCGCTCAACGCCTCCGTCGCCGCCGGGGTGGTGCTCGCCGAGGTCGCCCGCCGCCGCCGGGCCGCCGGCCGCACCTGACCACAGCCAGGTGCCCGTCACCGCCACGACGGCCAGGCCGAGCAGCACGTAGATGTTGCCGGCGACCGGCCCGTCGAGCGCGATGAGCCCGGTGCGCGGCGGGAAGATCCAGTCGCGCGGCGGCAGCGTCACCGGCCAGTCGAGCAGCAGCAGCGCGAGCCCGACCGGCACGAGGCGCGGTCCGGTGCGCGCGAGGAGCACGATCAGCGGGACGAACCACACCCAGTGGTGACTCCAGGCGAACGGGGCCGCCAGGCACGCGGTCATACCGCACACGGTCACGCCGAGCAGCTCGTGCCCGCGCCGGTGCGCCCGGGTCGCCACCGCAAGGCCGGCCAGCCCGGCGAGCAACGCGAGTGGCACCCACAGCACCGGCGACGGCGCGCCGAACCGGGCGAGCATGCCGGCCAGGGACTGGTTGCCCGTCTCGGCCTGCTCCCCGATCCGGCCGGTGGTGAGGAACGTGCCGGTCCAGTACCGCACGGAATCCCGCGGCGCGACCAGGAACCCCAGGCCGACCGTGCCGGCGAACGCGGCCGCGGCGTTCAGCGCCGCCCAGGGCCGGCGGGTGAGCAGCAGGTAGAGCACGAACACGCCGGGCACCAGCTTGATGCCCGCCGCGATGCCCACGCCGATGCCCTGGTGGCGCGCTGTCGGTGGCCGGGTCAGGTCCCACACCACGACCAGGAGCAGCAGCAGGTTGACCTGGCCGATGGTGATCGTGCTGCGCACCGGTTCGAGCCAGAACAGCGCGCCGGTCAGCGCAAGGGTGGCGGTGAGCCGGCGCCGCGGGCCGCCGAGCGCGCGCAGGGCAAGCCAGATGACGCCGGCGAGCGCGGCCACGTTGAGCACCGAGAAGGCGATCTTGGCCAGGTCGGTGGGGATCAGGGCGAGCGGGGTGAACACCACGGCGGCGAACGGCGGGTAGGTGAAGTGCAGCACCCAGAACACGAACCCGTCGTAGAGCGGGGTGCCGTCCAGCAGCGCGCGGCCGCCGGCGCGATAGACCTGCAGGTCGTAGAGTGCGGTCAGGCCCGTCGTCCAGATCGCGACGGCGACCAGGTGCAGGGCGAGCGCGAGCGGTAGCAGCCAGGGCAGCAGCCGTCGCATCTCGAGACCCCCAGTGACCTGTGGTTCCCCTCAACCTAGCGAACGTGTCCGGGTGGGCGGGCGCCCTCGGCTAAAGTCGGATGTCCGGTCGGGAGTCGAGGTCACGCCGCATGTCGTTCGCCAGTCCACTGTTCCTGTGGTTCTTCACCCCGGTCGTGCTCGTGGCCGTGCTGGTGACGCCGCGGAGCTGGCGCAACGGGATCATCGCGGTGGCGAGCCTGGTGTTCTACGCGGCCGGGGCCGGGGCTTCGACGCTGCTCCTGCTGCTCTGCATGGTGGTCAACTTCGTGGCCGGGCCGATGCTCGAGCCGGACGAGTGGGACCTGGCGCGGCGCCGGCGCAAGCTGCTGCTGATCGCGGTGATCGTGGTCGACCTCGGAGTGCTGATCATCTGGAAGTACGCCGGCTTCCTGACCGCGCAGCTCGACGGGTTCGCGCGCCTGTTCGGCGGGGACTTCCCCGTCGTCCACGTGCTGCTGCCGATCGGCATCTCGTTCTACACGTTCCACCACATCTCCTACGCCGTGGACCTCTACCGCGGCGAGCGCCCGGCGCTGCGCAACCCGGTCTCGTTCGTCACCTACATCGCGATGTTCCCGCAGCTCATCGCCGGCCCGATCGTGCGCTACCGGGAGATCGCCGACCAGCTCCCGCAGTACCGCACCCATCCGCTCGACGACATCGCCGCCGGCTTCCCCCGCTTCGCCCTCGGCCTGTGCAAAAAGGTGATCATCGCCGACTCGTTGAGCCCCCTGGTCGACGCCTGCTTCAACACCCCCGGCGACGAGATGACGTTCGCCATCGCCTGGCTCGGCGCCGTCGCCTACACCCTGCAGTTGTTCTTCGACTTCTCCGGCTACTCCGACATGGCCATCGGCCTGGGCCGCATGCTCGGCTTCCGGCTCCCCGAGAACTTCGCCCGCCCCTACGCCTCGGTCACCGTCACCGAGTTCTGGCGCCGCTGGCACATGTCCCTGTCCCGCTGGTTCCGCGACTACGTCTACTTCTCACTGGGCGGCAACCGCCGCGGCGCCGCCCGCACCTACCGCAACCTCATCATCGTCTTCACGCTGACCGGCTTCTGGCACGGCGCCAACTGGACGTTCCTCATCTGGGGCCTCTACCACGGCGCGCTGCTCATCATCGAACGCGGCTTCCACCTGGACGCCGCCCCCCGCCGCCGCGCCCTCCTCCGCCGCCTCCTGACGACCGTCCTCGTCATCATCGGCTGGATCATCTTCCGCTCCCCCGAGCTCCCCCAGGCGCTGACGATGATCGGCCACATGCTCCTCCCCGACTTCACCGGCCTCACCGACGTCGTCTCCGCCGCCCTCACCAACCAACGCCTGATCATCCTGCTGGCCGCGATGCTGATCTTCGTCCTGCCCGCCCACCCCGTCACCGGCCCGCTGGTGGAGTCCTCCCGCACCCGCCCCGCCGCCACCCTCCGCGTCGCCATCATGGCCGTGGGGCTCCCCTACGCCGCCATCCTCATCGCCACCGGCACCTTCAGCCCGTTCCTCTACTTCCAGTTCTAGGCTCCGCATTCCGAGCAGGCGGCTAGCATCCACAGGTGGCTTCACCCATTGAGGCTCAGTTCATCCTCTGCGACGCGGCCCAGGCCGACCCCACCGGCAAGGTCCACATGCTCGGGGCCGGCTGGTCGGTGACGAGCTCACCGACCCCTCCGCATGCCCTCGCCCTCCTGCTGAGGATCCCCTGGGACCGAGCGAACCAGAAGATCCAGGTCCGGGCCGTGCTCGAGGACGCCGACGGCCACCCCGTCACACTGGGCGAACCACCCCACGAGCTTCGGCACAACGCCGAAGTCGAAGTCGGACGCCCGCCCGGGGTCGCACCCGGCACCATGCTCCCGGCCACCCTCGCGATCTCCGTGCCACCACTCCCCCTCCGCCCAGGCCGCTACCAATGGCGCGCCGAGGTGGCCGAGCAAACACTTCATGCGTCCTTCCAGGTCACCTGACCCCAACTCGCCATTGTGACCATGTTGGCGTCTCACGTCGTCGTGTTGGCGTCTCACGTCGTTGTCTTGGCTGGCCACGCTCCGTCGGGGTGCGAGATGGGGAACGACCGGATAAACCGGTACTGATCGTCGATGCCTACCACGACGTCATAGGCCAACATGCCCGGAAGCGGTGACGGTCTAGCGTGTCCGGCGTGACTGTCGTGATCGTGGTGATGCCGTTTGTGGCGGCGGTCATCGGGTATGTCACGAAGCTGGCTGCTATTCGGATGATGTTTCGGCCGATCGAGTTCGTTGGGGTCAGGCCGTTTCTGGGGTGGCAGGGGGTGGTGCCGCGGAACTCGGCGCGGATGATCCGGGTGTCGACGGAGTTGCTGACCACGAGGTTGGTGGACCCGAAGGAGATTGTCGCCAAGCTTGATCCGGAGCGGATGGCTCGGGAGATCGAGGTGCCGCTGCTGCTGGCGGTGGACGAGATCGCCCGCGAGGTGCTGGAGCGGTATCACCCGGCGCTGTGGGAGATGCTGCCGGTGCTGGCCCAGGACATGATCGTCAAGCAGGTGCAGGCCGGGTCGCCGGCGCTGGTGCGGCGGATTCTCAACGAGATCCGGGAGAACGTGGACGATGTGCTGGACATCGGGCAGGTCGCGGTGTCGGCGTTGGAGCGCGACAAGGAGCTTCTGGTCAGGCTGATCCGGGACATCTCGCGGCCGGAGATGGCGTTCATCGCGCGGTGCGGTGTCTACTTCGGATTTTCGCTTGGTCTCGTGCAGACGGTGGTGTGGGTGCTCACCCATGAACCGCTGGTGCTGCCGGTGTTCGGGGCGGCCATCGGTTTGTTCACCGACTGGCTGGCGATCAAGCTGGTGTTCTTTCCCAGGGAGCGCAGGAGAATCCTCGGGTTGATCCCGTTCCAGGGGATCTTCCAGCGGCGCCGGGACGAGGTCGCGGAGCAGTACGGCGAGCTGGTCGCGCGTGAGGTGATGACCGTGCCGAACATCGTGGACGGCATCCTGCGTGGGCCGAAGTCGGACCGGATGATCATGATGATCCAACGGGCGGTACAGCGGACGATCGACGAGCAGGCGAGTGTGGCGAAGCCGTTCGTGTCGGTCGCGATTGGACCGCGACGGTTCCAGCAGATGAAACATGCCGCGGCGGACCGGGCGGTGCGGTACCTGTCGCCAACCGCCTTGCACGCCAAGGACTACGCGACGTCCGCAATGGACGTCGCGGACACCATCGCGGAGCGGATGCGGCGGCTGACCCGCGTCGAGTACGAGGGCCTGCTGCGCCCGGCGTTCCGGCAGGACGAGTGGAAGCTGATCGCAGTCGGCGCCGTCATCGGGGCGCTGGTCGGCGAACTGCAGGTGCTCCTGCTGCTCGGCTGACCGGCCGCCCGCGCAGCGTGCTCACCGCCACGCACACCAGGTAGATCACGAACGAGATCGCGGTGACGAACGCGCTGATCGGCGCGCCCGGCGCGAGCGAGAGCACGATCCCGCCCACCGCGGCGACCTCGGCGAAGATCACCGCCAGCACCGTCGCCCGCAGCGGGCTCGCGGTGATCCGGCACGCCGCGGCCGCCGGCGTGATCATCAACGCGAGCACCAGCAGCGCGCCCACGGTCTGCACGCCGAGCGCGGTGGCCACCCCCACCAGCACGGCGAACACCGGGGACAGCAGCCGCACCGGCACCCCGCGCGCGACCGCCACCTCCGGGTCCATGCTGGCGAACAGCAGCGGCCGGTAGAGCACCGCCAGCACCCCCAGCACCAGCACCGTGCTCACCGTCAGCAGCAGCACGCTGGCGAAGTCCGCGCTCACGATCTGGCCCACCAGCAACCCGAACTTGTTGGATGCGCGTCCTTTGTAGAACCACAGCAGCAGCACGCCGACACCGAGCCCGAACGCCAGCACCGCGCCGATCACCGAGTCGTGCTCGGCGGTGCGCCGGGTCAGCAACCCGAGGATCAGCGCGGCGACCACCGCGCCGGCGATCGCCCCGTAGCCGACCTGGACGCCCAGCAGCAACGCCGCCGCGCCACCGGTGAACGACAGCTCGCTGGTGCCGTGCACGGAGAACGCCATGTTCCGGCTCACGATCAGCGGGCCGAGCACCCCGGCCAGCAACCCCAGCACGGCCGCGGCCAGCAGCGCGCTCTGCACGAAACCGAACTGCAGCAACCGAAACGTCAGCTCGAAGTCGAACAGCTTGTCCATCACGCACCCTCGAGGTGGTGGTGCGGCTCGTCCTCGCACAGCCCGCTCTCCGCGCCGACGACGTGGATCTGGCCGCGCACCCGAAGCACCTCGACCGGCGTGCGGTACAGCCCGGAGAGCGTGCCGGAGGTCATCACCTGCTCCGGCGTGCCGATCCGGAAGCGGCCGTCGACCAGGTAGAGCACCCGGTCGACCATCGGCAGCACCGGATTGATCTCATGGGTGACGAACAGCACCGCGGTGTCCGACCGCCGCCGCCGCTCGTCGATGAGCCGGCTGACCACCTGCTGGTTGGCCAGGTCCAGGGAGAGCAGCGGCTCGTCGCAGAGCAGCAGCCGCGGGTCGCCGATCAGTGCCTGGGCCACCCGCAGGCGCTGCTGCTCACCGCCGGAGAGCAGGCCGACCGGCGTGTCGCCGTACCCGGTGGCGCCGACCGCGGCCAGCGCCTCGGCCACCCGCCGGCGCCGCTCGCCCAGCCGGGACACGCCGATGCCGAAGCGGTGGCCGTCCCACCCCAGCCCGACCAGGTCCCGGCCGCGCATCGTCACCGTGGTATCGAGGGCCCGCTGCTGCGGGATGTACCCGATGCGCCGGTTCGCCCGCCCGGGCGGCTCCCCGGCCACCAGAACCGTGCCGGCGGTGAGGCGCTGCTGGCCGAGCAGCACCCGCAGCAGGCTGGTCTTCCCGGAGCCGTTCGGGCCGAGCACCGCGACGAACTCGCCGGGCATCAGGTCGAGGTCGAGGTCGCGCCACAGCACCCGGTTGCCGTAGGCCAGGGTGGCCCCGCGCAGCTCGACCACCGCCCGTCCAGCGTCCGAAGCGGACGGTGCCGCGCGGTCCGGCCGGATCGGCGTGCCGCGGTCCACGGTCAGGTCCTGGCCAGCGCCGCGGCGAGCGCGTCCACCTGCTTGGTCATCCAGTCAAGGTAGCCGGTCGTGCCTGGCGGCAGGGTCTCGGTCACGTCAACGACCGGCACCCCGGCCTTGACCGCCGAGTCCCGCAGCGCGTTCGTCACCGGCGTCTCGGTCTGCGCGTTGTTGAGCAGCGCCGCCACCTTCCGCTCACTGACCAGCCCGGTGACCTCGGCCACCGCGGCCGCGGGCGGGTCGGTCTCCTCCTCGACGGCCTCGGAGAACTCCTCGGGCGTGATGTTCGTCAGGCCGGCGGCCTCGACCAGGTACTGCGGCACCGGCTCGGTGAAGATCACCGACGCGCCCGGGTGGTCGCGCCCGATCCGGGTCAGCTTGGCGGTCAGCTCATCGAGGCGACCCTGGAACGACGCGGCGTTGGCGGTGAACGTGCCCTTCTTCTCCGGCGCGAAGGCGCCCAGTTCCTCGGCGACCTTGCCGGCCACCTTCTTCACCGTCGGCAGGTCGTACCAGACGTGCTCGTTGGCCACCCCGCTCACGCCCTTGCCGGCCAGGTCGAACGCCACGATCTGCTTGGCGCTCGTGCCGGAGGCCTTGACCAGCCCATCGAAGAACTCGTCGTAGCCACCCCCGTTGGCCACCACCAGCTTCGCCCCGGCCACCGCGGCGGCGTTCTCCGGCTTGTCCTCATAGGAGTGCGGGTCGGCGGACGGGTCGTCGATGATCGACCGCACGCTGACCGCGTCGCCGCCGACCGCCCGCACCACGCTGGCCCAGACATTGGTCGAGGCCACGACGGGGATGGTGCCGGGCGCGGCGCCCGGGTCGCCGGAAGACGAGCCGCAGCCGGCCAGAACCGTGCCGAGCACGGCCACGCCAGCGCTGATGATCACGAGTCGACGGCCCATCGCGGCGCCTCCGTTTAGATAATGGAAACCGTTATCGCATTCAGCTTAGGCTATCACCCGACCGGGTGTCACCCGGGCCGGTCGTGCCGCTCGGACAACCCGGACACCGGGTCGGACTTCTGGAATTGGTTCTGAAACGTTACGGTCAGGCAATGGCGCGCTCTCTACACATGCGACGACCGGCGACACTGGCGTCGCTGGCCGCCGAGCTCGGGGTGTCCAGAACGACCGTGTCGAACGCCTACAACCGGCCCGACCAGCTCTCCCCCGAGCTACGCAGGCGCGTCCTGGAGACCGCTCGGCGGCTCGGCTACCCCGGCCCGGACCCGGTCGCGCGCTCGCTGCGCACCCGCAAGGCCGGCGCGGTCGGGCTGCTGCTCACCGAGAACCTCTCCTACGCCTTCCGCGACCCGGCCGCGCTCGGCTTCCTCGAGGGGCTGGCGATGGCCTGCGAGGGCGCGGGCCAGGGGCTGCACCTGGTGCCGGTGAACCCCGAGCGCGAGGACGTCGCGGCCGTGCACCGGGCCGGCGTGGACGGCTTCGTGGTCTACTCCGTGCCCGACGACGACCCGCACCTGGCCGCGGTGCTGTCCCGGCCGGTGCCGACCGTGGTGTGCGACCAGCCACGGGTCGAGGGCGTCGACCGGGTCGGCATCGACGACCGGGCGGCCACCACGCAGCTCGCCGAGCGGCTGATCTCCCTGGGCCACCGCAAGGTCGGCGTGGTGTGCATGCGGCTGGCCCGGGACCGCAACGATGGGTTCGCCGGCATCGAGCGGCAGCAGAGCGCGCACTTCCACGTGCAGCGCGCCCGGCTGTCCGCCCTGGCCGACGCGTTCGCCGGGGTCGGGGTGGTCTGGGCGGACGTGCCGGTGGTCGAGCGGTTCGATCACGGCAGCGCGCAGGGCGCCGCCGCCGCGGCCCAGTTGCTCGACACCGATCCCGAGCTCACCGCGCTGATCTGCACCTCGGACATCCTCGCCCTGGGTGCCCTGGCCGAAGCCCGGCGGCGCGGGCTGCGCGTCCCGCAGGACCTCACGGTGACCGGGTTCGACGGCATCACCGAGGCGGTGCGGGCCGGCCTGACCACGATCCGCCAGCCCGTGCTGGACAAGGGCAAGGCCGCGGGCAAGCTCCTGCTCGGCGCCGGAGAGCACGGGCGGCCACGGCAGATCATCCTGCCCACTGAGCTCGTGGTGGGGTCGACGTCGGCCCCGCCCCGCACTGCTGAGGAGCGCTGGTTCGGGCCGTAGATGCGTTGAAAGCCGCCTTCGGGACGTCCAGTGCCCTGAAGGCGGCCTTCAGGGCATCAGCACCAGCGGCAACCCCGCACCGGCAAGCGCCCCCAGCCGCGGCGTGACCAGGTACGACCCCGCCGGCACGGTGCGCCGCCTGCTCGGGCAGCCGGGCGCGGAGGTGCGGCCGGCCCAGGTGACCGTGAACGTGAGCCGCTCGCCGGGCTGGAGCAGCCGGGTGTCGGCGCCGGGCGGCGAGTAGCAGTCGTTGCTCGACCACAGCCGGGTCGCGCCGTCGCCGCTGGTGATCACCAGCTCGCGCGTGCTGCGGCTGACGTCGCGCAGGCACGGCACCGCACCGGCGTTCACGATCACCAGGCGCAGCAGCGGTTGCTGGCCGACCCGGTAGCCGGACTGGGCGCTCTCCGCGGCGAGCTGGATCGCCGGGTCCGGGCACGGCTGCGGCGGAGGCGGCGCGGGCGCAGGCGAGGGGGCCGGCGGCGCCGACGGGGTGGCGACAGCGACGGCCGAGGCGGACGGGCTCATGGTCGCCGAACTGCTGGCGGGTCCGCCCGCCGGGCGGGAGATCGACGGCGGCCGCGACGGCCGGGCGGCGGTGCCGGCGAGCGGCGCCTCGTCCGCGCCGCCGACCAGCCGGCCGATGATCCAGGCCAGCAGCACCACGGCCCCGACCGACAGGGCCACGGCGAGCGCCCGCCTGCGCCAGTACACGGCCGGCGGCAGCGGGCCGGCGGGGTCGATCATGGAACGAAACGTAACGCCGTTCCCGCCGGCAGCGGGTTAGCCAAGCGTCCCTCGATCGGGGGATGTGTGTGTCGCGGACGTGAAGTTTGTCAAATTGTCAGCCGGGGTCGAGCCATTCCCCAGAGGAGCGGTCATCCTGGTAGGAGACCGTGGCCGGAGGTGATCAGTGACCGCGATCGACGACCTGCTCCAGCGGCATGAACGTGGGCAGGACCACGGCGCGCCGGAGATTCCCACTCCGGTGCCCAGCCTGCACCTGGCCGTCGTCACCTGCATGGACGCCCGGATCAAGGTGTTCGACGTGTTCGGCCTGACCCACGGCGAGGCGCACATCCTGCGCAACGCCGGCGGGGTGGCCACCGACGACATCATCCGCTCGCTCGCGATCAGCCAGCGCAAGCTGCAGACCCGCGAGGTGATCATCATGCAGCACACCCAGTGCGGCCTGTCGATGATCACCGAGGACGGCTTCAAGGACGAGCTCCAGGAGGAGACCGGGCTGCGCCCGCCGTGGGCCGTCGAGTCGTTCCGCGAGGTCAAGGACAGCGTGCGGCAGTCCCTGCAGCGGGTCCGGCGCAGTCCCTTCGTGCCGTACACCGACAACGTCCGCGGCTTCGTCTACGACGTGTGCTGCGCCGACCTGACCGAGGTGTTCTAGGGAAAGCAACGTCACGTTGCTTCCCTCCTGACAGAATCCCGGGCGATGGACACCACCGCCCTGGTCGACTGGTACTCCGCCCACGCTCGTGACCTGCCCTGGCGGCAGCCCGGCACGACCGCCTGGGGGGTGCTGGTCAGCGAGATCATGCTGCAGCAGACCCCGGTGGCCCGGGTGGAGCCCGCCTGGCTGGACTGGATGGCCCGCTGGCCCAAGCCGTCCGACCTCGCCGCCGCCTCGCCCGCGGACGTGCTCCGCGCCTGGGGCAAGCTCGGCTACCCCCGCCGGGCCGTCCGGCTGCGCGCGGCCGCCGTCGTGATCTCCTTGTCCCACAACGACATCGTGCCGTCCGATGTGGATACTCTGCTGTCCCTGCCGGGCATCGGCGCGTACACCGCCCGGGCGGTCGCCGCGTTCGGCTACGGCCGGCGCTGCCCGGTGGTGGACACCAACGTGCGGCGGGTGGTGGCCCGCGCGGTGCACGGCGCGGGTGACTCCGGGCCGGCCTCCACCAACCGCGACCTGGCCGACGTGGACGCGCTGCTGCCGGCGGACGAGCCGACCGCGGCCCGGGTGTCGATCGCGCTGATGGAGCTCGGCGCGATGATCTGCACCGCGCGCTCGCCGCGCTGCGCCGACTGCCCGGTGTACGCCGCGTGCGCCTGGCAGCACGCCGGGCGCCCGGCCTACGCCGGCCCGGCGAAGCCCGTGCAGCGCTACGCCGGCACCGACCGCCAGGTCCGCGGCCTGCTCCTGGACGTGCTCCGGGACACCCCGGAACCGGTGCTCAAGGCCCGGCTGGACGTGGTCTGGGCGGACGCCGGCCAGCGCGACCGCTGCCTGGACTCCCTGCTCGTGGACGGCCTGGTCGAGCAAACCCGGGACGGCCGCTTCGCCTTACCCGGTGATCACTAGCCCAGGTGTTTCAGATGTGGCGGGTTGTGCCTGGGGCTTGGTGGGTGAGTTCGCATGGCTCGCCGGAGTGGCCAGATCGCGCTGGCGGGCAGCCGGTTTCGGCTGTGGCTGGGCTGGTCTTCCCGGTCAAGTTGGCGGGTGGGCTGGGGGTCTCGTTGGTCTTTTCGGGTGTGGGGTCGGGGTGGGCCATGATCGCTGTTGGGTGTGGCTCCGCTGGAGGGAGTTGCTGATCGTCGGGCGGTTGGCCGCCCGTAGCCCGAGCATGGGTAACTGGTGGTGTTGCTGTGGCGGGAGGTTCTCCGGTGACGATGTCTGATGCCCTGAAGGTGACCTTCGGGACAGTGAGCGTCCTGAAGGTCACCTTCAGGGCACTGACCACCACCCCAATCAAGATCGACAACTCCCTCCAAGGGGTCCGCTGAGGTGCGGTTGGTCAGTGGGAGGCTCTGTCTGCCCTTTGCGATGATCCATTAGACAGGGTCTAACCGGATATCTCTGCAGTTCGAGAATTACTTGTCAGTTGAGTGTTCTGGCGACTACCGTCGGCGAGAGTTGGGCTTCCCTGCACCTGCCTGGCCCATCGCGAGGGAGATCGCCATGGCTCTCACCCGCCGTACCCTGCTGCGCACCGGCCTCACCGGCAGCGCGATCGGTAGCGCCGGCCTCATCCGCACGGGCCTTGCCGGCGCGGTGGCCGAGCCGCAGATCTACGACACCCGCAACTGGAACGCCCGGCCGGCCAACGGCACCATCCAGGTGCTCGACCGCCGGCCGAGCTTCATCGTCGTGCACCACACGGCCGGCGCGAACAGCAACGACTTCTCCCTAGAGCACGCCTTCGCAGTGGCCAGGGAGATCCAGAACCTGCACATGGACACCAACGGCTGGATCGACACCGGCCAGCAGCTCACCAACAGCCGCGGCGGGTTCGTCATGGAGGGCCGGCACCGCAGCCTCGAGGTGCTCACCGGCGGCACCCGGCACGTGGTCGGCGCGCACGTCGCCAACAACAACAGCACCTGCATCGGCATC
>NZ_DASYTH010000084.1:0-1716 GCF_036002505.1 Actinophytocola sp. | reverse complement strand
CCTGGCGGCTGCCATCTTTTCGCTGATCGTCGGCTCGGTGTCTTTCTCCGGATCGACGGTGACTTTTGCCAAGCTGCAGGAACTAATGACGGGCCGCCCGGTGATCTTTCCCGGCGGAGCGTTCGTCTTCGGCGGCACGCTCGCCATCGCAATCGGGTTCGGCATCGTCGTCTTTGTCGGCGATGGTCAGGGGCCGGCCGCGTCGGCAGCTGCGGTCGCCGTCGTGCTGGTCTCGCTCGTTGTCGGCGTCTTGTTCGTCCTGCCGGTCGGCGGCGCGGACGTGCCGATCGTGATTTCGCTGCTCAATGCCTTCACGGGATTGGCCGTGGCGGCATCTGGCTACGTACTCGGCAACACGCTGCTGATCGTCGCCGGGACTCTCGTCGGGGCGTCAGGTACGTTGCTGACCCGGATGATGGCGGCGGCCATGGGACGACCGATCACCAACATCCTCTTCGGCGCGTTTACGGCCCGCGGCCCGGCGGGCGCAGCGGCCGGCGGCGAGGCGCGGCCGGTTCGCTCTGTTGGCCCGGAGGACGTGGCGATCCTGCTCGGCTATGCGAGGAAGGTCGTCGTGGTCCCCGGCTATGGGCTGGCGGTCGCGCAAGCGCAGCACACCGTGCGCGAACTCGCCGATCTCCTGGCTGCCCGCGGCGTCGTCGTCTCGTACGGCATCCATCCCGTCGCCGGCCGGATGCCGGGGCACATGAACGTCCTGCTCGCCGAGGCCAGCGTCCCCTATGACCAGCTCGTTGAAATGGACGACATCAACCCCGAGCTGCCATATACCGATGTCGCCCTGGTCGTCGGCGCCAACGATGTGGTGAACCCGGCCGCCAAGACGTCTCCGGGGAGCCCTATCTACGGAATGCCGATCATCGAGGTCGGCCAAGCCGGCGCAGTCGTCTTCCTGAAACGGTCGATGCGTCCGGGTTTCGCGGGTATCGAGAACGAGCTGATGTACGACCCCAAGACCATGCTGCTCTTCGGCGACGCCAAGGAATCGCTCGCCAAGGTGGTGGCCGCCGTCAAGGCGCTCTGACCCAACCGGCAGCTGTGCTGCCTTTGATCGTGGACCATGAGCCTGACGAAAGGCAGGTTAGGCGCCAGTCGTTGGACAGCCAGCCAGCGGGCGTGGGTGATTTGTTCCGGCTATGGGTCCAATGATCGCGGACTCGGCCCACATCCGTCTGGGTGACGGGACACCGTTCGGTCGAGGGTCTTGGCGACGGTCTACCGATCGCGACCCCCGGAGTGGCGACCGTCCGTTCGCCAAGCGATCGGAACCTGAATGCCTGGCCGGTCGACGGGGTGCTCGGGTGGACCCGCTGCAGTCGCGGACAAAATGGCTCAGGCGTTGTAACGAATGGCCGCTCGCCGGCCCGCGAACGCCCTAGACGACGCCGTAGAGGCGGTCGCCGGCGTCGCCCAGGCCGGGGACGATGTAGCCGTGCTCGTTGAGTCGCTCATCCAATGCGGCAGTGACGATTGTGACCGGCGGGTCGACGCCCGCCAGCGTCTTCTCGAGATGGCTGACGCCTTCTGGCGCGGCAAGCAGGCAGATCACCGTGATGGCGTTGGCCCCGCGGTCCACCAAGTATCGGATCGCCGCCGCCAGCGTGCCGCCAGTCGCGAGCATGGGATCGAGCACGTAGCACTGTCGGCCCGACAGGTCATCGGGCAGCCGCGTCGCATATGTGGACGCCTTCAGCGTCT
>NZ_DASYTH010000083.1:0-9383 GCF_036002505.1 Actinophytocola sp. | reverse complement strand
CCGGACTCCACCAGCACGGTGGCCTGGGCCAGCCGCCGCAGGTTCGCCACCTTCTGCGACTTGGCGTAGGTCCAGGTGGCCACGCCCGCGCCGCGGGCCACGTAGAACACCGGAACGAGGTGCGGCCGCCCGCTCGGCCCGATGGTGGCCACGTGCGCGGTCATCTGCTCCGCGAGGAACGCCCTGACCTCCTCGCCCGACATCCTGATCTCCGCCCGTCGCGACATTGCGCCTTTATACCAAGCGGTCGCTCGTTCGGGTGCGCCGATCACGACACGGCATCGTTACTTGACCGTAGTCAAGTGATGGTCGATATTGTTCGAATCTGTTTGATCGTAGCAGTCGGCGGAGTGGAGAAGTACCATGTCGGACTCCCTATCTCGTTACTCAGCCCCACTGAGCCGCCGCTCGGCGCTGCGCGGGCTGGCCGGCGCGGCGGCGCTGGCCGCGGTGCCCGGAGCGCTCACCGCCGCGTGCAGCAGCGGTGACCAGGGCGCGAGCTCCTCATCCGGCGGCGACAGCGGCGGCGGCAACGCCAGCGGCCCGATCACGTTCGGGTCGAACTACTCCGACGCCGCGCCCAAGGGCGCGTTCGCCGCGCTGGTGGATGCCGCGACCGCCAAGTCCGGGGTGAAGGTCACGGTCAACACGGTCGATCACAACACGTTCCAGAACAACATCAGCAACTACCTGCAGGGCACCCCGGACGACCTGGCCACCTGGTTCGCCGGCTACCGGCTGCAGTTCTTCGCCGCGCAGAACCTGCTCGAGCCGCTCGACGACGTCTGGGGCAAGATCGGCGGCAACTTCAACGACGCGGCGAAGAGCCTGTCCAAGGGCATCGACGGCAAGTACTACCTGGTGCCGATCTACAACTACCCGTGGGTGGTCTTCTACAACAAGAGCGTCTTCCAGCAGAAGGGCTACACCGTCCCGAAGACCTGGGACGAGTTCATCACGCTGGCCAAGAAGATGCAGGCCGACGGCCTGGTGCCGCTGGCGTTCGCGGAGAAGGACGGCTGGCCCGCGCTCGGCACGTTCGACATCCTCAACCTGCGGATCAACGGCTACGACTACCACATCAAGTTGATGAAGCACGAGGTGCCGTGGACCGACAAGGGTGTCACCGCGGTGTTCGACAAGTGGCGTGAGCTGATGCCGTACCTGCAGAACGGGGCCAACGGCCGGATCTGGCAGGACGCGGCGAAGGCGCTGGAGAACAAGCAGGCCGGGATGATGTTCCAGGGATCCAACCAGGTCGCCGCCAACTACTCCGCGGCCAACCTCGCCGACCTCGACTTCTTCCCGTACCCGGTGATCAACTCCGAGCACGGCCAGGACTACATGGACGCCCCGACCGACGGGTTCATGCTGCCGAAGAAGGCGAAGAACAAGGACGCGGCCAAGAAGATCCTGGAGTACCTGGGCACCGGGGACGCCGAGTCGACCTTCCTCAAGACCGACCAGTGGGACGTCGGCATCGCCAACGGGCTGACCGCGCCGACCTACAACGAGATCCAGAAGAAGTCGGTGCAGGCGATCAGCGCGTGCAAGGCGGTCTCCCAGTTCATGGACCGCGACACGGTGCCGGACATGGCCACCGCGATGATCAAGCTGATCCAGGGCTTCGTCGACAACCCGGCGCCGGCCACGGTCGAGTCGCTGCAGAAGAGCGCCGAGGACCAGGCGAAGACCATCTTCACCGCCTGATGGTCAGTGCCACCAAGGAAATGACCAACCCGCCGGCGGTGAGCCCGCGCCGCCGCCGGCGGGGTACCCACACACTGTCCACACGCGACAAGTGGGTGGCAGCCGCCCTGCTCGGCATCCCGCTGCTGCTGGACCTCGCGTTCGTCTGGTTCCCGGCGCTGGCTTCGGTGCTGCTCTCGTTCACCAAGTGGACCGGCGTCGGCGCGATCCACCTGGAGCCGTGCCGGAACACCGCGACCCTGCCCGGAATTCCGCAGCCCGGCTGCCTGTTCGGGGTGCAGAACTACCACCAGGCGTTCACCGTCTACCCGGACTTCTGGCCCGCCGTGCGGCACAACGCGATCTGGCTGCTGGTGTTCATCCTGCTCGCCACACCGCTGGGCATGCTGTTCGCGGTGATCATCGACCGGGGGATCCGGGGCAGCCGGATCTACCAGAGCCTGCTGTTCCTGCCGGTGATGCTGTCGCTGGCGCTGATCGGGATCATCTGGGAGCTGATCTACTCGCCGAACTACGGCCTGATCAACTCGATCCTGGGCCGCACCGCCAACGAGAACCTCATCGACTGGCTCGGCAACCCGCGGCTGAACCTGTGGGCGATCCTGGCGGAGGCAACCTGGCGGCAGGCGGGCTACGTGATGGTGCTCTACCTCGCCGGGCTCAAGGCGTTCGACCCGGCGCTGCGCGAGGCGGCCATCGTCGACGGGGCGAGCTCGTGGCAGACGTTCTGGCGGGTGACCTTCCCGGTGCTGCGGCCGATCAACATCGTGATCCTGGTGGTCACCGTGATCGAGTCGCTGCGCGCGTTCGACCTGGTTTTCATCACCGCCAAGGGAAATCCGCTCAAGGGGCTGGAGCTGCTGTCGATCGCGGTGACCCAGAACATCGTCGGAGAGACCCAGCGGATCGGCTTCGGGTCGACGCTCGGGGTGATCCTGCTGGTGATCTCGCTGGTGCCGATCTCGATCTTCCTGTACCAGACCTTCCGGAAAGAGAAGCGGGCATGATCACCGGATCCCGGTTCGGCCGGATCGCCGCCCAGGTCTTCATGATCGTGATGACGCTGGCCTGGATCACGCCGATCCTGTTCGCGCTCTACGTGGCGCTTCGGCCGATCGAGGACACGAACCGCTCCGGCTACGTGTCCATCGCCGAGCGGTTGACGTTCGCGAACTTCGGCAACGCCTGGCGGCAGTCGGAGATGTGGACCTTCTTCCTCAACTCCGTCTACATCACCGTGCCCGCGGTGATCCTGACGCTGCTGCTGGCCTCCTCGGTGGCGTACGTGGTGGCGCGGCTGAACTTCAAGTTCAACATCGCCATGTTGATTCTGTTCACCGCGGGAAACCTGCTGCCGCAGCAGGTGATCATCACGCCGCTGTACCGGATGTACCTGGCCATCCCGCTGCCGCGGTTCCTCGCCGACAGCGGGCTGCTCTACAACTCCTACTTCGGCCTGATCGTCATCAACGTCTCGTTCCAGCTCGGGTTCTGCGTGTTCGTGCTGAGCAACTACATGAAGACGCTGCCGCACGAGATCGACGAGGCGGCCATCGTGGACGGCGCGTCACTGTGGACCCGGTACTGGCGGCTCACCATGCCGCTGTGCCGGCCGGCCCTGGCCGCACTCGCGACACTGCTCACCACGTGGATCTACAACGACTTCTTCTGGGCGATCACGTTGATCTCCACCGGCAACCGGCGGCCGATCACCTCGGCGCTGAACAACCTGCAGGGCCAGTTCGTGGCCAACCAGAACATGATCGCCGCGGCCGCGCTGATCGCGGCGATCCCCACCCTGGTGGTGTTCGTGCTGCTGCAGAAGCAGTTCATCCGCGGCCTGTCGCTCGGTGCGACGAAGGCCTGATCGGGTATGTTCGAACCTGTTGGATGGTGTTGAGTGAGTTGGCGGGGAATGTCTTGGTGAAACGCACCCATGTCCGGCTCGCCGACGGTCGTGAGCTGATCTACTACGACCGCCGGGAGGATGCCGACCGCACCGCCCCCGACACCCGCGACCTGCCCGACTTCGCCCCGGCCAGCGAACTCCGGCACGACGCGCTCACCGACGAGTGGGTGGCCGTCGCCGGCCACCGGCAGGACCGCACGCTGCTGCCGGCCACCGACGACTGCCCGCTCTGCCCGTCCCAGCCCGGCCGGGCCACCGAGATCCCCGCGTCCGACTACGAGGTCGCGGTGTTCGAGAACCGTTTCCCCGCGCTGCACCACCCGCGCGGCCGGTGCGAGGTGGTGTGCTTCACCGCCGACCACGACGCCTCGTTCGCCACGCTTCCGCTCGCGCAGGCCGAGACCGTGATGGAGGCCTGGGCGGACCGCACCGCCGAGCTCTCCGCGCTGCCGAACGTCGAGCAGGTGTACTGCTTCGAGAACTTCGGCGAGGAGATCGGGGTGAGCCTGCACCACCCGCACGGCCAGGTCTTCGCCTACCCGTTCGTCCCGCCCCGCACCCGCGCGATGCTCGACGCCGCCCGGCGCCATCCCGGCGGCGACCTGTTCGCCGAGGTGCTCGCCGCCGAGCGCGCCGACGGCACCCGGATCGTCGCGGCCAACGAGCTGTGGACCGCATTCGTCCCGGTGGCCGCGCGCTGGCCGTTCGAGGTACACCTCTTCCCGCACCGCAAGGTGCCCGACCTCGCCGCGCTGGACACCGCCGAGCGGACCGCGTTCTGCCGCCTCTACATCGACGTGCTCGCCCGGTTCCGGCACGTGTTCGACCGCCCGCTGCCCTACGTCGCCGCCTGGCACCAGGCACCCGTCCGGACCGGCCGCGACCTCGGCTACCTGCACCTGCAGCTGTTCAGCATCCGCCGGGCCCCGGACAAGCTGAAATACCTCGCCGGCTCCGAAGCCGGCATGGGTGCCTTCCTCAACGACGTCTACCCCGAGCGCGCCGCCCAACTCCTCCGCGACGCGTACTGATCCCATGTGTTTGCGCGTGGCGTCGCCATGTTGGCCCGCGGCGATGTCGTGTTGGCTTGCTACGCGCGGACTGGCCGGCTCGCGCTCGCCATGCGCCAACACAGGCACGCCAGCGGCCAACACGGCGATGTGAGATGCCAACACGCCGGTTAGAGCGGCAGGTTCACGATCAGCTGCAGCTCAGGGGCGACACCCGGGCGCAGCACGACCTCCTCCACCTCGATGATTCCGCGGGTCGGGTGCCGCAACCGCTTGTGCGCCAGGGTTTTCGGCGCCACTTCGTGGTCGTCCCACCATCGGCGCACCTCCGGGAACTCCCGCCGCAGCCGGTCCAGCACGGCGTTGAACCGCTCGTCGTCGAGCAGGTCCACGCTGGAGGCCCGGATCGCGGCCAGCACCCGGCGGGCGTGGTACGGCCAGTCGAGCAGTACCTCACGCATCAGCGGCCAGCCGAACAACAGCCACGCGGCGTTCCGCTCCCCGGCCGGCACCTGGTCGTAGCGGTAGATCTCCTCGGCGGAGGAGTTCCAGGCCAGCAGGTCCCACCGGCCGTCGATCAGCATCGCCGGCGCCGGCTCCTGATGCTCGACGAGGCGTCGCAACACGTCGGGCAGCGCGGACGCGGTGCCGTTGACGTGCGGCTGCACGCGGGCGAGACGGAACACGTGGTCGGTCTCCGCGCTGGACAGCCGCAGCGTGCGGGCGATGCTGGCGAGCACCTCGTCCGACGGGTTGATCTCGCGGCCCTGCTCGAGCCAGGTGTACCAGGTGACCCCGACGCCGGCGAGCAGCGCGACCTCCTCCCGGCGCAGGCCCGGGGTGCGCCGCAGCCCGCCCCCGTTCGGCAGGCCGACGTCGGCCGGGGTCACCCGGGCCCGCCGGCTGCGGAGGAACTCGGCCAGCTCGCGCCGGCGGGGTATCTGCGCGGTCATGGCCGGCCTCCCCCTTCCTTGGTGGTAGCGGCACTACCCGTATCACCACACTCTGTCAGCGCGCCACGGAGTTCACGAGTCTTCGTGGCGTACATCCATGTCAAACGAGGGGAACACGATGAACGCACGACAGATCGGCGGTGCGTTAGCCGCCATCGTCGGCCTGGCCCTGCTGGTGCCCGGAACCGCGGGCGCCACCGGCGGATATCCCGCGGTGGTGCACGGGCATTCGCCGGCCCTGCATCCCGAGGGGGTCGCCTACGACCCGACCCGGCACACGTTCCTGGTCGGGTCGCTGTTCCACGGCACGGTCTCCGTGGTCGCGCCGGACGGGTCGACCCGGACACTGGTCGACGACCCGCGGATCGTCGGCACGGTCGGCCTGCACGTCGACGCCGCGCGCGGCCGGATTCTGGTGACCTACGGCGACATCGGCATCTCCGAGGGCGCCGAGCCGGATCCGGCCAAGCGCCGGACCGGCCTGGGCATCTTCGACCTGCGCACAGGTGCCGCGCGGCACGTCGTGGACCTCGCGGTCGGCCCCGGCCACACGGCCAACGACGTGACGTTCGACCGCGACGGCAACGCCTACGTCACCGACTCGGAGTCGGATGTGATCTACAAGGTGGATCCGGTCGGGCACGCCTCGGAGTTCCTCCGTGACCCGCGGTTCGCCAAGACCCCGACCGGCGCGGCCGGGATCAACGGCATCGCCTGGCACCCGGATGGATACCTGCTGGTCGGCAAGTACGACACCGGCCAGCTGTTCCGGATCCCGACCCGCGGTCGCCCGGTGGCCACCGAGGTCCGGCTGGACCACCCGCTGGTCGGCGCGGACGGGATCGCCTTGCACCGCAATGGAGATCTGGTCGTGGTCACCAACAACCTCGGCGGTGCTCCGGAGGCCGTGGACGCGCTGACGATCCTGCGCCCGCGGAACGACTGGCACGCCGCGCGCGAACTCAGCCGGGACCTGTGGCCGGTCGACGACCCGACCACGGTGGCCGTCGCGCCGTTCGGCGACTACGCGGTCAGCGGGAACCTGGCGATCCTGTTGGGTGGGTTGGGCACCTCCGACGAGTTCACCCTGCGCCGGCGCTGATCATGCCGGCCAGGTGCGGCTTTCTGGTGCGCGCGTCGAAGAGGTCGAAACTCCAGCCGTCCTCGGTGGGGTGCGTGGCGAAGCCGACCCTGGCCGGCAGCAGCACCGGCAGCTTGAACCGGACGTCGACGGTGTATGCGTCCGGCAGCCGGCCCTCGAACGCGGCAAGGCAGCGGGCCTTGGTCCACATGCCGTGTGCGATGGCCCGGCGGAAACCGAGCAGCCGGGCGGTCAGCGGGTGCAGGTGGATCGGGTTGCGGTCGCCGGAGACCTCGGCGTAGCGCCGCCCGATGTCACCGGGCACGTGCCAGAGCGCGGTCGGCTCCGGCGGGGTGGCGGGCACCTTGCCGGAGCCCTCCTCGCCGGAGCCACGACCGCGCCTGAGGTACGTGCTGACACCGGTCCAGACCACGTCGCCGGCCACGATCACCTCGCTGATCATGTCGAACTTCCGGCCCTTCGCGTGTGGCCGTTCGTTCGCCACCCGCACCCGGAGACCGAGCTTGTCGTCCACCTGGAGCGGTCGGGTCTGGGTGATCCGGTTCGCCAGGTGCACCGACCCGACCAGCGGGAACGGGAAGCCGGGGTCGGTCATCAGCTTGATCTGCAACGGAAAGCTCAGCACGTGCGGGTAGGTCACGGGCAGCTCACCGGTGAGCCGGAAACCGCAGACCCGGTTGTAGGCCGCCAGCCTCTCCGCGTCCACCGGCACGTGCGGCAGCTCGTAGACCGTGTCCGGCAGCTCGCCGCCGTGCCGCGTGAACCCGGTCAGCACCGCCTTTCCATACAGCGCGACGAGGTTCGGCGTGTTCCGGAGTTCCTTGACGGCCATGGCTCACGCTCCCAGCAGGCTCTGCCCGCAGACCCGGACCACGTTGCCGTTCACCGCGCCGGACGCCGGGTTCGCGAACCAGGCGACGGTCTCGGCGACGTCGACCGGAAGCCCGCCCTGGGCCAGGCTGTTCATTCGGCGACCGACCTCGCGGATGGCCAGCGGCACCGCGGCGGTCATCTTCGTCTCGATGAAACCCGGGGCCACCGCGTTGATCGTCGCGCCGCGCCCGGCCAGCACCGGGGCGTACGCGTTGACCATGCCGATCACCCCGGCCTTGGTGGTGGCGTAGTTGGTCTGCCCGGTGTTGCCGGCGATCCCGGCGATCGAGGACACCCCGATGATCCTTCCGTTGGGGCGCAACACGTCGCCGTTGATCAGCGCCTCGTTGACGACCGGCTGGCAGATCAGGTTCACCGCCAGAACGGCGTCCCAGGCCGGGTCCTTCATGTTCGCCAGCTTCCTGTCCCGGGTGATCCCCGCGTTGTGCACCACGATGTCCACGCCACCGTGCCGGGTGGACAGGTGCTCGACGAGCCGCGCGGGCGCGTCCTCGGCGGTGATGTCCAACTGCAGCGCCGAACCACGCACCCGATTGGCCACCGTGGACAGTTCGGCGCCCTGCGCGGGCACGTCCAGCGCCACCACGTGCGCGCCGTCGCGGGCCAGCACGTCCGCGATGGCCGCGCCGATTCCCCTGGACGCACCGGTGACCAGCGCGACCTTGCCGTCGAGTGGGCGGTCCCAGTCATCCGGCTCGGCCAGCCCGGCGCCGTGCGTGCCGATCCGGACGACCTGGCCGGACACGTAGGCCGACCGGGCGGATAACAGGAACCGCAGCGTCGACTCCAGCGCGCTCTCCGCGCCCGGCGCGACGTACACCAGCTGCACGGTCGCGCCGCGCCGCAGCTCCTTGCCGACCGAGCGGGTGAAGCCCTCGAGCGCACGCTGCGCGATGGCCTCGGACCGGGTGGCCGCGTTCTCCGGCGGCGTGCCGAGCACCAGCACCCGGCCGCAGCCGGCCAGCGCGCGCAGGTTCGGCTGGAAGAACGTGTACAGCTCGCGCAGCTGGGTGGGGTTGGCGATGCCGGTGGCGTCGAACACCAGGCCGCCGTACCGCGGCCCGTCGCCGTTCGCGGTGCCCGGCTCGGAGATCATGTCGATCCCCGCGGACTTGAGCGCGGTGGCCACGGCATCGCCCAGCCGGCCGCCCGGTGCGGCGCCGACCAGGGCCGGGCCGGGCAGCGGCGGCTCGCCCGGGCGGTACCGCCGCAGCGGCGCGGGGTTCGGCAGGCCGAGCCGGCTCACGATGAGCCGGCCCACACCGGAGCGGGCAAACTGCTGGTAGCGGTCGGTCATGTGGCGTGCCTCCCTACTCACTGGTAATGCTACTCACGAGTAAAATAAGGTGGCCAGCGAGACAACCCAGGAGGGTGACGTGGCTCCCAGCGAGACAAGGAAAGTGGCGATCCTCGGCGGCAACCGGATCCCGTTCGCACGGTCCAACGGCCCCTACGCCTCCGCGTCCAACCAGGACATGCTCACCGCCGCGCTGGACGGCCTGGTGGCCCGGTTCGGCCTGGCCGGCGAACGCCTCGGCGAGGTCGCCGCGGGCGCGGTCCTCAAGCACAGCAAGGACTTCAACCTCACCCGCGAATCCGTCCTGGGCAGCAAACTCTCTCCGGAGACCCCCGCCTACGACATCCAGCAGGCCTGCGGCACCGGCCTGGAGGCGGTGATCCTGGTCGCCAACAAGATCGCCCTCGGACAGATCGACGCGGGCGTCGCGGGCGGCGTGGACACCGCGTCCGACGCCCCGCTCGGCGTGAACGACGAGCTGCGCAAGCTGCTGCTGCGGGCCAGGCGG
>NZ_DASYTH010000082.1:0-25206 GCF_036002505.1 Actinophytocola sp. | reverse complement strand
ACGACCAGGCCGGCCTCGCCACCCCGGAAGAGGACGCTGCGATCGACGTGTTCAATGAACGGCTCCAGGCCGAGGGCCACTGGGTCTTCGCCGGCGGTCTCGCGTCGCCCAGCGCGGCAACCGTCGTCGACAGCCGAGGTGGGGAGGCGCTGTTCAGCGACGGGCCCTTCCTGGAGTCGAAGGAGTACCTCGCCGGCTTCTGGATCGTCGAGGCCCCCGACCTCGACGTGGCGCTCAAGCTCGCCGCCGAGGGGTCGAAGGCCTGCAACCGGAAGGTCGAGGTGCGGCCGTTCCTGCGCGAGGGAGCGTGATCGACGTCTGGGAGGCGATCACCCACGCCCACCACGAGGAGTGGGCGCGGGTGGTCGCCGCCTTGACCAGGCGTTTCGGCGACCTCGACGTCGCCGAGGAGGCGGCGGCCGAGGCGTTCGCGACCGCCCTCGAGCGGTGGCCGGCGGATGGCGTGCCCCCGAACCCCGGCGCCTGGCTGACCACCACCGCCAACCGCAAGGCCATCGACCGGATCCGGCGCGAGAACAGGCGCGACGACAAGCAGCAGGAGGCCCGGCTGTTGTACGACGGCCCGCCCGAGCCGGTCGGCGCCATCGACGACGAGCGGCTCCGGCTGATCTTCACCTGCTGCCACCCGGCGCTCGCGATGGAGACCCGCGTGGCGCTGACGCTGCGCATGGTCGGCGGTCTGACCATGCCCGAGATCGCCCGTGCCTTCCTGGTGCAGGAAACCGCCATGGGACAGCGGATCACCCGCGCGAAAGCCAAGATCAAGGCGGCTCGCATTCCGTATCGGGTGCCGGCTGCGGAGGATCTCCCGGCCCGCGTCTCCGGCGTACTCGCTGTCCTGTTCCTCGTGTTCAACGAGGGCTACTTGGCGACCGGCCCCGGCACCGATCCCGTACGTCACGACCTGACCGCCGAGGCGATCCGGCTCACTCGCCTGATCCGTGCCCTCATGCCGCAAGACGGTGAGGTGGCCGGGCTGCTGGCGCTGATGCTGCTCACCGAGGCCCGCCGCACCGCCCGGGTTTCGGCCAGCGGCGAACTGGTCGCCCTTAACGAGCAGAACCGTGGGGCCTGGGACGCGGCGCTGATCGCCGAGGGTCATCGGCTGGTGCGCGAGCGCCTGGCCGCCGGGGTGGCTCCGGGCCGCTACCAGATCCTCGCGGCGATCAACGCCGTGCACACCTCCGCCCGCAGCATCCGCGACACCGACTGGTCACAGGTCCTCACCCTCTACGACCAGCTCCTCCGCCTCGACCCCTCGCCGATCGTCGCCCTCAACCGGGCCATCGCCCTCGCCGAGCTCGACGGACCGGAGGTGGCACTCGCGGCCGTCGACCGCCTCGAGGACAAGCTGGCCGGCTACCACGCCTACCACGCCACCCGCGCCGACCTGCTGCGCCGGCTGGGCCAAAGTCAGAAAGCGCGCGCGGCCTACGACAAAGCCATCGAGCTGGCCGGCAACACCGCCGAGACCGCCAACCTGACCCGCCGCCGCGACCAGCTGGGGTAGCGCCCGCCAATCCCGATCGAAACCCTGTGCAAAGCGGCGGCCGGCCCCGATGGAATACGCGGCGTGGGCCAGAGGAAGGTGAAGCATCGGGGTTCGGGGCCAGGTACACGGACGGGCATCCGCAGTCGCAATGGCCTAGGCACCCCTCGCCTGCTCGCGAAGTGCGGGAGCGCCGTCGAAGTCTTCGACAAGCAGCAGATCGAGGACCCTGCGCTCGCCCGTGTCAAGCGGGCGCGCACCACCGGCCATACGGACAGTTTGCTGGCCATGCCGCACCGCGCTCATCTCGGCACGACCGTGCGGCCAGCCGCAACCAGATTCCGTCACATTGCGTAGCGCGCGGACCGCGCGGTTGCTGCTCGACAAGTCCTGACGTCGCCCGACGACCGCTCGGCCAGGTCAGGCACGACGATCGTGTCGGCGCCATTCATGGTCGGTGCGTGGTCGGCCTGTCGGCGGGTTCGCCGGTGGCCTGGGCGGGCACGTACGGGATCAGGCCGCGTCGCCACGCCTGCACCTGCAGCGCCTCCGGCAGCTGACGCGCATCGACGAGCCGGCCGTCCACCCGCAGCAGCCACACCATCGGGTTGCTGTCGAGCATGTCGCGGCGGCTGAACTAGGGGTCTATCGGACCGATGCGGATCGTGTCCATGATGGGCCAGCCCTTGTTGGCCATCGTCGCCTGCTTGACGCCGAGCAGTTCGGCGAGCTCATCGGTGCGCAGATGGTGCTTGTGGCTCGGGTCGGCGAGGAAGTGACCCGCCCGATCGCGTACACGATGCCGGCCGCCCAGATCCTGCGGTCACCGCGGCCAGCGGGGACGGCCGCTTGCGGGCCAGCTTCGCGGCCAGCTTGACGCACAGCGCCGCGTATTCCGCGTCAAAATGTTGCAGGCAGAACGTGTCGGTGACCGCGATGATCTCGTTGAAGACCGGCCGGATCCCGGCCGGTACGTTCGGCGCCTGCCCCGGTCCTGACATGCCGCCTCTCACGCCGCGGGTCCGGTTCGGCGCCGACCTTACCGCCACGATCCGGTGACCCGTCGCAAGCGGCTATCCGGCAAGATGGCCGTGTGCGACATGAGACGGCGGTACGCCGGCTGCGCATCGTCGCCGAGCGCTGCCAGCGGGCCAGCGGGTTGTGGGACGACGAGCCGTTCCTGGTCGGCGCCTACGCGTTCGGTCACGTCCTGCAGCCCCGCACCGACGTACCGGTGGTGCAGATCGCATTCGTGCTCAACCTGCCCGCCGACGAGTTGACCTGGTGCGCGCAGCCGCAGTCATGTGCCGGGCTGCCGCATCTGCTGGAGATCGACAAGGCCCCGGTGGAGTGGTACTGGCGACCGGTGGTGTGGCCGGTAGCCAATCATCTCATCCGCCGCCCGCTGCGCGTTTGGTCCCTCGACGGGCCGGACACCACCGCGCTGGACGCGCTGCAACGCGGCGAGGCGGAGGACCTGCGCATGCCACCACCCACCGCCGCGCAGCAGCACGAGCAGTTGACCGCCGAGCTGGCAGCGAGCCTGGCTCACCTGCGCCAGGTCGAAGCCGGTTTCTGGGAACGCGACTGGCGCTCGGCCCACCGTGGATCCGGGGTCTACCCGGAGAACCACCTATGGGATGCGGTACACGGCTACCTGGACCTGCTGGACGCCACCCAGACCCGCCAACATGACATCCACTCGTAACCCAACCAACCCCGGCCGAACATGATCGATCCGCGGGACCCGCGACCGCCCCTTTGCCCTTTGTCACGCCGACGACGACCTGGCCACGTGACGATGCACCAACAACGGCACGCTCAGCGGCAGATGTGTGCATTGCCGACAGGGCTGTGCACGTCAGCGGTGTCCGCGGTAGTACGAGCGCCCGGCGGGTTGGCCGGTGTGCCGCCCGGGCTGCCGCCCCGACGCCGCAGGCGCACCGGAAGGCTACCGCAGCGGCGGGGCCCAACTAGGCAACAGGGTCCGACAGGGTGACCGCACCAGTACACCGTGGGTAGTACGCCGGGGGCCGATGACCTGCCTGCGGTGTAGAGCGAGGTGTCCACCCGAGCCGGACGCGCCTGCCGGGACCTACGGGAGATCGTCATAGCGACGTCAAACGGAGGACCTGACTGATGAACCAAGACCTACGACTGCCGCGCAGTTCGCCGAGACGACCGCGGGGTCTGCGGGCCGGGCATGCCGGCCGGTGGACCCACCTGCCGTTCCGCATAGTCATCACAGCCGCCACCGTACTGCTGTTCGACCAGGCGGTCTTCGCCGGACAGTTCCTGGCCGGCACGTTCGGTTCCCTGCACACGCATCGGGAGAATGCCACCGTGGCGGGCCTTACCGTGCTCGGGGCGGCCCTCGCGGCGGTGCCGGTCCGGTGGCCGGGCAAGGGCCCGATCTGGCCGGTCTTCGCCTGTCTGGGGCTGTTCGGGCTGATCGCGCTACAGATCGCGTTGGGTTTCGCCCGCGTACTCGCCGTGCACGTCCCGCTAGGTGTGTCGATCATCCTGCTAACCACCCTGCTGGCCGTGCGGGCATGGCGCCTGTACCCGCCACCGGCCGATCCACCAGCCGGGCAGCGGCCGCAAGGCGACGCGCTGGCGGTCGCCCGGAAGAGTGGCTCGTGACCTCCATGACCCGCCGCGGCTTTCTGGGCATCCTGGCCGGCGCAGCGACCGGCACCGCAATCGGCGTACCGCTGCTGTCCGGGCTGCGTGGATCCACCTCGACCGGCACCGTGCTGCGCAGCCAACTGCCGCTACCGCAACCGTTCACCCTGCCGCTGGCGGTCCCACCTGTGCTTGCACCCGCCCGCACCGACACGACCACCGACTACTACGAGATCACCCAGCGAGCCGCCGCTGCGGAGATCCTGCCCGGGGTGCCGACCACGATCTGGGGGTACAACGGCACCTTCCCCGGCCCGACCATCGTCTCCCGCAGCGGCAAGAGCACGGTCGTCACGCACCGCAATGAGCTACCGGTACCGGTGGTGGTTCACCTGCACGGCGGGCGGACGCCGCCCGAGCACGACGGGTACCCCACGGACCTCCTGCTGCCGTCCGGCGCGGACGCGGCGGCGGCCGCCCACCACGACCATCACCACCTCAGCGGTAACGTGACACAGGGCCAGCGAGACTACGTGTACCCGCTCCAGCAGCGGGCCGCCACGCTCTGGTACCACGATCACCGGATGGACTTCACCGGCGCGAGCGTGTGGCGCGGCCTCGCCGGGTTCCACCTCGTGCACGACGCCGAGGAGGAGGCCCTTCCACTGCCGCGCGGGGACCGCGACCTCCCTCTCATGATCGCCGACCGGGCTTTCGCCGCCGACGGTTCGCTGCGCTACCCCAGCCTCGACCCGACGCTGCTGACCACACCAGGCGTGAGCGAGCCGTACGGCGCCGGAGTCCTGGGTGACGTCATCCTGGTCAACGGCGTCCCCTGGCCGGTGACCGAGGTGTCGGCCGTGCGGTACCGGCTGCGGCTGCTCAACGCCTCCAACGCTCGCCGCTACCGCGTCGCGCTCGACCCGCCGCCGGCCGGCGGCAACGGGCTGGTCCAGATCGGCACCGACGGCGGCCTGCTCGCACGGCCCGTAAGCCACGACGCGATCGAGGTCGCCCCGGCGCAACGCTACGACGTAGTCGCCGACTTCGGCCGCTACCGGGTCGGCCAGGAGGTGACGCTGGTCAACCAGTTCGGTGACGGCCCCACCGCGCGGATCATGCGCTTCCGGGTGGCCCGCGGCGGCTCCGACGACACCTCGGTCCCTGATCAGCTCTGCGAGATCGCCCCACTGGACCAGGCGAGCGCGGTCGTCACGCGTACCATGCGCTTCCGCCACGGCGACGTCAACAGCATGTCCGGCTGGACGATCAACGACCAGCCCTTCAGCCCGGATCTGATCAACGCCCGGCCCCGGTTAGGCACAACGGAAGTGTGGCGGCTTGTCTCCGACTTCCATCACCCCATCCACCTTCACCTGGCCCACTTCCAGGTACTGTCCCGCGGCACCAGTGGCCCCGGCCCGCACGACCACGGTTGGAAGGACACCCTCGACCTGCGCCCGGCGGAGGAGGCCGCAATCATCGCTAGATTCGACGGGTACGCCGGCAGGTACATCTTCCACTGCCACAATCTGGAGCACGAGGACATGGCGATGATGGGCAACTTCGTCACCGGCTGAGGCAGGACCGGAGGAACAGTCGATGACGGATCGACCTGCACGATACCGGCGGTGGCTGGACGCGCTGCTCACCGCTGGGCTGCTGGGTTTCGCCTGGCTCGGCATCGCGCTCCAGCGGGGACCGCTCAATCTCGGCGCGGCCGCCCTCGCGGTACTGATCGTCACGCCGCTGCTGGTACGGCGGCGGTGGCCGCTCGGGGCCCTGCTCGTGTGTGTGGCCGCGTCGGCCTGCTACCACCTCCTGGACTACCCACACGAGCTGGTCATCCCGCCGCTGGTCATAGCGCTCTACACGGTCGCGGCGACCGGCCACCGCCGGCGCTCCCTGCTGGTCGCCGCCGGCACCGGTGCCGTTGCGGTGGTGGGGACGGCGGTCACCGGCGTGGGCAGCCCAGAGGTGGCGTTCGGCGTGATCGGCTGGGTCGCCCTGGCAGTGACCCTCGGCGAGGTCGCCCGCTCCCGCACCGCCCTACTGGCCACGATGGAGGACCGCGCCGCACGCGCGGAGCGGGAGCGGGCGACCGAGTCGGCGCTGCGCCGCGCGGAGGCGACCCAGCGTGAGGCCGAGGCCCGGCGGCGGGTCGCGGAGGAGCGGCTGCGCATCGCCCGCGACCTGCACGACGTCCTGGCGCACAGCATCGCGGTCATCAACGCCCAGGCCTCCGTCGCCACCCACCTGGCCGAGACGGCGACCGGCCGGCCGCCCGGCGACCTAGCCACCGCGATGGGGGTCATCGCCCAGACGTCACGCACGGCCATGAGCGAGTTGCGCGCGACGCTCGACGTGCTCCGCGGGCACGACCCGTCGGCAACGTCGGCTGACGAACTCGCCCCCGCCCCGGGCATGGCCCGCCTGGATGGCGTGGTCCAGTCGGCACGTTCGGCCGGAGTCGATCTTACCGTCGACACGGTCGGTGAACAGCGTTTCCTGGCGCCCGCGGTGGACGTGACGGCCTACCGGATCGTGCAGGAGGCGCTCACCAACGTGGCCCGCCACGCGCGCGGCAGTACCGCCCGGCTCACCGTCGAGTACCGCCCCGCCTCCGTGCGGCTTACCGTCAGCGATGACGGAGGCGCCCTAAACGAGGCCACGACGGGAGGCGGATACGGCATCGTGGGCATGACCGAACGCGCCCATGCCATTGGCGGGCATCTGACCGCCAGCCCGCGAACCCGAGGAGGGTTCGAGGTCGTCGCCGACCTCCCGACCCAAGAAGAGGACCATCAATGATCATCCGGGTGCTGCTCGCCGACGACCAGGCCCTGGTACGGGGAGCCTTCGCCCTGCTCGTCGCGTCCGCCATGGACATGGAGGTGGTGGGTGAGGCGGCCACCGGGCAGGAGGCGTTGGCGCTGGCGCGCAGTAGTCGGGCCGACGTGGTGGTGATGGACATCCGAATGCCCGATCTTGATGGCATTGAGGCATGCCGGCAGATCGCAGGCGACGATGACCTCGCCGGCGTACGGGTGCTGATGCTGACCACCTTCGAGACCGACGACAACGTCGTACGGGCGATGCGAGCGGGCGCAAGCGGATTCCTGGTCAAGGACACCCGCCCAGAGCACCTGCTCGACGCGATCCGGACGGTCGCTGCCGGCGACGCACTCCTGTCCCCCGGCGCCACCCGCGCGCTGATCGCCCGTGTCACAAGCCAACGCGAGCAGCACCTGCCGCAGGCGGGAAGGGTGGCGGCGCTGACCGGCCGCGAACGTGAGGTGCTCACCCTGGTCGCCTCCGGCCTGTCCAACCAGGAGATCGCCGAGGAACTGGTACTCAGCCCGTTGACGGCGAAGACCCACGTCAGCCGGGTCATGGCCAAACTGGAAGCGCGTGACAGGGCCCAGTTGGTCATCGCGGCGTACGAGTCGGGGCTGGTACACCCGGGTGGATGACCGTGTCGGGCTCGTAAAAGTCGGTTCGGCTACGCTGCCTGCGCATACTCGTTGATCAGCCCGTCGAGGATCGGCCGTCGTTGGACCCGGGCGGAGGTCAGGTCAGCGACGTGCGGCGACGGGTTGGGCGGCTGCTGGCCAAGTGAGCGATGTGGGCGGTGGCCGTTGTGGTGAGCCACGTACTCGGCGAGCACGGTCGCCAGGTGCCGCTCGCTGGCGATGAGCATCTGGTCGGTGCGTTCGCGGCGTACGGTGCCACCCAGCGCTCGGCGAATGCGTTTGCCCGGGACGCCTGGGGCGGGATCTTGATCACGTCGATGCCAGCGGCGGTGAACACGGCGTCGAAGACGGCCGTGAATTTGGTGTCGCGGTCGCGCAGCAGGAACCGCAGCCCGGCCGCGCGGGCGACCCATGCGCCGGTCGGGTGGGCGGTCACCCCGGCGACGTGGACTTGGCGGGTGGCGATCTCGACGTTGCGCCTATGGTCGGGCGCCCGAACGAACCGAGCGTCGAGTTCTACGACCGGGTTGGACGCGTCGGTGAGGCCGTCGATCTGCTCGATCTCGTTGCGTCTCGGGTCGCGTTCACAGTCTGGATCATGGATGCGGCGTTTCGCCGCGGCGGTTGGGAGCTGTTGGACGTGGTGGCGGTGTCCGAGTCGGACACGCCAAGGTCGAATATCGCGCGAAGAAGGACCCGATCAGCAGCGAGTGCAGCATTTACTGGACCGACGCTGTCTCCGGCAACTTTGGCGAGGTACCCGCTTCCCTGGAGAGTGCGAATACCTGGAGGTAGCGGCGATCTGGGATGCCCACCATGTTGAAGACCGGCTCCGGGATCACTTCGACGGGCGCCCGAATGAGTGGGTGGAGTCGATGCGGTTGACTAGATGGCCCCCGGTAATCCGACAAGTTCAAATCACCCGCCCTGTTGATGGGGCGACTCAATTCGGCATGACCCGCACGACTCACGGCAGATCCGGTAACTCACCCCGCCCTGCGGGTGGCCGCTCACTCGCGGCTGGCCTGTCGGTGATGTTGGGAGCGCGGTGCTGGCCTGTGCCGGCCGCCGGTCTCGTTGTCTGCTGCGGGGGCATGATTGAGCTCGTGAGCGATGAGGGCAGCGCGGCTGCCTGGATGATGCTGGGGCGAACCGATCTTCGGGTTCCTCGGCTGGGTCTTGGCGTCATGGTGTGGGGTGACATGGCGGCGGCGCCGCGCTGGAATCCGGCTCGCAACGCCTATGGACCGACCAGCAGCGTGGACGAGCAGCGGGAGGCGTTGGAGATCAGCCTGGCGGCCGGGGTGAACTTGCTAGACACCGCGGCCATGTACGGCAAGGGTGCTTCGGAACGACGGGTCGGTGAGCTGACAGAGAGCAAGGATGTTCTGATCGCCACGAAGTTTCCCGCCGGGTTCTTCTCCCGGGCCGCCAGCCTGCCGGCGACGTTGGAGGCCAGCCTCGCCCGGCTGCGGCGTCCGGTCGTGGATCTGTACCAGATCCATTTCCCGTCCCGCTGGATGTCGATTCCGACGCTGATGAATCTCATGGCCGATGCCGTCGAGGCCGGCAAGGTGCGCGCCGTCGGGGTGAGCAACTACTCGGCTGCGCAACTACGCACCGCGCACGCCGCGTTGAGCAGGCGCGGTATTCCGCTGGCGTCCAACCAGGTCCAGTATTCGCTGCTGCACCGGCAACCGGAGCGCAACGGAGTCCTGGACACCTGCCGAGAGCTTGGGGTCACCCTCATCGCATACATGCCGCTGGCGTCCGGGGCGCTGACCGGCAAGTACACGGCCGCCAACCGACCGGCCGGCTGGCGCCGGTACTCATCGGTGTATCGGGGCAACGGCCTGGCCACCCTCGAACGCGTCAACGCCACCCTGCGCGACCTGGCCGCCCAACACGACAAGACTCCTAGCCAGGTCGCCCTGCGCTGGCTCGTACAGCGGCACGTGCTGCCCATCCCCGGGGCGAAGACCGGACCTCAAGCCGCTGACAACGCCGCAGCCTTGTCCTTCGTCCTGGCCGAATCAGAGATGGATGCCCTGAACACGGCAAGCAGCTGAAGCGGCGGCGATCACCCCCGCCCCGCCAGCGCCCGCGCCGACCTGCGGCCTTCACCCCACTGCGACCCGAACGACGGTGCCGAGCAGCTGGTTCAGCACGTCAGGTGCAGGACGGCGTTGGTGTCGGTGGCGCCCTCGGTCAACACGTCGATCGCCTCCGCCGTGGGCAGCACAACAAGGTCGACGTTGCGACGCTGGGCCTCCTGCCGGACCTGCGTCATCACCGGCAACGCGCCGTGAGCACCGGTACCAATGACCAGCCGCCGGCATCGCCAGGGGATGTCCTCGGCGATCGACAGCGGAGTGTGACCGTACGCGCCGCGGAACTTCTTGGAGGCGGTCTTGGCGCGCTTACGGATCTTCCCACGGTCGATGATCAGGTCATGATCGTAGGTCACGCCGTCCACGCGCATCGAACCGAACGAGAAATCGGTGAACCGCACGATGACACTCCCCACCTGGCCATCGATCGTACGGCCGCGCCGACTGTCGGTCCAGATCGGCCGGGCTCCCGCGTTTGAAAATAGGCGCGCGGACTGCGGCAGATGCGGATGTCGATTCTTCACCGACTGTCCGATACTGCTGGTATGTTCAGCCCTGCTGATCGGTGCTGGAGCAGGTTTGGGGATGCTTGTGGCTGAGGTGGCGCTGCGGCCGATTGACGACTCTGACCTCGATGCCTTGTTCGAACAGATGCGAGATCCGGAGTCGGTCCGGCCGCCTTCACTGCCGAGGATCCCGACGACCGCACCGCATTCGATGTCCACATGGCAAAGGTCAGGGCGTCGCCTGAGGCCACCAACCGCGCTATCACGGTCGATGGACGGCTCGTCGGCAGCATCGCCAGCTTCGTCATCGAGGGCGACACCGAGGTCACGTACTGGATCGACAGATCCTTCTGGGGGCAGGGCATCGCCAGTCGAGCGCTCGCCCTGCTCCTGGAGTTGAATCCGGTGCGGCCGCTGTTCGCCCGCGTCGCGAGTGACAATGTCGGATCGCTCAAGGTGCTGCAGAAGGCAGGATTCGCCGTCACAGGCACGGAGATCTCGTTCGCCAATGGGCGGAACACGGAGATCGAGGAAACGATCCTGCGCCTTGACGAGCCCGCGAATACCGCGCCATCCGATGTGTCGAGCGGATTGAGGCCGACTTACTGATCTCGGCAGATCAATGCGACCGTCGTTCGACCTAGACCTGATCAACATCACACCGGGTTACTGGCAGTGTCCATTCAGGGGGTGATGTGGGTTTCCCCTCGTAACGTGGAGACATCGCCTTGAGGAGGCGGGCGGTGGCAGAAGACGCGGCGGCCCTTCGATCAGGAGTTTCCTCTGACACAAGCCGCGGCGGCTCGGTCACGGGCGATAGAACTCGAGGGTGGCCTCGAGGGCCTCGTCGATCGGGGTGGGGGCGATGCCGAAGGTGGACTCGAAGGCCGAGGAGTCGACCACGAAGGGCCGGTCGAACTGGTACCGGGTCTCGCGCAGCTCGCGCACCAGCGGCGACAGCACCCCGACGGCGTTGATGACCCAGCGCGGCATCCGGGCGATCCGCGGCGCGGGAGCGCCCGCGAGGGTGCACAGCCGCTCGGCCAGGGCCTGGGCGGACAGCGGTGGATTCGTCGGGACGTTCCAGGCGCGGCCCCAGGCCCGCCCGTCGGTGCCGGCGATCGCGAGGGCGCTGGCCACGTCGGGCAGATAGGTCCAGCTGTGCAGGGCGGCCGGGTCGCCGAGCCACATCACGCGCCTGCCAGCCAGGAGGGGTGGCACGAACCGGGTGCCGACCGGGGTCTGGTCCCCGGCCCCGGGGCCGAAGTAGTCTGCGGCGCGGACCTCGGTGACCCGGACCCGCCCCGCCTCGTGGGCGGCGAGCGCGTCGGACCACATCTTCGCCCGAACCCGGCCCTTGTGGCCGACCGGGGCCGCCGGGAGGTCCTCGGTCATCGGGCCGTCGACCCGGCCGTAGATGTACAGGTTGCTCGAGGTGACCAATACCGCGCCGGTCGCCACTGCGGTGGCCAGCAGCGCGGCGGCGAGCGGTGGCCAGTCCTGTGGCCAGCGGGTGTAGGGCGGGGCGGCGACGTTGTAGAGGGCGTCGGCGCCCTTGGTGATCTCGATGAGTCGGTCTCGGTCGGTGGCGTCCGCGGCGATCCTGGTGACGTTCTCCGGTCCGGAGCCGGAACGGGTGACGACGGTGACGTCGTGACCCTGCGTCGCAAGCAGTTCGGCGAGGTGCCGGCCGACCTGTCCGGCGCCGACGATGACGTGCCTGCCCATGGGACTCTCCTTCTCGGTTCGTTGCTCACCTGTGGGCGCTTGTCGGTGGGCGTGTCGGCCCACCCTCGAGTCCTACCGCCTCTACCGATGGTTAGCACGTCACCATCCGAAAAGGGACCTCCGGCGTGGTCACCGCGGCGGGGGCGCGGCCGGCGTTTCGACCGCGCCGTGTGATGGCGCCGGCGATGCGGCGCGCCTCGATCGGGTGCCGGCGCAGGTTCCCCTTTCGAGATCATCTCACTCAACTGAGTCTCTACGGTTCCAGGGGATTGCCAGATGGGCGGAGTCACGCAGTCGCGGGTACGGGCAGCCGGGTTTGCCGGTGAGGGCGGCGTGGATGGCGTCGATGGCGCGTAGGCCGTGGTTGCGGGCGCTGATCAGGTAGGAGCGCACGCGGCAGAACCTGGCAAGGATGGTCGTGGTATGCCAGTTGCCCGATACCTTCTGAAGCAGCTTCGGGCTCTTCAGCGCCTGCTCCGAGGCCAGCAACGCCGGATCTAGCTGTGCTTCGGGGCGGGCCTTGGCCTGCTCGACGACGGTGTGAGCCTCGCGGAGCACCGCTTGGACCTCGCCGGCCCAGGCCTGCCAGTTCGGGTGCATGTCCAACACGCCCTGGGCGTGACGCAACACGTGGGCGCAGCATTGCTGTGCGCCCTTGAGCCCGGCGTCGAACTGGTGCCAGCGACGTAGTCGTCGCGGACCAGATAGCTGGGCCAGCCGTCAAGCACGCCCAGGTCGGCGATCGCCTGCTTGGAGCGCGCGCCGATCGCGGCGTACCACACCAGCCGCTCGTCGGGGGTGCGGATCGTCACCACATGCGGGGATCCGGGCACCGGCCGGCCGTGCTCGTCGGTGTTTCGCCGGAGCTTTCGGAATCATCAACACCTGAGCGGCAACCGTCCGGATCTACTGAGCAGATTCGGCGACTGAGCGCCTTAACGGGGTTGGCAACCAGTGCATCCGCCGAGGACGATTTATGTGTGGCCAGACAGCCGTTGCCGCCGGTAGCGGCCGTTGTCGGATTCATCGACTGCATCAATCGGGGCGATGTTGCCGGACTAACGACCCTCATGACCGAGGATCACGAGTTGTTAGTTCTTGATGAGCCGCGGGTGAGGGGGAGAGACGCGAACGCCGCGGCGTGGAAGGGCTATGCAACGTCATTTCCGGAGTACGTGATCTACCCACATCAGATCACGGAACGTAACGGACGTGTTGCTGTGCTTGGGCATACGACGGGTTCCCATCTGGGCCTGCCTGATGACGAGGAGGTCCAGCTCCTGGTCATCTGGGTGGCCGAAGTCCGCCACGGCGCGCTGAGCCTATGGCGGATCCTCGACGACAGCCCTGCGGCGCGATATGAGTTTGGGTTGTCTCCCGACCGGGCAGCCGACGTGCAGTAATGGGTCACCGGTCCGACCCCAGGGCGACCCGGACAATCCTGTCCTCGACATCGCCGATGGCCACCACGCCGGATGACTCGCCAACCAGTCCGGATGCTGCCGTTCGGGCGCGGCACCGGTCGGGCCAATGCGCTGGTGATCACCGCCGCACGGAGGGCGTCGGCTTGGCCGGGTTCGCACCGTGACGCCCACGACCGCGATCAACGGTGGATGATCAAGACGGTCAATCTGCACGGGGACCCGATGAGGACCGTCGCGCCCGACCACCGGCTGAGTGCGCGGGCCACGACCGGCCGCGCCTGCAGGGCCGGACCGGCCAGCGACACTCCGAAGTAGAAGGACACACAAGAACGTCTGACCGGATGCTTGACCGCGACCCTGCCGTGGGGAGAGGTGGATGACACGCTCGACCGGCGACCCGACGCGGCTTCGGTTTGGGAGTACCAGGATCGGGCGGGTCGGCCGATTCCGGACTGCTCTACAGTGTCGCGCGTGTCAGGACAACGTCATGCCATCGTTACGGGCGGATCGCGTGGGCTTGGCCGGTCGATCGCCGCCCTGTTGGCCGCGCGCGGCGATCGGGTCTCCCTCATCGCCCGCGATCTGGCCCAACTTCAGGAGTCGGCCTCGTCGATGCGTGGTCACGTCCGATGCGCAGTGGCCGACGTAACCGATCGTGCCGAGCTGGATCACGTGGTCGCTGGCCTCGTTGACCAGTCCGGGCCGTGCGACGTCCTGGTGGCGGCGGCGGGAGCTGCGGAGCCCGGCTACTTCGCTCAACTCGGGGACGACGTGTTCCGCCGCCAGATCGAACTCAACTACTTCGGCGTTCTGAACGCGGTCCGGACCGTCACCCCCTCAATGATCGAACGGCGGACGGGCAGTCTGATCGCCGTGGCGTCTGCGGCCGCTCTCGTCGGCGTGTTCGGTTATTCCGCGTACGCGCCCAGCAAGTTCGCGGTGCGTGGCCTCATGGAGGTCCTTCGATGCGAGCTGAAGCCGCAGGGCATCCATGTGGCGTGCGTCTTTCCGCCCGACATGGATACGCCGGGCTTTGCGGCGGAGAACCTTACGAAACCGGAGGAGTGTGCTCGCATCTCGTCAGGTATCAAGCCGCGGCACCCCGACGATGTGGCACGCGCTGTGCTGCGCGGCCTCGACCGGCGCCGTTTCATGATCACAGCGGATCCGCAGACTGCCCTACTCGCTCGCGCGGCGGGAATCCTTTCCCCCGTCCTGCATCGCGTCATTGACCGTACCGTCAATGACGTCTCCGGCGCGACGTGAGCCAGCAGGACGTGGCCGACGCCATGGGATGTCAACAGACGTGGTCCGGTCTGGTGGCGCCGGGCTGAACGCTTCCAAACGCGCAGCAGTTTGGCGCTGCTTCCCAAGTCCGTTGTGGACCTCCTGACGCTTGCGTCTCGCAAATGAATTCGTTATCAGCGCCGACAACATCGACCGGCGGGCCGAGCCACCTCATGCGGCCCGGCCCCGGCGGATGACCGCGTCGAAGCCGGCGGCGATCAGCAGGACGGCGCCGGTGACGACCCACTCGTAGCCCGCTGAGTTCGCGCCCTGGATGAGGTCGCTCATGCCGTTGATGATGACCGCGACGACCAGGCCGCCGAGAACGGCGTCGATGACGCGGCCGTGCCCGCCGAACAGCGACGTGCCGCCGATGACTGCCGCCCGACGGCCAGCAACAGCGTGTTGCCGGCGCCGGCGTTCGACTGCACCGACTGCAGCAGGGATGCCGCGATCATGCCGGAGACGGCGGCCATGCCGGAGCAGATGACGAATACCGAAATCCGGATGCGTGACACGACGACGCCCGCACGCCGCGAGGCCTCCTCGTTGCCGCCGACGGCGTACACGTGCCGGCCGTACCGCGTGCGGCTGAGAACGAAGTTCCACACCGCGAACAGGATCACCAGAAGGACGACGACCCACGGCATGCCCTGCGCCTTGTGGCTGAAGAACGCGTTGGTGCTCAGGTTGCGGTTGACACCCATCTCGTACGTGAACCCCGCGCCGAGCGCCACCAGCACGATGACCTTTGCCGCGATCACCGTGAAGGGCGGGTGGGAGAGCCCGCGCGGCGGCGTCCGAGCGCGTCGTTCACCTTGATCGCGGCGTACCCGATGACCAACAGCACCAGCAGGGTCCACCCGAGCCACAGCGGCACGAAGCTGTTCTCCAGCTTGATCAGCGGCGAGTTGCCGGGCAGGATCACCGAACCCTGGCCGCCGATGAGGATCAGCGTGACACCCTGGAACGTCAGGAACGTCGCCAGCGTGATGACGAACGACGGGATGCCGACCCGGGCGCGCAGCCAGCCCATGCCGAAGCCGATGATGAGGCCGGCGAGCAGTCCGACGATGAGTGCCAACCACCAGGACGCCCCTTGCCGCAGGATCAGCACGGCCGTGATGGCCGAGCAGAGACCTCCGGTCGTGCCGGCGGAAAGGTCGGTTTCGCCGAGCAGCAGCACGAAGACCAGGCCCATCGCCATCACGATGATGGGCGCTGCCTGGATCACCAGCGCCTCGACGTTGTACGCGCTCAGGAAGCCCTGGTGCACCACGGCGAAGACGACGGTGATGGCGATGAGGCCGACCAGCACGGGAATCGAGCCCAGCTCGGCGGCCGGCGGGTTCACGGGCGAGAAGTCAGGGATGACGGAACGCCCGCAGCCGCCTCGCCGCTCTCGAGCTCCAAGCCATGCGTCCGAGCGCGATGGGCGACGATTTTGCGCCGGCCGCCGGGTCTATAGATGTATAGAGCCAGCGGGTCGTTGGCGTCCGCGCGGGAAGTTTGGGTGTAGCCGATGACGGTCAGCGAGGATTTCACCAGTCGCACCGGCCGGTTCCGGGGTGAGTTGCTGGCTTACTGCTACCGGATGCTGGGCTCGGCCGACGAGGCCGAGGACCTGGTTCAGGAGACGTACCTGCGGGCGTGGCGGTCCTATGCCGGGTTTGAGGGCCGTTCGTCGGTGCGGACCTGGCTGTACCGGATCGCGACCAACGTGTGCCTGACCGCGATCGAGCGCCGCGGCCGCCGGCCGCTGCCGTCCGGGCTGGGTGCCCCGACGGGGGACCCGGAGGCGCCGCTGGTGGAGGGGCCGGAGGTGGCGTGGCTGCAGCCGTTTCCCGACCCGCTGCTGGCCGCGGAGCGCGAGGATCCGGCCGCGGTGACCTTGTCGCGGGCGGGTATCCGGCTGGCCTTCGTCGCGGCGCTGCAGTATCTGTCCGCCCAGCAGCGCGCGGTGCTGATCCTGCGAGACGTGCTGGAGTGGCCGGCCGCGCAGGTGGCGGATCTGCTGGGCACGACGACTACTGCGGTCAACAGCGGCCTCCGGCGGGCCCGTGCCCAGCTCGCCCGTGCGCTGCCGGCGGAAGATGAGCTTGCCGAGCCCGCCGAGCCGGACCGGCGCGCGCTGCTGGAGCGGTTCGCCGCGGCCGTCGAGAACGCCGACGCCAGCGCGCTGGCAGAGCTGTTGCGGGAAGATGTTGCGCTGGAGATGCCCCCGCTGCTGAGCTGGTTCGCCGGCCGTCAGGCCGTGGTGCGCTGCGTCGCGTTGCATCTTCTGACCGAGCGCGGACGGCTCCGGTTGGTTCCGGCGATGGCGAACGGGCAGCCGGCGTTCGCGATCTACCAGCGCGAACCCGGCGGGGCATATCACGCGCACGCCGTGCTGGTGCCCACGGTCACCACGACGGGGATCGCCCGGATCGTCAGCTTCCTCAGCCCGGTTCTGTTCGGGTTGTTCGGGCTGCCACGGGAGTACGGTGCCGCCGCCGGGCCGGTGCCGGCGCCGGATCCGGGGGTCCGCCCGTGGCTGCGCTGAGCCGGGGGCGGGAGCTGCTCGAATCCGCGGTCGGATACGCGCTGGCCGGTGCCGCGCAGGTCACCCCGCAGCTCCTGTCGCGCCCCACCCCGTGCCCGGGCTGGGATCTGGAAATGTTGCTGGACCATGTCAGCGACTCGATCGGGGTGCTGCGGGAGGCGATGGCCACCGCAGGCGTCGGCGCCGGCCCGGCGATCGGTCAACCCGGCGAAGGGCCCGACCCGGTCGCGCGCCTGCGCGGTCAGGCAGCCAGGCTGCTGGGTGTCGGCGCCGTTGCCGGGCCGGCCGAGTACCGGGTCGTTATCGGGGACCGTGAGCTGACGGCGAGCATGGTCGCGGTGACCGGAGCCGTCGAGATCGCCGTGCACGGCTGGGACATCTCGGTCGCGTGCGGCGCCCGCCGGCCGGTCCCGCCGGGCCTGGCGGCGGTCCTGCTGTCGATCGTCCCGCTGCTCATCACCCCCGAAACCCGGCCCGGGCTGTTCGCCGACCCGGTTCGGCTGCCCGGCCCAGCCTCGCCCGGCGAGCAGCTCGTCGCCTTCCTCGGCCGCCACCCGCGCCTTGCCGCGCCCGGGCCTGGCAGTGCCCGAGCCGGCATCCGGTAGGCCGGCACGCGGCGATTCCCGGGCATCCGGCTGGTCTATATCAGTAGGCCGCCAAAAAGGAGCGGCGCGGAACCCGCAGGACACCGCGGACAGGAGCGAACAGCCATGACAATCGCAGACAAGACAGTCCTGGTAACCGGGGCCAATCGCGGCATCGGGCAGTCGCTGGTCGAGGAAGCCCTGCGCAGGGGCGCGAAGCGGGTGTATGCCGGCACGCGCCGGCACCTGGCCCACCCGGATGGGCGCGTCACCCCCTTGACCCTGGACGTGACCAACGCGGCGCAGATTCGGGCAGCTGCCGGTCAGGTCGAGTCTCTCGACATTCTCATCAACAACGCCGGCCTGTTCCTCGCCGATGACCTGACCGATCGTGCTGGCCTCGACCAGCATCTTGCCGTCAACCTCTTCGGCACCTACGGCGTGACCCAGGCCTTCCTGCCGCTGCTGGCCCAATCCCGGGGAACCATCGTCAACAACGTGTCGCTGATGGCCCTCGCCCCCTTGCCGCTTACTCCGGCGTACTCGATCTCGAAGGCCGCCGCGCTGTCGCTGACCCAGTCGCTGCGCGCCCTTCTGGCCGGACAAGGCGTGCGGGTCCATGCCGTCCTGACCGGCCCCACCGACACCGACATGACCCGAAGCCTCGACATCCCCAAAGCCTCTCCGGAGTCGGTCGCCCGAGCCATCTTCGACGCAGTCGACAACGGGGACGAGGACATCTTCCCCGATCCCATGTCACAGGCCATGGCTGACAGCTGGCGTGGCGGCGCGGCCAAGGCGCTCGAGCGCCAGAATGCTGCCTTTCTCGCATAGCAAGACACAGCACAACCCACTACTAAGTTGACGAAAGCGAGAGATTCATGACCAGTCAAAGCTTCACCACGTCCTTTTCGGTGGACCAAACTCCGGAAGAGGTCGTCAAGGCCATCGCGAATGTTCGTGGATGGTGGACGGGAGACATTGAAGGTAGCACCGACAAGGTGGGGGATGAGTTTACGTATCGTTACCAGGACCTCCACTATTCCACGCAGAGAATCACGGAACTGATCCCTGGCAGGAAGGTCGTTTGGCGCGTGTTGGACGCCCATCTCACGTTCGTCGGAGACCCAAGCGAGTGGGCAGGCACGGAAATCACGTTCGAAATCGCTGAAAAGGGTAAGCAGACGGAAGTCCGCTTCGCTCACATGGGTTTGATCCCCGAATTCGAATGCTTCGACCAATGTTCCAACGCATGGGGCTTCTTTGTCAACGGAAGTCTCCGGCGGTTGATCACCCCGGGTGAAGGGCCGACGGCGCCGCCATGGGCCTGACCGGCCGGCGACAAAGCATGGCGCAGGCCGAGCCGAATGGGGGAGAGCTACCAGGGCTGTTGTTGTCAGGTGGCGTAGAAGCCGTCTGGTTGCTCAAGCTGCCCCCGGCCTGCCCCTCGAAGCTTGGTAAGGTTCGCTGGCGCAGGCAGAAGCGCCTGGCCCCACAACCGGTCCAGTGACTGGTTCACCTTCTGCAGTGCCTGGGCGACCTCTTGTTGTTGGGAGTCCACGCCCTGGTTGAGCTTGGTAATGGCGTTGGCCATGCCCTCGAGGATCGGCGGCACGGTAGCACCGCCGATGGTCTCCTGTGTCGTCAGGGCGGGCACCGCACCCATGATCGCGGCGAAGCTTTGCAGCCCTTCGACGGCGACCGCGGCGGCGCCGTCGGTGGCGACGAACGCTACGGCGGCGATGGCGCCCAGGATGGTGAGCTTGGCCTGAACCTTCGCTGAGTTTGAGCACCAGCCATCGAGATCGTCCAGCGCCTTGTACGTCTTGTCGCCTATCTCCCAGATGTCGGTGAGCATGGCCTTGCGGATCGAGATCTGCACTTCGAGGGCGTTGGCGAGAGAGAGGGCGATCTCACGCTGATAGGCAGCCGACGTCTCCAAGCCCTTGACGTAAAGCTCGAAGCCGTCGGCTGCGCCGCCCTCCCACCGCTTCATGTGGGTGACGATGGTGTCAACGGTCTGCTTCACCGGCACCGTGCCCGCCACGTCGCCGACCTGCAGCGGGGTAGTCAGCTCGTTGCCGTCCTTCTTGATCTCGAGGCTCGGCGCGACCGTGACCGCCGCCTGGTACAGCGCGTCCAGGCTGAGCCGCGCGCCGTCCGGGTTCGGGATCGCGAACTGGGTGAAGAGCCGCGGAATCCCGGCGTATGCCTGGTGGAGGTAGGCCTCCAGGTTGCCGTTGTCGTCGGGCCTGCCGCTCGACGGGGGTACGTAGCCGGGCGCCTGCGTTTGCTGACCGGTGTGGTACCGGGTGGCGTCGTTGTTGGCCTGCTGCTGCGCCTGCCCGTACGAATCGTCCTGGGTCATAGTGACATGGATGGCCTTGTCCCGGATCTTCTCGCCGAGCCTCTGCAGGTCACCCATGCTGTGGTACGCGAAACCAGCCATTGTCTCTCCCCATGGGTCCCCGATTGGCTACTTGGTCACGATCGCGGGCGCCGGCCCCGGCGGCGGGGTCTCGCCCTGCTGCAGCGCGGGCGTCTTCCCGTTGCCCCAGGCCGATTCCAGGCTCTGCTTGGCCGCTTCGTCCGTGCTGGCGTAGGCGTCGACGATCTGCAGCATGACGTCCGCGGCGGTCTGGACGTTGGTCGACGTCCCGCCGAACAGGTTCTGCAGGGAATTCCGCAGCGCGGACCAGTCCCGGCAGACCTGGTCGTATCCGCCGCGACCCTCCAGGGCGAACGCGGCGTTGTCGTTCGCAGCCGTCGCGTTGATGCTGTTGTTCAGGGCCGCGAACGTGTAGGCCATCGCCGGCAGATCGACCTTTCCGATGATTCTCAGCTCGGAAAGTTCGGCGGCGAACTGCCATTCACTCGGTGCCATTACCTCTCCTCCTGGTCGCGCCGATCACTGGGACCGGCAGGATGCCCGCGCCCCTGATGCGTGCCCAAGCGTGAAGACGCCTTGGACCACGTACGCCTCGGTTTTGGTGTAGTCAGTGGTGTCCGGGAAGCGCTCCTCGAAGGTCGGTTCGCCCTTCGTGGTCGTCATTCCATAAATGATCTTGTTGTCCTTGTTCCGCAGGATCAAGTTGAAATCGGGATTGCACAGATTCACACGGTCCGGATCGCTCACCACCGTGCCGGTCACCGCGGACAGGCCGCTGGCGTCGGGCTGGGTGTGCTTCAGATCCGTCACGGTGACGGTCCGGGCCCAGGTGGCGAACTCGGAGACCGGAAGGGCCTGGGAATCCGAGATCGTCGCGGTCAGGCGGGAGACCTTCGTCGCCCGGTCGACCAGCAGAGTGCCCGCCAAGCCCAACCGCTGGCCGGGAAGTATCACCGGCAGCCTCGGCTGCAGGGCCGTGCCGGGCGCGTTCGGGATCGGTTTGCCGTCCTCGCCGATCGCCCTCACGTTGACGATGTTGTTCACCGCGGCGGACGGGCAGTCGCTGCGGGCGATCAGTCCGAAGTCGATCCGGCCGGTGTTCGTGCGGGAGTAGCCGATCTCGGTCACGGTGGGGGAGCAGGCCGGCCCGGACGAGGCGGCGCCTGGCGTCGGTGCGGGATCCGCCGTCGGTTTCCGGGCCCGGTCGCGGCTCACCACGACGAACGCCACCCCGGCGATGAGCAGCACTACGATGCCCATCAGCGCCCAGTGCGCAGGCTTGAGTCGGGATCGTTGCGGTTCGGTCACGACGTGCGCTCCCTCGGCATCAGCGGTCGGCGCCAGCCCGACGCAGCGAGGCCGGGACGCCGATGTCGTAGATCTCATCGGTCAGGACGATGAGCTTGCCCTGCCAGTCGCGCAGGATATCCGCTATCGCACCGCTCAGTTCCAGCAGGAGTTCGTCCTCATCCAATTGCCGAATGGCGCCCACGCCGACGTCGACGTCCCAGTGCACGAGCGCCCTGCTGCGCATGTTGATCCACCCCTCCGCCGACCTGCCATGCACGATCAGCGCTTCCATCCGCTCACGGAACACCAGGTCCCGCGGCTGGTCGTCGATGATCGGATCGTCGCCGGCCCGGACGGCCGCCGCTGTCTCGATGTACTCCCGCCGGTAGCGCGTCCAGAGCAAGGCGCCCAGTTGGGCAAGCTGGTGGCCTAGGTCACGTTCGGTGTATCGGCGGTACGCGTCGTGGACGAACCGGATGTCGACCTCGAACCGGCCGCGCACGGTGCCCTCGATCCCGCCGTCAGGTGACGACGCCCGTACCGACAGCGTCTCGAGGCGATCGGTCAGCTCTCCCATAGTGCAGTCAGTATCCAGCAACAGGCCATCGCTGTGGGGGCAGTCGAAGGCGTGGCGCCGGCGTCTGTCTACTGTGGGCCGGATGCCTGTTGGCTGGCGTCGATCGCGCGCTGATATCGCCTCGTCAATTTGCGCAGCGCGTCCACCAGTTCTGGCGAGTCCACGATGGTGAAATCCGCGTCCAGCATTCCGAGATAGAGGGCGAGCATCTCCGGATGGTCCGAGCCCGGCTCGAACGCGCACCGGTCCTCGCCCAGGGGCCGCACCTCCACGGGGATCGGCAGCCGACTGCGCACGTACGCCGCGGGGGCGCGTACGACCACCCGCGCCCGGTACCGCCAGGTTGCCTCGCCGATTCCGCGTGCCACCCGCGCCGTGATCTCCCGGTCGGGCGGTAGTGCACGGGGCGTGAAGCGCGGCCCGGTCGGCGTGCGTGGCTCGATCCGGTCGACCCGGAACGTACGCCAGTCGTTCCGTTCGGTGTCCCAGGCCACCAGATACCACCGCCGCCGGTCGTTGAGCAGGCGGTAGGGCTCCACCGAGCGCCGACTGGCCGCCCCGGAGTGTGCCCGGTAGTCGAATCGCAGCAGCTCATGGTCTCGACAGGCGCTGGCGATCATGGTCAGCACGTCTGGATCCACCTGCGGGCCGTACGACGGCATCGGCAGCGTGTACGACTGGAAAGCGCTGATCCGATGTCGCAGCCGCGCGGGAAGCACCTGCTGCAGCTTCGCCAGCGCACGCACCGAGGTCTCCTCGATGCCCGCGACCGAGCCGTTCGCGGCGGTACGCAGTCCGACCGCGACCGCTACCGCCTCCTCGTCGTCGAGGAGCAGTGGCGGCAGGGCGCCGTGGGTGCCGAGCCGGTACCCGCCGGCCACGCCCGGCCGCGCGTCGACCGGATAGCCGAGGCTGCGCAACCGGTCCACGTCATTGCGGACGGTACGGGTGGTGACCCCGAGCCGAGTGGCAAGCTCGCCACTGGTCCAGTCGCGCCGAGCCTGCAACAGGGACAGCAGGCGCAGCAGCCGCGCGGAAGTTCCCAACATTCTTCGATCCTGGGCCCAATCTAGGAACGATCCTTTCCTCTATTGTTCCTAGTCTTCTCCGTATGAACGCAACAGCTTCGAGCGACATCCAGCCATTCCGCATCGAGATCCCGCAGGCCGACGTCGACTACCTGCACAACCGGCTCGCCACCGCCCGCTGGCCGGGCGAGCTGCCCGGCGTGGGGTGGACCCGCGGCGTACCGCTGGGCTATCTGCAGGAGCTCGCCGAGTACTGGCGCACGCGGTACGACTGGCGCGCCCAGGAGGCGCAGCTGAACCGGTATCCACAGTCCACCACCGAGATCGACGGCCAGCGCATCCACTTCCTGCACGTCAGATCCGACCGAGCCGACGCGAAGCCGCTGCTGATCACGCACGGCTTCCCGAGCTCCGTCGCCGAGTTCCGGTACCTGATCGAGCCGCTGGTCAACCCGCCCGCGGGCCAGGCCTTTCACGTCGTCGCGCCGTCCCTGCCCGGGTACGCATTCTCCACCCCGCTGGCCGAGACCGGCTGGGCGATGGGTCGTACCGCACGCGCCTGGGTCGAGCTGATGCGCCGGCTCGGCTATGAGCGGTACGGCGTGCATGGCGGCGACATCGGCGCCGGCGTGTCCGGCACGGTCGCCGGCCTCGACGGCGAGCACGTGATCGGCGTACACGTGGTGACCGACCCGCTGACCGCCGCGAACACCGCCACCTTCCTCCCCGGGATGGCCGACCGGCTCGATGAGAACGACCCGGTCGACAAGCTGATCCTGGACCGGATGAACGAGTTCACCAAGGAGGGTTCCGGCTACCTGGCCATCCAGAACAGCCGGCCGCAGACCATCGGCTACGGCCTGGTCGACTCACCGCTGCTGCAGCTGGCCTGGATCGCCGAGAAGGTCCACGAATGGACCGACCTGCCGGTCGACCGCGACCAGTTGCTCACCACCGTGAGCCTTTACTGGTTCACCGGCTCCGGCGCCACCGCCGCGCACACCCTGTACGAGCAGGCGCACTCGTCCGACTGGGGTACGCCGCCGACCGTACCCCAGGGCTTCGCCATTTTCGGCGCCGACGAGACGGTACGCAGACTGGTACCGGCACCGGCCGACGCGCACTGGACCGAGTTCGCGCGCGGCAAGCACTTCCCGGCGATGGAGGCCCCCGCCGAGCTGGCGAAGGACCTGCAGGCATTCTTCGGGCCGCTGCGGTGACCGATGTGCTGAGCCAGCGCGGTCTCAACCGGGCCACGCTGGCTCGCCAGTACCTGCTGGAACGCGTGCCGGCACGGGCGATCGACGCGATCGAGCACCTGGGCGGGATGCAGTCCCAGGCGCCGCTCGCCCCGTACGTGGGATTGTGGACCCGCCTGCGGGACTTCGCGCCGGACGAGCTGTCGGCGCTGACCGAGCAACGTCAGGTGGTACGGCTGCATCTGATGCGTAACACCGTGCATCTCGTCAGCGCGCGGGACTGCCTGGACTGGCGCGCGCTGTTCTACCCGCTGCACGCCGCCGAGTTCGGTGCGCACTTTCCCGGCGGTACCGACGGCGTGGACCGGGACACGCTGGTCGGGCAGGCACAGCGGCTGCTGGAGGAGCGGCCGCGAACCCGTAGCGAGCTCGGCAAGCTGCTTGCGGAACGCTGGCCGGGCGCCGATCCGAGCGCACTGGCGTACGCGGCGACGCACCACATCGCGCTGTGCCAGATGCCACCACGGGGCATCTGGGGCCGGAACGGTCCCGCGGCATGGGCACCGGTGGAGAGCTGGCTGGGCGCGCCGCTGCGTTCGGCGCCGGTGGATGCGCTGATACTGCGCTATCTCGGCGCGTTCGGTCCGGCGAGTGTCGCTGACATCCAGGTGTGGTCCGGGCTGACCCGGCTCGGCGAGGTGGTGGAGCGCTTGCCGTTGCGGACGTTCCGGGCAGAGGCGGGGCAGACGCTGTACGACCTGCCCGACGCGCCCCGGCCGTCTGCGGACGTCCCCGCCCCGCCGCGGTTCCTGCCCGAATACGACAACCTGCTGCTGTCACACAAGGACCGCACCCGAGTGATCCTCGACAACCGCCCCGTACCGCTGCCGCCGGGCAACGGCGCGACCGCCGGTACCTTCCTGGTCGACGGCA
>NZ_DASYTH010000081.1:0-2973 GCF_036002505.1 Actinophytocola sp. | reverse complement strand
CGGTTGCGCCTGCTCACCCGAGGCGCGGAAACGGCGGACCAGCAGGAGATCGAGCAGAACCCACGCGCCGCGTCGGTCAGGTTGCGAGCGGCGGAACGAATTGAGGCGGCATGAAGCTTGCGGAATGCCGGGCGAGGGAGTTGGCCCACCGCGACGAGGGGGCCCGAGGAACTGGGGTCTGGGGGCCTGCCCCCGGTGGAACACGGTCTGCCCGAGGAGCGGTCCGGTGACCCATCACCCAAAGCGACCCACGACATCGGCCAACATTCCCGAGCCTATGGGGACAGCATGACAGTCACCTTGCCAACACCGACACCAACCCGTACCCGGCCGAGCCGCCGCCAGGAGGTCCCCGCGACCGAGGCGCCGGATACCGCGCTGCTGCCGGACGCCAGCCCGACCGAACGGCCCAGTGGGCGGCCGCGCACGGCGGCCGCCCAGCGTGCCTATGCCCGGCGGGCGCAGCGGGAGGGGCGCAAGCCGGAGCGGGACGAGCCGGCCGAGAGCCCCGGCGGGCGCGCCCGGTTCGTGGTGTTGATCATCGCGCTGCTGGTGGTCGGCATCGCGGCCACGCTGTGGCTGTCCACCCAGGCCATCTCCGACTCCTACCGGCTGGAGCAGGCGCGCAAGGAGGCCACCGACCTCTCCGAGCGGGCCGACACGCTGCAGCGGGAGGTCACGAAGCTGGACTCGCCGTCCGCGCTTGCCCAGCGCGCCAAGGAGTTGGGCATGGTGTTCCCCGGTGACCCGGCCCGGTTGGTGGTCCAGCCGGACGGGACGATCACCGTCGTCGGCGACCCCAAGCCGGCACAGGCCCCGGCTGTCCCACCGCCGACGCAGCCGACCCAGACCGCCCAGCCGCCGGCCGCAGGCGCGGAACAGCCATCCGCCGCCGGCCAGCAGCAGGCAACCGCGCAACCCGGGCAGGCGCCGGGAGCACGCTGATGCCACCGCCACGGGACGGTCGCCCGGTGCGGCGGCCGGTAGCACGACGGGCACCGCCGCCCCTCCTCCGGCGCACGCCACCGCCGGCGGACCGGGCGCGTGCGGCACCGGCCGGCCGCATCCCGCCGCCGGTGCGGCGTGGGCCGGCCCGGCCGCGCCGGGTGCGCCGCCGGCCGGGCGTGGACAACCGCATCCGGGTCGTCGCCGTGCGCTTCCTGCTCATCGCCGCGCTGGTCGCCGCCGGTGTCCGGCTCGTCCAGGTGCAGGGCTTCGAGTCCGAGGCGCTGGCCGCGCGGGCGGAGCGGCAGCGGGCCACCGAGATCGACATCCCGGCGAACCGTGGGTCCATTGTGGACAGAAACGGGGTCAAGCTGGCGTTCAGCGTGGAGTCCCGCGCGCTCGCCTACCGCCCGAACGCCGAGCGCCGCGAGCTAGAGAAGTACAACCGGGAGCACCCGAACGCGCCGCTGAGCTACGACGAGCGCGCCGCCGAGGTGGCCCGGGTGCTGCGCGAGACCCTCGGCGCGCAGGTCAACGAGCAGGAGCTGCTGGACAAGCTCCGCCGGGACACCACGTTCGTGTACCTGGTGGACAACAACGTCGAACCGGCCAAGGCACGGGACATCCAGAAACGGATCCCGGAGATCAACGTCGAGAACCGCGCGGTGCGCGAGTACCCGAACCACACGCTGGCCTCCGACATCGTCGGCGTGGCCAACTGGCGCATGGACGACGAGGACGTGGAGAAGCACAACCTGCACGGCCTGTCCGGGCTGGAGATCCTGCGCGACAACGACCTGTCCGGCAAACCGGGCCGGCGCATCGTGGACACCGAGAACGACAGCGGCGTGGTGATCCCCGGCACCGAGCGCGACGTCCGGCCGGCCACCGACGGCGCCAGCCTCGAGCTGACCATCGACTCGGACCTCCAGTTCTTCCTGCAGCAGCAGCTGTCCGACTACGTCACCCGCAGCGGCGCCAAGGGCGGCAGCGCGGTGATCATGGACGCGCACACCGGCGAGGTCTACGCACTGGCCAACGACAAGAGCTTCGATCCCATGGACCCCAAGAGTTTCGACCTCAAGTCGATGAGCAACCCGGCGGTGACCACGCCGTACGAGCCGGGCTCGGTCAACAAGATCGTCACCGCGCTGTCGGCGATCGAGTACGGCGTCACCACTCCGGACGCACGCCAGCAGGTGCCCGGGTCGATCCGGGTCGCGGACCGGACCATCGGCGACGCCTGGGACCACGGCACCCAGACGTTCACCACGACCGGCGTCTTCGCCAAGTCGTCCAACGTCGGCACCCTGATGCTGGCCCAGAAGGTCGGCCCGGACCGGTACGCGGACATGCTGAACCGGCTCGGATTGGGGCAGCGCACCGGCATCGGCCTGCCCGGTGAGAGCGCCGGCCGGGTGCCGCCGCGCGCGCAGTGGTCCGGCAGCACGTTCGGCAACCTGCCGATCGGGCAGGGCTTGTCGATGACCGTGCTGCAGATGGCCGGGATGTATCAGGCGCTCGCGAACGACGGGGTGCGGGTGCCGCCGCGGATCGTCAAGGCGAAGATCAACCCGGACGGCAGCCGGGTCGAGGAGCCCCGCCCGGACGGGGTCCGGGTGGTGAGCAAGGAGACCGCCACGACCGTGCGGAACATGCTGCGTGCGGTGGTGCAGAAGGCGTCCGGCGGCAACAACGGCACCGCGCCGAGCGCGGCGCTGGTCGGCTATCAGGTCTCCGGCAAGACCGGCACCGCGCAGCAGGTGGTGAACGGCACCTACAGCAACTCCCAGTACTGGATCACCTTCGCCGGCATCCTGCCCGCGGACAGCCCGCGGTTCGTGGTCGGGATCGTGCTCGACGCACCCAACTACTACAGCTCCGCGGAGGGTCGTTCGGCCGGCCCGCTGTTCCACGACATCGCCTCGTTCCTGGCGCAGCGCTACCACATTCCGATGTCCAGGGAGCCGAGTCCGATCGTGCCGCTCGTCGGCCCGTAAAGTGATCGGACGGTATGAAGCTTGCGGA
>NZ_DASYTH010000080.1:0-41056 GCF_036002505.1 Actinophytocola sp. | reverse complement strand
CCGGCGGATCGCGGGCCGCTGCACACCGCGCTCACCCAGCTCGCCGAGCAGGACCCGCTGATCAACGTGCGGCTCGACGAGATCCGCCAGGAGATCTCCGTCTCGCTCTACGGCGAGGTGCAGAAGGAGGTCATCCAGGCCACCCTGGCCGGCGACTTCGGCGTCGACGTGACCTTCCGCGAGACCACCACCATCTGCCTCGAGCGCCCGTGCGGCACGGGCGAAGCCTTCGAGCTGATCGGCAAGGAGCCCAACCCCTTCCTGGCGACCGTCGGCCTGCGGGTCGAGCCGGCCCCGGTGGGCAGCGGCGTCGAGTTCCGGCTCGGCGTCGAGCTCGGCTCCATGCCGTACGCCTTCTTCCGCGCCGTCGAGGAAACCGTGGCGGAGACGCTTTCCCAGGGCCTTTCCGGCTGGCGCGTCACCGACTGCGTGGTCACCATGACCCACTCCGGCTACTGGGCCCGGCAGAGCCACGCCCACGGCACCTTCGACAAGTCCATGTCCAGCACCGCCGGCGACTTCCGCAACCTCACGCCCCTGGTCCTCATGTCCGCCCTACGCCGGGCCGGCACCCGGGTCCACGAGCCCATGCACCATTTCCGCCTCGACGTCCCCGCCGACACGGTCAGCGTCATCCACCCGACCCTGACCCGCCTCCGCGCCGTCCCCCAATCGTCCACACAGGACAACTCCACCTACCGCCTGGAAGGCCACCTCCCCGCCGCCCGGGTCCACGAGCTGCACCAGCAACTCCCCGCCCTCACCCGCGGCGAGGGCCTGCTCGAGTCCGCCTTCGACCACTACGCCGAGGTCCGCGGCGCCGCCCCCAGCCGCCCCCGCACCGACCACAACCCGCTCAACCGCAAGGGGTACCTCCTCCACGTGGTCCGCCGTGTTTAGTACTACAGCCGCACCTGCGGGGGGTCGGGTGCGATGAATGCGTCTTTCCTCGCGCTGGGCGTGATGAAAGCGTCGTTCACCGCATTTCCGGTCGCCCCAGGAGTCCCTGTGGCCACACCCGTCGCTCACGTCACCACAGTGCGGCTGTAGTGTTAGCGCGTATCGCCCGGGGAAGTCGGCTTGTTACCCGGAAACAAAGGGTCGCCGCCGGGCGATGCAGGGCTGCGAGACACGGAGGTAGTCCTTGCCAAACTCGATCAAGCGACTGATGTTCGCCGCGTTCACGGTCGGCGCGGCCGCGGCCATCGCCGGTTGCCAGAGCACCCAACCCGTTGGGTCGTCAAACGACTCGACATCAGCGCCCGCCGCCACCGCGAACGTCGCCCAACCACCGCCGGAAACGGCGGCGGCACCGGCGCAACAATGGGCGATGCCCAATCTCGTTGGCCGCAACCTGCAAGAGGCGCAGGATCAGGTCCAGGCGCTGACCGGAAACGCGGTTTTCCTCACGACCTCGCACGACGCCACCGGCAAGCACCGCAATCAGGTTCTCGACAACAACTGGAAGGTGTGCTCCCAGAACATCTCCGCCGGCACCTCGATCGCCGCCGGCAGCAAAATCGACTTCGGCGCGGTGAAGCTGTCCGAGTCCTGCCCGTAGCGCCCGGGGTCTGGGTGTGACGAAAACGTCAATGCCAGGAACCATGACCGTTGCTTGTGGGCGTTCACGCTCATATGCGAACGGGAACGCCCACTTTTGGCGATCATGAACGATTTCTCGGCGTGAGTTGATCTTGATCTGGGTTGGGCGGAAAGCAACGTGGCGTTCCTTCCCTCCCACCGCGACCCCGGCTCCCCTCGCCACCCTCCCACCAGCCCCATACCCCACAAATGATCAACTTATTTCTCGGCAGGCCCTTCTGAGCACCGGTAGTGCTCGCCTGACCACGTCCGCACGGCGATCTTGGCACCGGATCCGGAGGAGCGCCCGGAGCAGCACGTTGACCAGGTCGTTCAGCAGCTTGCCGGTCTCCGGCCGAAATGATGACCGACGCTGACCCCGCGCCGCCTTCCGATCAACCCGCCGACCGGCGCTGAGCAGGGCACGCATGCGGTGCCACAGCGTTGCGAACGCGGCTGGGAGAACGCTCGTCCCGGACGCGCGCGTCCACGACGAGGAGGTAGAGCATGCGAAGAAACAGATGGCGCGGAATTCTCGCGGTCGGGTTGAGCGGTCTGTTACTCAGTGTTCCAACCCAGGCTATCGCGCACGCCGACGGCGTCGGCGGAACCGGGCGGGCGGCACCGGCCGCGACCGTCACCAAGGTCGTCGCGGTGAGCGCGGTCCAGCAGGTCACCCGATCGGATCTGACGACGGCGGGAACCTGGCGGACCACGCAGTCGACCAGCCAGTTCTATCGGGACAACAAGGGCCGCACCCGCGTCGAGGCCGGATCCGTCGTCACCATCAGCGACCCGGCCAGCGGAACGACGTTGCGCCTGGACCAGAAATCGCAGACGTTCCTGCGCCTGAGCTCCGGAGACACGAAGCGTCAACCGGACGGCCTGGGCGAGGCGCTGGGCACGCAGTCCCGCGACATCGGCACGTCGGTCGTGTCCGGCGTGCCGGTCGAAGGACGCCAGTACACGGTGACCATTCCGGCGAGCAAGCTCCAGGCCGCCAAGACCAAGGAGGTGACCGTCTGGCTGTCCCGTGACCTGCAACTGCCGGTCCAGACCCGGTTCTACGACGCGGCCGGCCAGGATGTCACCACGACCTACACCAATATCCGCACCACCGAGCCGTCCGCGGGCCTGTTCGCGGCGCCGGCCGGATACCGCGAGGGCCGCCCGACAACGCAGGCGGGCACCAACGCCACCTGCCCGCTCGACATTTACTTCGACCCGTCGGTATTCGTCAGCGTCCGCCCGTACGGTGGTTACGGAGCCGTCGGCGCCCTCACCGACGTCGGCAGCTGCCTGTTCGTCGCGGACGCCGGTTGGTGGGAGTCGCCGCTGTACCTGGCGGCGATCACAAAGCTGCTCCTCCCGTTCGACATCTGGATTTTCGGCGACAGCGTGTACGGCTACGTGCCGTTCCTACCGTGGGTCGCGTTCGGCTACGTCGCCTTCGCGGCGGCCAACACCAGTGACGTCACCGTGAAGGACGCATTGTTCAGCATGGTCATATTCTGACCCCGGACCGCTGGCGGGTTCCTGGTACGTGCCTACCAGGAGCCCGCCAGCTCCTTTCGGAGCCGCTCGGCCTGCGCGGTCCGGTGCTGTGCCTGGTAGAGCTCCAGCGCGCGCCGCCAGGTGTCCCGGGCCTCGTCGACCCGGCCGAGGGCGTACAGGGTCTGGCCGAGGTGCTCCAGCGTGTTCGCTTCCTCATAGGCGAAGCCGAGCTCGCGGAACTGGTCGAGCGCCTGCCGGTAGTAGTCCCACGCCCGGTCGTGCTCGCCGGTCTGGTGCGCCACGTAGCCCAGGGTGTCCAACGTGGCCGCCTGGCTCTGCCGGTCGGGCTGGCGCGCCAGCAGCAGCAGCGCGGCCTCGCCGTGCGTGCGGGCTTCCTCGTACTCCCCGAGCAGCGCGTGGTACCAGCCGACCGTGTTCAGCGCGTTGGCCTCGTGCGAGGGCTCGCCGACACCGTGGAACAGGCGCGCGGCCTGGACGGCGTGCTCGAGTGCCCGGCGCTGGTCACCCCGTTCCTCGTGCGCCCAGGCCAGGGTGAGGTGTGCGTGCGCCTGGTGGAGCGCGTCGCCGGTGTGCTCGGCGATGGTCAACGCGAGCCGCAGATGGTGCAACGCCTCGTCGTGCCGCCCGAGCGGGGCGCTGGCGTTGCCGAGCCGTTGGTGCGCAATGGTTTGCGCGACGGGGTCGGCCAGCGCGTCGGCCGCCGCGAGCCCGGCCCGCCACAGGGCGACGGCGATGTCGAGCAGACCGCGGCGCCAGTGGAACGTCTCGAGGTTCCAGGGCAGTTGCCACACCACGGAATGCCACCCCTGGTCGGCCGCGACCTGTTGCACGGCAACCAGGTTGGCATGCTCCGCGGCGAACCACGCCAGCGCCGCGGCCTCGTCCGGATGAGCCTGGACGTGCACGCCGGGAGCCGGTTCGCCGGGGTGGTACAGCCGGCGGTACGGATCGAGCAGCCGGGCACCGCCGAGCGAGGTGTGCAGGTAGAAGTCGACCAGCCGGCGCTGCGCCGCCGGGTCGCGGCCCGCCAGTTCGGTGGCATAGCTGCGGATCAGGTCGTGCATCCGGAACCGCCCGGGCCGGTGCTCCTTGACCAGGTAAGCCTTCTCCAGCTCCCGCAACGTGTTCCGGGCATCCACAAGGGACAGTCCGGCCAGGCTGGCGGCGGCCGGCTCGCCGATGTCCGGCCCGGGCGCAAGGCCCAGCAGCACGAACACCGCGGCGGCCCGAGTGGACAGTGCACGGTACGAGCAGGACAGCACGGCCCGCAGGTTGGTCGTGGGGTCGCCCCCGTCCAGGGCGTCGAGCTGACCGGGCCGGTCACGGAGCTCGCCGGCCAGCGCGGCGAGCGGGAAGCCGGGGTGTGCGATGGCCCGGGCGGCGACGATGCTGATCGCCAGGGGCAGGCCGGCACAGCGGGACAGCAGCTCGGCGACCGCGCCGGGCTCGGCCGCGACCCGGCCGGTGCCGAGATGGCCGGTGAGCAGGTCCCGCCCCTCCGCGCGGGTGAGCACGTCGAGGTCGACGGCCCGCGCGCCGTGCCGGGTGACCAGGCCGGTGAGCCGGTGCCGGCTGGTGACCAGCACCGTGCCCGACGATCCGCCCGGGAGCAGGGGCTCGACCTGCGCGGTGTCCCGCGCGTTGTCCAGCACGACCAGCATCCGCTTGCCGGCCACCAGGCTCCGGTACAGCGCCGCCGCCGCGTCGGTGTCGACGGGCACGGCGGCCGGGTCGACGCCGAGCGCCTCGAGGAACCCGCGCACCGCGGCGCTCGCCGGCGTGGGCTCCTCGACCGGGTCGAACCCGCGCAGGTTGGCGTGCAGCTGCCCGTCCGGGAACCGGTCCAGGTGCTGGTAGGCCCAGTACAGGGCGAGCCAGGTCTTGCCGACCCCGCCGGCGCCGCCGATCGCCGAGATGACCACCGATCCCGGCTCGGTCAGCGCGGCCGTGAGGTCGGCCAGCTCGCGCCGGCGGCCGGTGAACAGCCGCGGCCGGGCCGGCAGCTGGCGCGGAACCACCCGGGGCGCCGGGTGTCGTGCTGAGGCCGCCGGCACGCGCAGTGCCGGGTCGCCGGTGAGGATCTGGGTGTGCAGCCGGCGCAGCGGTGGGCTCGGGTCGGCGCCGAGCTGCTCGGCCAGCAGCCGCCGGGTGCGCTCGTAGTGCTCCAGCGCCTGCGCCTGGCGGCCGCTGCGGTAGAGCGCGAGCAGGTACTGCCCGGCCAGCCGCTCGTCCAGCGGGTCGTGCTCGGTCCAGTCCCGCAGTTCCGCCAGCAGGGTGGCGTGCGCGCCCCGGCGCAGCCGGATGTCGGTGAGGTCGAGCCGGGTGGCGTTGCGCTGCTGGATCAGCCTGGTGCGGACGCCGGCGAGCCATCCGGTGGACAGGCCCGCGAACGGCTCCCCGTGCCAGAGGCGCAGTGCCTGCTCGTACAGGGCGGCCGTGCGATCGTCGTCGGCGGCCGCGCGGGCCTGGCCGATCAGCGCGTGGAACCGGTGCAGGTCAACGGTTTCCGGGTCGACGTCGAGCTGGTAGCCGGATGAGCGCCAGCTGATCGTCACCTCGGGCACCGCGGTCAAAGCCTTGCGCAGCACCGCGATGGTGTGCTGGACGGCGCCGCGCGGCCGGGCGGGGAGCCGGCGGTCGGTCCACACCCGGTCCACCATGTGGTCGACCGGCACCGTGCGGTTCGCCTCGACCAGCAGGATGGCCAGCACGCACCGAAGCTGCGCGTAGCCGATCACGATCGGGCTGCCGTCGACCCTCGTCTCCACGTCCCCGAGTAACCGGAACTCGACCGCCATGCCGAGACCCCTTCGCGCGCCGATTCCCCGTCATAGTGGGTCGGCGTGAGCTTTGGCAAGGGCTACCGGAGAGTCGGGAAGATTCCCGGAAAACCGTGGCAATACGGACAAGGTCTGCACGCCCTCGGCCGGATCGGAACTTGATTCCGGAACGTCGTTCCGATTACCGTGCTCCCGACATCGACAGGACGGAGGCGGCCATGGGCACGCTGGTCAGCTACGCGCTCGACGGCGGGATCGCCACGATCGGCCTGGACGACGGCAAGGTGAACGTGCTCTCCCCCAGCTTGCTCGCCGAGCTCAACGCGGCGCTGGACGAGGCCGAGGGTGAGCGTGCGGTCGTGGTGCTCACCGGCCGCGAGGGTGTCTTCTCCGCCGGGTTCGACCTTGGCGTGCTCCGCGCCGGCGGCCCGGACGCGCTCGGCATGATCCACGCGGGGTTCGAGCTGGCCCTGCGGCTGCTGTCGTTTCCGGCGCCGGTGGTCATCGCGTGCCCCGGACATGCCATCGCCATGGGTGTGTTCCTGTTGCTGTCCGGGGACTACCGGATCGGCGCGGCCGGGCCGTACCGGCTGATGGCCAACGAGGTGGCGATCGGGCTGCCCATGCCGCAGGCCGCCGTGGAGATCATGCGGCAGCGGCTCACCCCGGCCTGCTTCAACCGGGCGCTGCTGCTGGCCGAGCAGTTCAGCCCGGACAACGCGGTCGAGGCGGGGTTCCTGGACCGGGTGGTGGAACCCGCGGAGCTGCCCGGCGCGGCGAGGAGCACGGCGGAGACGATGCTCGGGCTGAACCTCGACGCGCACGCCGCCAGCAAGCTCCGTGCCCGGGAGCCGGTGCTGCGCGCGCTCCGGGCCGCCATCGACGCCGACTACGCGGCCGTCACCTCGTAGCCGTGCCGCGGGCCAAGCTGCGCACGCCGGAGCTGCGCGACCGGGTCCTGCACGCCGCGGTCACCATGCTGGCCGAGGAGGGCGTCGTCGGGTTCACCGCGCGCAAGGTCGCCACCGCGGCCAGCACCTCGGTGCCGGCCGTCTACGAGCTGTTCGGCGACAAGGCCGGGCTGGTCCGCGAGGTCTACTTCGAAGGCTTCCGCCATCTCGGCCGCGCGCTCGCCGCGACCGGCCGCACCGACGACCCGCGGGCCGACCTCACCGGGCTCCTCGCCGCGTTCCGGATCTTCGTCCGCGAGCACCCGGTCCTGGCCGACGTGATGTTCTCCCGCCCGTTCGCCGACTTCGACCCCGGCCCCGCCGAGCTGCGCGCCACCGCGTCGGTCCGCACGCTGATCACCGGCCATGTCCAGCGCTGCGTCGACGCCGGGCAGCTCGCCGGCGACCCCACCGACATCGCGCACGTGCTGCTCGCCCTCGCCCAGGGCCTCGCCGCCCAGGAGACCGCCGGCTGGCTCGGCCGCTCCGCCGCCACCCGGGACCGCCGCTGGTCCCTCGCCGTCCGCGCCGCGTTCGCCGGCCTAGGACCCGCTTAGCTCGGCGGTGTCCACCCGGCCCTCCTGCCGGAGCTCCACCGTGCCCTCGCCGAAGGTCAGCTCGCAGTCCAGGCCGGGAACCAGGAACTGCCCGGTGGGCAACGGAATCAGCCGAACCGGCGGCTGCCCCGCCGCGGTGAGCGTGACCTGCTCGCCCGCGACGTCGACCAGGAGCGGGTAGCCCTCCCGGAGGAGGTACGTGCCGGCCACCGGCGTACCACCGGCGCCGGGTGCCGCGTACCGGCGCTCGGCCGCGGCGAGGATGGCGTCGAGCAGCTCGTTGCACCCGCCGGAGTTCGCCATCACCGCCACGGTCGTTCCGCTCTCCCGCCAGGTGAACAGCCAGCAGCCGTACCCGATGTTGCCCCCGACGTGCCCGAACCGCTCGCCGTCGACCTGGGTGCCGAGCCCGTAGTCGCCGCCCGGCACCTGCACCGTGAGCAGCTGCCCGGCCAGGTCCCCGGACAGCAGCGCCGGCTCCCCGGCCGCGGCCCGTGCGATCTCCGCGCCGAGCCGGGCCAGATCGCCCGGCGTGGTCCACAATCCGGCGCCCGCCGCCTCGGGCAGCACCCGCCACCGGCCGCTGACCGGAATCCCGTCCACCTGGTGCCCGGTCGCGACCAGCTCCCCCCGCCCGTGCGGAAAACTCTGGTCGTAGCTGCTGTCGGTCATGCCGAGCGGCTCCAGCACCAGCGTGTGCATCAACTCGGCGAACCCGACCCCGGTCACGTCGATGAGCAGCTGCTGCACCACCGCATAGTGGCTGCCGGAGTAACGAAAGCGGCTCCCCGGCAGCAGGCTCACCCGCACCGGCGGCGTGTTCGCCGGCTCCTCTCCGGCCAGCACCTGGCGCAGGGTGGGATGCGACGCTCCACTGTGGAATCCCCGGAACCAGTTGTACGACAACCCCGCGGTGTGCCCCAGCAGCTGCCGCACCGTGATCACCGCCGGCCACCCGCCCGCCTCCGGCACCCGCCACGACCGCAGGTAGGCGTTGACATCCTCGTCCAGCGCCAGCACACCCTGATCGACCAGCCGCAGCACCCCGAACGCCGCCACATGCTTGCTGATCGAGCACGCCTGGAACACCGTGCGCGGCGCAACCTCAGTCGACCCACCGGCCACGGTCGTGCCATACCCCGCAGCCCACGAATCCGCACCCCGCCGCGCCGCGATGCTGATCCCCGGCACCGCGTACATCCGCATCAGCTCGGCGATGCCCGCCTCGTCCGCCGACGGATGCCACCGCCCCACCTGCCGGTCAAGCCGGGCGGTGATGTCGCCCCAGTCCCGCTCCAACACCGAGCTACCGTACCGACATGATCACTCCGCCGCCCCTCCCCGGCGCGATTCCACTCCCCGACGGCTGCTGGATCCGCGGCCGCGGCCTGCGCCACCCCACCCCGGACGGCCCGCCGCCCGACTTCGCCCTGTACCTCGGCTCCCGCCGCGCCGACCCACCCTGGCCGCACGAGTGGCTGGACTGGCCCGACTTCCGCCTCCCCCGGGACCGGCGGAAAGCGATCGCGTCAATCCGCACCCTGCACGACCGCGCGTTCGCCGGCGAACGCGTCGAGGTCGCGTGCGGCGGCGGAATCGGCCGCACCGGCACGGTGATCGCCTGCCTCGCCGTCCTCTCCGGCGTCCCCGCCACCGAGGCGGTCGGCTGGACCCGCACCCACTACCACCGCCGCGCCGTGGAAACCCCCTGGCAACGCCGCTGGGTCAAGCACTTCCCGGTCACTGGATGACCGACCCGCTCACCGCGGGTTTGCCGGCGCCGAGGAAGAAGATCCCGCGGAACCCGGCCGTCTCGAACCCGTCGCTCGGGTTGCGCCGCAACGTCGAGGCTTCGACGCTCATCGTCCCGGTCCGGTCGTTGCTCACGAAGAACACCGCGCCGCCGCCCTCCTTGGCGTGGTTGTCCTCGATGATCGTGCCGGCGATCCGCAGGGTGAACCGGTCGCCGTCGTTGTAGATCGCGCCGCCGCTGCCGCCGCCGGGCGTGCCGGCCTTCGCCGGGTTGGCGCCGCGGCCGACCGCCGAGTTGTGCGTGAGCACGCTGTTCAGCACCACCCAGGACACCGCGATGCTGCTCAGCGCGCCGCCGTTGGAGCAGACCCCGCCGTCGAACGTGCTCCCGACCACGTACACCGGCAGGCCCTTGGACTGGCTCAGCACCCGCAGCCCCGCCCCGCCGAGGTCCGGCCCGGCCTGGTCGCACCGGTTGCGCAGGAACCGCGAGTTGACCACCTTCACCCGCCCGCCGCGGACGAACACCGCGCCCCCGCCGCCACCCTCGGCGGTCTCGCCGGTCGCGTTGCCGTCGGCCAGCGTCAGGTTCTGGATCGTCAGCCGCGGCGCGTCCTGGTCCTGGCAGTGCGAGGTGGTGATGCCCTGCGCCGGATCACACGTGTTCAGGTACAGAATCCGCCGCTTGCCACCGCCGCTGAGCGTGACCTTCCCGCCGCCGTCCAGCACGACCTTCGGTCCGCTCGTGTTGCGCACCTTCGCGGTGGCCGCGAGCGTGATCGTCACCGGGTCCGGCCCGCAGTTGAACGTGATCACCCCGCCGGCCGCGACCGCCGCCGCCACTGCGGCGGACGTGCAGCCGGCGGCGGTGCCGTCACCGATCACCCGGGTCGGGTGCGAGGTGTCCTCCGGCCCGGCCTCCGCCGGCACGGCCGCGCGCCCTGCCGGGTTTCCGGCCTGCGGCAGCGGAGCCGGTTTCGGCGTGGGCGGCGGTGTGGAGGACGGCGGCACCGCGGACACGGGCGGCACGACCGCGGACGAGGAGGCCGGTGGCACCGAGACCGGCGGCGGCCCGACGGCCTCACCGGAGGTCGTTGTGCCACAGCCGGAAAGCGTGACGGCCAGCGCCGCCGCGGCTAATCGCCCTCGCATAGCCTGGAGACCCTAGCGTGCGGTGAATGCGTCCTTCCGCACGCTCGGCGAGAGGAAGGACGCATTCACCGCATTGGAGAACCTCAGAAGACCCGGCAGCCGGCGAGGATGATCTCCTGGCCGAGCAGGGTCTGCACCCGGATGGCATGCTGGAACAGCTGGCCGCCCGAGTTCACCGTCTGGTTGAAGAACACCGTGGCCACCAGCGGAATGCTGATCGAGCCGGAGCCGGTCCCGATCGGCGTGCCGTTGATCGTGCCGACCCGCGACGACCCGCGGACCCCGTTCGCGTCCGCGACACAGGTGCTCTCGATCGTGCTGATCGTGATCAACCCACCGAGCAGGCTGGCGCCGTCCACAGAGGACGTCGCCACCGTGGTGCCGGTGGCCCGGTCCAGGGTGCACCGCGCGTTCAGCGCGTTCACGCTCGCCACGCCCGGAACGTTGAGCCCGACCTGGGTCAGATCCGAGTTCGGCGGGCACAGGGCGTCCGGCGTCTTCGGGATCGTCACCAGCCCGTTCGCGCTGATCGCCCACGCCTCCGCCGGCGCGAAGATGATCACGGTGAGCACCGCGGTGGCCGACCCGCCGTCGTCGTCCCGCACCGTCACCAGCACGGTGTGCGGCCCCAGCACGGTGAACGCGTGGGAGCTACCACACGTCCCCGAACCCGGTGCCTCCGTAACGTTTCCGGCCACCACCGGGCTGCCGTCACCGAAGTCGACCGTGCAGGTGTGGGTGTCGTTCGTGCCGATGTCGGTGAACGGCGCGGTGAACGTGACCAGCGAGCCGCGGCTGATCACCGAACCGTTGGGCGGCGCCGTGATGGTCACCGCCGGCGCGACGTTGGTCAGCGTCAGCGTGGCGGTGTCGACCACCTCCGGGTTGACCCCGTCGTTCACCCGGAGCCGAAGTTGGTACGTGCCGTCATCGGTGCAGGTGACGGTGGTCGAGAGCGCGGATGCGTTGCCGAAAGCGCACGTCGCGCCCGGATCGACGCCCGAGACCGGGACGACCTCCCACCCCGTGGTCAGGCTCGGTCCGTCCGGGTCGGTCACCGAGCCGGCGATCGCGACCGGGGTCCCCTCCTGCCCGGAGTACGGACCGCCCGCGTCCACCACCGGCGGCGCGTTGATCCGGATCGTGTGGCAGTCGGTGACACTGCCCGGCCCGCCGCCGTCGGTCCCGTTCGCAGTGACGCACAGGGTGTGCAGCCCGGCGGCGAGCGCGCCGGTGTTCGCCGTGTAGTTCACGCTCGCCGGCCCGTTCCGGGGCAGCGGCGGCGTGACGTTGGTGATCGGCGTGGCCGCGCCGCCGTCCACCCGCAACGTCAGCGAGGTGAGCTGCGAGTTGATCACACCGGGCAGGATGTTCGGCAGGTTGGCGATGTCCGGCACCTCGGTGCAGGTGCCGCCGGTGGCGTCGGCGATCTGCTGCAGGCTGTTGGCCGGCACCACGCACCGCGAGCCCTGGCCGACGGCGAACGTGAAGAAGTCGACGTCCGCCGGCACCGCGGCGAGCGGCCCGGTGATGTCCTCGCCGGTGGAGAAGCCGTCGGAGAGGAACACCACGATCTTGCGCAGGTTCCCGCTCGCCTGCCCGGCCACCGTGGTCGCCGCGGTGATGCCGGCGGCGAAGTTCGTCGCACAGCACGGGATGTTGTGCTCGGTGAACTGGTGCAGACCGGCCAGGTTCGCGGTGGCGATGAACGCCGAGTTCAAGACCTGGTCCACGTCGTGACCGCCGGTGCCGTCCTCGTCGGCGTCCGGCGCGGTGATCAGCTGGTCGCCGGCGGCCGGCCCGACGTCGCCGGTCACCGCGCCGTTGGCGAACGCGGCCACCCCGACCTGCGGGATCGTGCCCACGGTGCCCGGGCTCAACGCCTCGTTGTTCAACGTCTTGGCGGCGAGCACCTCGCAGTCGATGATCGTGTTCAGCAGGCCGTCACCGTTCTGGTCCCCGGAGCAGCCGGCGGGGACGGCGGCCCCGGTGCTGGCCGACACGTCCAGCACGTAGATCAGCGCGGTGGAGGGCACCGGCTGCCCCTGGCCGACCGAGGCGGTGCCGGACACCGTCACCGGGCCGGGCGGCAGCACCGCCCCGTCGGCCGGGGTGTTGATCGACACCGAGATGCTGGTTCCTCCGGGTAGATTTCCATTGACCGAATGGGCGTTTGCCGGAATTGCGTTCACGACGAGCGTCGCGAGCATGGCGACACCGGCACACCCAGTGAGTGTGCGTCTCATATGCTTTTCTCCACACGTAGTGGGGCAGTTAAATCAAGACCGCGATATCGCAAAACGTTCATCGACGGCCATCCGGACACCGTTACTGACAAAAACCGCGCGGATCCTCAGCGTCACTGGTACGGGTCGGTAATCTCCCTCAGCCGGGTGAGGGCGCGGCGGAGTTGGCGCATGTGCTGTGCGCCGAGATGTTCCGTCCATTCCGCCTCGATATCGGCGGCGACGCGGTTGGCCAGCGCGGCGGCCGTGGCGCCCCGCTCGGCGATGCGCACCAGCCGCGCCCGGCCGTCGGTCGGGTCGGGCACGCGCTGCACGTAGCCCGCCTTCTCCAGCTGATCCACCAGGAACCCGGCGGTCTGCTTGGTGATCTGCGCCTGCTCGGCGAGCTCGGTCAGCCGGGTGCCGTTCGGCCCGATGCGCTGCACGACTCGGGCCTGGGCCACGGTGAAGTCCGCGTAGCCGGCGTCCGCGAGCGCGGCGAACACCCGGTTCTCCATCGCCCGGTACGGGATGAACAGCAGGACCCCGATGTTGAGCTCCTCCTCGGCCACGGAACTCCTTGACGATAGTCAGAGAGGCTGATTAACTAGTCAGAGAGACTTACCAAGTGTAGAGGAGGCGGCCGTGGACCGGGAAGCCTGCTGGCGGGTCATCGAGCAGCAGCGGCTGGCCATCGCCGACCTCCTCGAGGACCTCTCCGCGCAGGAGTGGGACGCTCCGTCGCTGTGTGCCGGCTGGCGCATCCGCGACGTGGCCGCACACATCGCCATGACCCCGCAGGCACCGGGCCCGTGGACCATGCTCGTCGAAGCCGTCCGCGCCCGCGGCAGCTTCCACCGCCTCAACCACGACATCGCCGTCCGGCACGCCAACCGCCCCGGCGCCGACCTCGTCGCGGAGCTGCGCCGGCACGCCGCCTCCCGCAAGCTGCCGGCCGTCACCAGCTACCGCAACGTCCTCGCCGACACTCTGGTGCACGCCCAGGACATGGCCATCCCCCTGCGCCGCACCCTGCCCATGCCCACCGAGGCGGCCGCCACCGCCGCCACCCGGGTCTGGACCATGGGCTGGCCGTTCCACGCCAAACGGCGCCTCGCAGGTTTCCGCCTCACCGCCACCGACACGACGTGGACCGCCGGAAACGGCACGGAAATCCGTGGCCCGACGTCCGCGCTGCTGCTGCTCCTCACCGGCCGCACCGAATCCCTCCGGCAGCTCTCCGGAGAAGGCTTGGCAGTTCTCCCGAAGTAACCCACCCGGGTGAGTCGCCGAACTCACCCGGGCGGGCAATTTGTGATCAGTACGGGAATTGTTGTTTCGTGGTGGGGAATGCCGGACGGTTCAGCGGGCTGGGCCGCTGCGCCACGGTGAGCCCGGCGGCGGGTTCGACCCCCGGACAGTGCGTGCCCCGTGCCGGCAGGGTCAGCGAAATGAGATAGCGGTCAACCGGCGTGGTGGTGCATTCACTGCGGCCGTAAACGCCGTGGCCCCAGCCGTCGTAGGTGACCAGCACCGCCTCGCGGCCGAGCTGGCGCGCCGCGTTGGAGCCCCAGTTGTACCCGGTCGCCGGATCGTGCAGGGCGTTGAGCAACAGCAGCGGCCGGTCCAGGTCCCGGACCCGGAGTTCGTGCTGCGGGTTGGCCACCGGCCGCGGCGAGCCGAAGCACGCCACGGTGAGCGGGAACGCGTTCGACGACCACCGCTGGTCCGGCGCGACCCGCCGCTGTGCCCGCACCAGCTCCGCGTACTGGCGGATGTCGCGGACCGGCAGGCTCCAGTCCTCGCAGAACTGAGCCAGCCCGAAGAACTCGACCACCTCGCCCTGCTGCGCTTTCGGTTGCGCGGTAAGGAACGGCCGGCCGGCGTCGAGCGCGTCGAGCACCTCGGCCAGCGGGGACCACGACGGCCCGTAGAACGCACCGAGGATGAACCCGATCAGGTCCTCGGGACGCCACGCCCGTGTGGGGTCGAACGGGTTCGGCAGCTCGCCCCGCTCCGCCCGGGCGAGCAGCCCGTTCCACAACGCCCGCACGTCGCGCCCGTGCAGCGCGCAGCCTGCCGTGCGGTCGCACCAGGCCACGAACTCCCGCCAGGAGTCCTCGACCGTGGACGCCTGGGTGAGCAGGAAGTCCCGCGTGCCCAGGCTGTGGTCCATGTTGCTGTCGGCCACGATGGCCCGGACCCGGTCGGGGAACTGCTCGGCGTACTGCTGCCCGTTCAGGCTGCCGTAGGAAACCCCGTAATAGGTCAGTTTCCGGTCGCCGACCGCGGTGCGCAGGGCGTCCATGTCCCGCACCACGCTCAGCATGTCCACGTGGTCGAACACCGGCCCGGTGTGCTGCCGGCAGTCCTCCCGCAGGCGCTGGTTGTAGGCCACCACCGCGTCGAACTCACGCTGGTCGTTCAGCACGAAGTTCGGGAACTGCTGCACGAGGTCCAGCGAGCAGAGCACCGGGTGGCTCCGAGCCACCCCCCGGGGGTCGAAGCCGACCAGGTCGAAATGCCGGCGCAGCTCCGCGCTGAAGTAGTCCTGGCCGAAGATGGCGAAGTCGACGCCGGAACCGCCGGGGCCGCCCGGGTTGATCAGCAGCGAGCCGATCCGGGCGGACGGGTCGGTGGCCAGCCGGCGCGCCACCGCCACCTCGGTCCTGGCCCCCCTCGGGTGCGCCCAGTCCACCGGGACCAGCAGCGTTGCGCATTGCAACGTCGCGTCGCCCGGATCCTCCGGGCACGGCGCCCAGCGCAGCGGTGGCGCGGTGAAGGCCTCCGGTTCCGCGGCAGCCGGCGCGCTGACCACAGCGGATAACGCCGTGACCAGGGAAAGGAAAATAGTGAGAGTTCTTCGCATTCCTGTCCTCCTCCGTACAGGTATGGCGGATAGAACCGCGGGACAGGTTACGGAGACCAACCTCAATATCCGGTAAACAAACGGCGCTATTTCGACCAGTGTGCCGGGCGCGTGAGCGCCTCCGGCAGCACGGGTTTCGCCGTCGCCGGCGGCCGCGTTGACCTGGAACTGGGTGAGGAAAATGCTGGCGCCGAGATCCGCCCCGGCATCGCCGCGCCGCGCAGATCGGCGCCGGTGAGATCGGCCAGCCGCAGATCGGCACCGGTGAGATCGGCGCCGATCAGGTACGCGCCCCGCAGGTCGGCCGCGCGCAGGTCGGCGCCGCGCAGGTTCGCACCCATCAGGGTCCGCACCGCGCAACTGCCGCCCACCGTGGCCGCGCACCAACTCGCTCACCCGCCGCAGCACCGCGCCGACCCGCCGCCGGCGAGCGTCAACATCCAACTCCGCCAACGCTTCCGGCCCGAGTTCGGTGAGCCGCTCGGTCTCGGCGAGCGCACCGCTGAGGTCGGAACGCAGTGGGCGGGCCGCGCCGAACCCGAGCGCCTCGGTCAGAAACCAGAGCAGCTCGTGCAGCTCCCGCATGACCCCGAACACGGCGAACATCCGCCCGGCCGTCTCCGGTGCGCTCCGCCGTCCCGGCCGCCGAACGTCAGCTGCGCGACCTTCTGCCCGGCGCCCAAGCAGTCGTAGACCGTGCACCCCCGGGAACCCGTTGGCCCGCAACCGGTTGTGCATCGAGCAGCGGAAATCCGCGGCCAGGTGCGGGCATGGCCGCCCCGCGGGCTTGTCGATGGCGAAGTCCGCCGACGCCGAGAACGCCGGCGCCACACAGCACAACCCGAAACACCGCGCGCAGTCCGCGCGCAACGCCATGAAGGACTCCCTGGACGTTCCGGGGGAGTCCTTCATGGCAACTCACCTACACGCTGACGATGCCGAAAACGGCGCCCTGGTCGTCGGCCAGGATGGCGATGCGGCCGTTCGGCGTGTCAAACGCCTCCTTGACAACCGAGCCGCCCAGCTCGACCGCCTTGGCCAAACTCGCGTCGGTGTCCGAAACGCCGAAGTACGTGAGCCAGTTGGCCGGCATCTCGTCCGGCGTGCCCGGCGGCAGCGTGCCGATGCCACCCACCGGCCGGCCCTGCAGGTCGAGCGTGGCGTAGGAGAACTCGTCACTGCTCATGTCGCCGTACTCGTAGCCGAACACCTCGTTGTAGAACTTCTTGTTGCCGTCCCAGTCCCGGCTCATGTTCTCGTTCCAGCTGACCGCGCCCGGCTCGTTGGCGAGTCCGAACCCGGTGTGGGTACCGGACTGCCAGGCGCAGAACACCGCACCGGCCGGGTCGGACGCGACGATCATCCGGCCGAGGTCGGCGACGTCCATCGGGTCCTGCATCACCTGGCCGCCGGCGGCCTTGATCTTGGCAGCGGTCTGCTCGACGTCGTCACTGGCCACCGTGGTGGTCCAGACGTGCGGCTGGCCGGGGTCCTGCACCGGGGCCGCGCCCGCGACCCGGTTGCCGTCCTTGGTGAAGATCGCGTACCCGCCGAACTGCGGGTCCGGGTTGATACCGGCTTCCCAGCCGAACAGGGAGCCGTAGAACGTAACCGCCTTCTCAACGCTGTCCACGCTGACGTCCACCCAGCACGGGGTGCCGGGCAGCCAAGCGGTGTCACGAGTGACCATGACGGTCAGCCTCCAAAACGTGTGTCCTGTCAGTGCACCGGGCACGGTAGACCCCCGCACCGACATCGGCGAGCCGGGCCAAAGACATGACAGGCACACGCCAACACTCCAACGGCCTATTGTCACCCGCAACCGCGCCCGATATGTTCCGGCGCATGGAGGGGCAGGGGTACTGGGGTTAGAAGTTTTTTTATTTACCCACCTATACACCACGTGTAGAGGTGGTGCGTATAGTTGCGCGCTCAAGCACCGCTGCCCCTCCTCGGTAACCAGGAGGTGCCATGGCCCACAGCCTCAGACGGATCGCGACCGCGGGGACCGTCCTCGCCCTCACGATCTCCACAACCCAAGCTCGCGAGGAGGTAGCCAGGAATGCGGTGAAGGCGTCCTTCCTCACGCTCAGCGAGAGGAAGGACGCCTTCACCGCACCTTGCTCAGGGCAAGCTGGCGACCAGCTCGGCCGGCGGGATCCGCGTACCGGTGTAGAACGGCACCTCCTCGCGGACGTGGCGGCGTGCGTCGCTGGCCCGCAAGTGCCGCATGAGGTCCACGATCCGGTGCAGCTCGTCGGCCTCGAAGGCGAGGATCCATTCGTAGTCGCCGAGGGCGAACGAGGCGACGGTGTTGGCCCGCACGTCGGGGAAGTCGCGCGCCTGGAGGCCGTGCTGGGCGAGCATGCGGCGGCGCTCCTCCTCGGGCAGCAGGTACCACTCGTAGGAGCGGACGAACGGGTAGACGCTGACGTAACGGCGTGGCTCCTCGCCGGCCAGGAACGCCGGGATGTGGCTCTTGTTGAACTCGGCGGGCCGGTGCAGGGCCACCTGGCTCCACACCGGGACGGAGACCCGGCCGAGCGCGGTGCGGCGCAGGCCCGCGTAGGCCGCCTGGAGCTGCTCGATCTCCTCGGCGTGCCACCAGATCAGGTAGTCCGCGTCGGCGCGCAGCCCGGCCAGGTCGTAGACACCGCGGACGACGACGCCCTTGCCGGCCAGCGAGTCCAGGTACTCCCGGACCTCGGTGCCGGCCGGCCCGCGCTCGTCGGGCAGGCGCCCGGGCTCGACCCGGAACACCGACCACATCGTGTAGCGGATCGCCGAGTTCAGCTCGGCGAAGTTCGTGCGCGCCATACGCCCATGGTAAGCACTGCCCCATGCATCGGATGTCCAGGCAGGAGTGGCTCGACTTCGTGCACACCGGCACCCGCACGGGCAAGCTGGCCGTGACCCGGAAGGCCGGCAGCCCGCACGTCTCGCCGGTCTGGTTCCTGGTCGACGAGACCGCCGACGGCGACCACGTCGTGTTCACCACGCAGGCCACCAGCCTCAAGGCGAAGGCGTTCGCCCGCGACCCCCGGTTCGCGCTGTGCGTGGACGACCAGCGGCCGCCGTACTCCTACGTGCTGCTCGAAGGCGAGGCGACGCTGTCCGACGACCTCGACGAGCTGCTGGTCTGGGCCACCCGCCTCGGCGGCCGCTACATGGGCGCGGAGTCCGCCGAGCAGTTCGGCCGCCGCAACGCCGTGCCCGGCGAGCTCCTGGTCCGCGGCCGGATCACCCGGGTGACCGCGTTCGCCAGCGTGTCGGACTGAGCTCGGCGCTCAGGTGCGGTCGGATCGTCGGGCGCGGTTCCTACGGTGGCCATGACCAATGCCCTGAAGGCGGCCTTCGAAACATTGAGCGTCCCGGAGGCGGCCTTCAGGGCATGTGTCGACCGCCCAAGAGTCACACCGATCCCTCCGGGCCACGCCCGCCACAGCCCAGTAGGAAGCAAAGTCACATTGCTACCTCACTGAGCTCGGCGACGACCTTCGCCGCCGCCCGGTCGGCGGTGCCGATGCAGGCCGGGATGCCGACGCCGTGCAGCACCGCACCGGCCACCGCCAGCCCCGGCACGTCCGCGACGGCGTGTTCGATCGCGGAGACCAGGTCGACGTGGCCGACGCCGTACTGCGGCAAACCGCCACCCCATCGGGTGACGACGGTGTCCACCGGTTCGGTGGTGATCCCGGTCAGCTCGGCGAGATCAGCCCGCACCAGCCGGACCAGCGAAGCGTCGTCAACCTGCAGGGCACCCGGCTCCCCGTGCCGGCCGACCGAGCCGCGGACCAGCACCGGCCCGGCCGCGCCCAGGTGGTCCCACTTCCGCGCGGAGAACGTGAATGCCTTGGCGGCGAACGGAGTCCCATCGGCGTGCCGCTCCCCGGAGCCGATCAGCACCCCCGAACTGTCCGGCAGTTCCGTCCCCGGCGGCAATGCCAGCCCGACGACCGCCATCGAGGCCACCCCGACCTCACCGTAGGCCCGTGACGCGACCGGCACCACGCCGTCCAGCAGCCGCCGGGCGGCCGGCGCCGGCACGGCCAGGACCACCGCGTCCACGTCCAGCACCGGATCGGCCGGAGCGTGCACGGCCGCCACCGCACCCAGCTCCAGCCGCCACCCGTGCTCGCGCCTGGTCAACGCCCGCACCGGATCCCCGAGCCTGATGTCCACTGTGGACTCATCGGCCAGTGTCGCTACGAGCCCACTCAGCCCGTCGCGCAGCGTCGCGAACACCGGCACCATCGTGTTTATACCGACCCCCTGACGGGGGCCCGCCCCCACCGCGAGATACTCCGCCGCGGGCAGCGCCGCCGCGGCGGCCGCGGTGAGCGAACCGGCCCCACCGTCCAAAGCGGACGCAAGTGCCGGAAGCGTGGCCCGCAAGCCGAGCCCGTCAACACTTCCCGCGTACACCCCACCCAGCAACGGATCCACCAGCCGGTCCACCAGCTCCGGCCCGAACCGGCCGCGCAGCAACGACCCCAGCCCGGTGTCGGCACCGTCCAACTGCACCGGCGGCAACCCGCGCTCCGCCTCGACGCCGCGGAAACCCTTGCCGGACAGCAGATCCCGCACGGTCTCCGGATCCGCCGGCACCCCCATCACGGTGCGCCCCGGAATGCGCCGGGTCACCCCGCCGGCGCGCACGGCCGACCGGGCAGCACTCGGATGCACCAGCCCCGCACCCAGCCCCAGCTCCTTGATCAACGCGAGCGCCTCGGGCCGCCGGTTCAGGAACGCCTCCGCGCCCACGTCGTACCGGACCCCGGCCAGCTCCGTCGTGCGCAGCTTCCCGCCCAGCCGGTCCGACTGCTCGATCAGCGTGATCCGCGCGTCCGGCCCGAGCAGCCGGCGCAACCGGTACGCCGCGGCCAGCCCGGTGATCCCGCCCCCCACCACCGCGACGGCGGTCATGGCTCGAGGGTGTGGATCAGCTCGACCACCCGGGTGATCACCTCGGGGTCGGTGTCCGGCAGCACCCCGTGGCCGAGGTTGAAGATGTGCCCGCCGGCCGCGCGCCCCTCCGCCACAATCCGGCGCACCTCGCGCTCGATGACGTCGAAGTCGGCCAGCAGCACGGCCGGGTCCAGGTTGCCCTGCACCACCGGCGCCGGCCCGCCCGGCACCGCGGCCGCGAGCCGCCGCGCCGCCTCGTCCAGCGGCACCCGCCAGTCCACCCCGACGACGTCGGCCCCCGCCTCGCGCATCGCCCCGAGCAGCTCGCCGGTGCCCACCCCGAAATGGATCCGCGGCACCCCGGCACCGTCCAATCCGGACAGCACCTTCGCCGAGTGCGGCAGCACCAGCTCCCGGTAGTCCCGTTCGGACAGTGCGCCGGCCCAGGAGTCGAACAGCTGCACCGCGTCCACCCCGGCGTCCAGCTGAACCCGCAGGAACGTCAACGTGATCTCGGCCAGCCGGTCCAGCAGCGCGTGCCAGGTCCGCGGGTCGGAGTGCATCAGCGCCTTGGTGCGCTCGTGGTGCCGGCTCGGCCCGCCCTCGATCAGGTACGAGGCGAGGGTGAACGGCGCCCCGGCGAACCCGATCAGCGGCAGGTCGCCCAACTCGCGCAGCAGCAACCCGATCGCCTCGGCCACCGGCCCGACGGCCGCCCCGTCCAGCACCGGCAACGCGGACACGTCGGCCATGCTCCGCACCGGCGCCGCCACCACCGGCCCGGTCCCCGGCACGATGTCCAGGTCGACGCCCGCCGCGTGCAGCGGCAGCACGATGTCGCTGAACAGGATCGCCGCGTCCACCCCGTGCCGGCGCACCGGCTGCGCCGTGATCTCACAGACCAGCTCGGGGTTCAGGCAGGCACTGAGCATCGACGAGCCCGCCCGGAGCCGCCGGTACTCCGGTAGCGACCGCCCCGCCTGCCGCATGAACCACACCGGCACCCGCGCCGGCCGGCCACCCGCCGCGGCCACCAGCAGTGGAGCCCCCACCAGCGCCCGCCGCCCCGTCGCGGCCCCAGACTTGGTCACGTTCGTCATCGTCATCATGGTGCCACGACCGGCTCCGCACCCACCGTGGGCACAACACGCGGCGCGGCCTACCGCCTCACTGACTCGGGTGGTTTTACAGTTACCAGTCGTGACCGGTATGTCGGCGGCTCCGGAGCTGTTCACGCGGGCGGTCGCGGCGTTGCGCTCGCTGCGGCCGCGGCCCGAGCTGCACCTCGAGGAGGTCCGCGCGCCGCAGCGGCTTGCCCCGTGGGCGTGCGCGTTCACCGCCGAGGTGACCGGGCCGTCGGAGATCCTGGCCACCGGGCGCCTGGTGCTGCTGCACGACCCGGACGGCGACGAGGCCTGGAACGGCACGCTGCGGGTGGTCGCCTACGTCCGCGCTGAGCTCGACGCCGAGCTCGCCGCCGACCCGCTGCTGCCGGAGGTCACCTGGTCCTGGCTGACCGACGCGCTGAACGCCGCCGGCGCCGCGTACACCGCGCTCGGCGGCACGGTCACCGACACCTCTTCGGCCCGCTTCGGTGAGATCGCCGGCCCGGCCCGCACCGACGACGTGGAGCTGCGCGCCTCCTGGACCGCACTCACCGCCGAGCTCGTCCCGCACGGCGAGGCGTTCTGCGACCTCATGGCCAGCGTCGTCGGGCTCCCCCCGGTCGGCGTCGCCGCGCTCGGGCAGCGCCGCAGCGGTTGACCCCCGACGCGCCGGTAAACGCCGCCAGCCGTTGTTACCTTTTGCCAGTTATCACCGCCGAACGGTTGCCAACTCCTCCGCCGTGCGGAGCACTCGCAACACGTTGTGCCCGGCCAACTTGGCGCAGTCGTCGTCGGTCCACCCGCGGTCGAGCAGCGCGTCGAACAGCGCCGGGTAGGTGCTGACATCCTCCAGCCCGACCGCCACCTGCGACACCCCGTCGAAGTCCCCGCCGAGCCCGACGTGGTCGATCCCGGCCACGTCCCGGGCGTGCTCGACGTGCGCCACCACGTCCGCGACCGTGGCCTGCGGGCCCGCCGAGACGAACGCCGGCACGAACGTCACCATGCACACGCCGCCGTTCTCCGGCAGCCGGGCCAGCACGTCATCCGGCACGTTCCGCGGATGATCACGCACGGCCCGGCAGGAGGAGTGGCTGAAGATCACCGGCGCGGTGCTCACGTCCAGCGCGTCGCGCATGGTCGCCGGCGCCACATGGGACAGGTCGACCAGCATGCCGAGCCGGTTCATCTCGGCCACCACCTGCCGCCCGAACCCGGTCAGACCGCCCGCGACCGGCTCATCCGTGGCCGAGTCCGCCCACGGGACGTTCCGGTTGTGGGTCAGCGTCAGATAGCGCACGCCCAGCCGGTGCAGCGCCCGCAGCACGCCCAGCGACTCCGCGATGCAGTGCCCACCCTCCGCGCCGAGCAGCGACGCCACCCGCCCGTCCGCGATCGCCGTCTCCACCTCGCCGGCCGTCCGGGCCAGTCGCAGGTGTTCCGGATACCGTGCGGCCAGGGCGTGGACGATCTCGATCTGCTCCAGCACGGCGGCGACCGCGGCGTCCCCGGTGAGCTCGCACGGCACATACACCGACCAGAACTGCCCGCCGACGCCCCCGTCGCGCAGCCGCCCGAGGTCGGTGTGCAGGTCGGGTTGCGGTTCCGTGAGGTCGATCCCGGCCGCGACCAGGGCCGCGTCCGGACCGAGCCGCTTGCGCAGTGCCCAGGGCAGATCGTTGTGGCCGTCGATGATCGGGGCGGCGCGGAGAAGGGCGCTCACCCGGTCGTTCGTCGCGGCCCTCACTGGGCCAGACCTGGTTTCATCGAGTACCGCTGTCCTTCCGTTACGTAACCATCCTTGGTTCGTCCAATCGTGTGACATGAACCCGGCCGGGTGACAACTCGATCGGATATATCACGATTTGATCATGTCGCTAACCCGCTTGGGCGGCTAGGCTGCCTTCGTCGACACCACTTTCGGTCCAATGGCGGCGCGGCTGTTTGGCCGAAAGTCCCGGTGCCGGTCGGGGGGCACGACCGACTCCAGGGAGGTAGTGACGTGGCTGCCGTCGGCTTAGGTCAGGCCGTTCGAACCACGCCAGCCGGCGTACTGCCGGCGAACATGGTCCCGCATCCGCGGGAAGAGTTGTTCTCGGTGCTGGTGGTCGATGACCATCCGTTGTTGAGGGAGGCGATAGCTGCCCGGCTCACGCAGATGGGAGCGGGCACCGTCCACGAGGCCGCCACGGTGGCCGAGGCAAGAGCGCGTGCACTGGCCACCGGCCCGTGCGATCTGGCGATTCTGGACCTCGGACTGCCGGACGGCAGTGGCATCGAGTTGGTAACCGAGCTCCGCAGCCATGGCTGGCCGCGGATCGTGGTGCTGGCGTCCTCGGACGACCCGTACGCGGTGCGTTCGGCCTTCCAGGCAGGCGCTCAGGCCTACCTGCTGAAGTCCGCCTCACCGATGGTGGTGACCGACGGGGTGCGGCGCGTGCTCGAGGGCGGCGTCTACGCCGACCCGAGTGTGGCCCCGATTCTGGCCACCGGAACCCGGGTCCCGGGCACCGACAACACGCCTCGGGAGCTGTCCGCTCGCGAGGTCGAGGTTCTCCAGCTCGTTGCAGATGGGCAGTCCAACAAGGAGATCGGCGAGGGTCTGAACCTGTCAGCCTTGACGGTGAAGAGCCATCTCTCGCGGATCGGGCGCAAGTTGGGCACCGGGGACCGCGCCCAGATGGTCGCGCTGGCGATGCGGGCCGGCGTGATCCGCTGAGCGGGTTACCCGACAGCAGGAACCACAAGTCAAGATCTGCCGGTGCTCGCCAGGCCGCCGGAGGCCGTCCCGTAGGGTCATCCGTCGTGAGCACGTCAGGGAACGGGGAAGCCGAGCCGGCGTCACCCGCTCCTGTGCTGCTCACCGAACCCGCGGGCGGAACTCCGGCGGTGATCACCGAGCAGGCACGGCTTGCCGAGGTGTCCGCCGCGATCGCGGCCGGCCAGGGGCCGATCGCGGTGGACACCGAGCGGGCGTCGGGTTACCGCTACTCGCAGCGGGCGTATCTGGTGCAGGTCCGCCGCGAAGGTGTCGGCACCGTCCTCGTGGACCCGGTCGCGCTCGACGACCGGATCGACCCGCTGATCACGGCGCTGCGCGGCGCCGAGTGGGTGCTGCACGCCGCCTCCCAGGATCTCCCCTGCCTGGTCGAACTGGGCCTGCGGCCGGACCGCCTGTTCGACACGGAGCTGGCCGGGCGGCTGGCCGGGTACGAGCGGGTGGCGCTGGGCACGCTGGTCGAGGTGCTGCTCGGCTACCGGCTGGAGAAGGGCCACGGCGCCGCCGACTGGTCGCACCGCCCGCTGCCCCGGGACTGGCTCAACTACGCCGCGCTCGACGTCGAGCTGCTGATCCCGCTGCGGGACACCCTCGAGGCCGAGCTTTCCAAGCAGGGCAAGCTTTCCTGGGCGCTCGAGGAGTTCGAGGCGCTGCGCACCGCGTCGCCCGCCCCGCCGCGCGCCGAGCCCTGGCGCCGCACCTCCGGCATCCACCGGGTGCGCACCCCGCGCGGCCTCGCCGCCGTCCGCTCGCTCTGGGAGGCCCGGGACGGCCTGGCCCGGCAGCGCGACATCGCTCCCGGCCGCATCCTGCCGGACAGCGCGATCGTGCACGCCGCCGTCGCCGCCCCCGACGACGAGATCGGCCTGCTCCAGCTCCCGGTGTTCCGCGGCCGCGCCCAGCGCCGGCTCGCCGACGTCTGGATGCGCGCGCTGCGGGCCGCGGCCGGCCTGAACCGGACCGAGCTGCCCGACCCGTCGCCGCACAATGACGGCCCGCCCCCGGTGAACCGCTGGTCCGACAAGGACCCCGCCGCGGCCGCCCGCCTCTCCGCCGCCCGCGCGGCGCTCACCGCGATCGCCGAGAACAACCGGCTGCCGCTGGAGAACCTGCTGCAACCCGACCTGGTCCGGCGCACCTGCTGGGAACCGCCGGCCGACCTCTCCGAGTCGGGCGTGGCCGAAGCCCTGCGCGCCGGCGGCGCCCGGAACTGGCAGATCACGCTGACCGTGGCGGCGCTCGCCGAGGCGCTTGCGGTGTCGGCCGGTTGACTTCCGTCCACGGTGGCACTCTGTTGCCGTGATCCGCGTCGGCACCTCGGGCTGGCTCTACCCACCATGGCGCGGCGTCTTCTACCCCACGGGCCTGCCGCACCGCGCCGAGCTCGGCTATCTCGCCGGCCGGCTGAGCTCGGTGGAGATCAACGGCTCGTTCCACTCCCTGCAACGCCCCACCAGCTACCAGTCCTGGCACGCGCAGACCCCGGACGACTTCCTGTTCGCGGTCAAGGGCGGCCGCTTCATCACCCACATGAAACGCCTGCGCGACGTGGAAACCCCGCTGGCCAACTTCTTCGCCTCCGGCCCGCTCGCGCTCGGCGCCAAGCTCGGCCCGTTCCTCTGGCAGCTCCCCGCCACCCTGCGCTACGACCCGGACCTGCTCACCGCGTTCTTCACCCTGTTGCCGCGCACCACTTCTGCAGCGGCCGATCTCGCCAAGCACCGCGACGACCGGCTGTCCGGCCGGGACTGGCTCACCGCCGACGCCGACCGCCCGCTCCGCCATGCCCTCGAGGTCCGGCATCCCGACTTCACCACGCCCGAGTTCCTGGACCTGTTGCGCGCCAACGACATCGCCCTCGTCATCGCGGACACCGCCGGGAAGTTCCCGTACCTCGAGGACGTCACCGCCGGCTTTGCCTACGTCCGCCTGCATGGCGACGTCGAGCTCTACACCAGCGGCTACGCACCGTCCGCCCTGGACACCTGGGCCACCCGGATCCGCAGCCTCAGCGCCGCCGGGGACGTCTACGTCTACTTCGACAACGACGCACACGCCCACGCCCCCTTCGACGCCATGGCTCTGGCGCAGCGACTCCGGAGCTGACGGCGTCAGGAAGCCAGAGCCAGCAAGGCTGTGGCGTGCTGGTGCGCGGCCGCGGCCTGGCGCAGCGCGGTGGGCCGGCTGGCTTCGTCCTCTTGGGCGAGTTGCTCGAGCATGTGGGCCTTGAGCTCGTACCAGTGGGCCACTTGGGTCGGTGGGGCTTGGAGGCCAGGTGCAGTTCGGATCAGCTGACCCAGTTCGTCCAGAACGGTCATGATGACACCGCCGCGAGAAAGTCAATAACTGGATGTGCGATTCTCCGCACGGCAGCCACTTGACAACCAGTGCGTGCGGCATCGGTCGACCATGAAGATTTCAGTTGGACACGCGGGCGGGGGTCACTCCCGGTCGAGCTCGGGGATCAGCTCGCCGATCAGCCGGATGCTCTTCATCACCTTGTCGTGCGGCATGCCGCCGATCTGCTGCAGGCACATCAGCCGGTCGATGCCCAGGTTCGCGTAGGCCTGGAGCTTCTTGCGGCAGGTGTCCGGGCTGCCCACGATCAGCGAGTCCTGGGCGCTGAGCACGGTGAAGATCTCGTCGTCCGGCACGTGCTCGCCCTGCAGCACCCGGCCGATCAGCAGCTGCGCCTCGGTCGGCGCGTTGCCCGCCTCGCCGCGCAGGAACTCACCGGCGAGACCGCCGCCGCCGGCGGACTCGAGCAGCTGCTGGTGCCGCTGAGTCATCTCCACGAACGCGCTGGCCGCCTCGAAGAACGTCAGCGCGGTCACCGTGTACCACGCGGCCGCGGCCGCCGCGCCGTTGTGCATGGCCTCCTCGTCGGTGTCCGCGCAGTGCACGAACGTGAAGTAGGCGATCTGGTCGTTCACGAACGCGCCGGCCGGCTCGGTGCACGCCCGCGCCGCCGCCCGGTACAGCGCCACCATCCGCCCCGCCCGCTCCAGCGACTCCCACATCGTCGTGCCCAGCACCCCGACCCCGCGCCGGCCGGCCTCCTCGAACGACGCGGGACTGGTCGCCGCCTGCCACAGCGGCGGATGCGGCCGCTGCACCGGCTTCGGCCCGATCCGCACATCGTCGATCTGATACGTCTCGCTGTGGTAGGAGAACCGCTCCGACATCCAGATCCCCGGCACCATCTCGAACGCCTGCCGCGTCTGGTCCCGGGCCTCCTCCGGGTCGATGTTGAACAGCCGCCACTCCGGAATCGTCGAGCGGGTCAACCCCAACTCCACCCGCCCGCCACTGAGATGGTCGAGCGTCGCCGCCCGCTCCGCGATCCGGATCGGATGGTTGAACCGGGCCGGCGCCAGCACCGCCGAATGCCCCAGCCGGATACGCGTGGTGTGCTGCGCGATCGCCGCCAGCATCAACTCCGGCGCAGACGACAAACTGAACTCCCCGGCCCCGTGGTGCTCCACCTGCCACCAGCATCCATACCCCAGCTCATCAGCCAACTTCGCCTGCTCCAGCGTCTCCGCGAACTTCCGCCCCTCATGCCCCTCCGGCCACGGCCGCGGGTTCTGGATCTCGTTGAACAGATCGATCTTCACAAGAGACAAGCTACGGCCCCGACCATGGACAGGACCAGACCGGCGCCGAACTGACCGGCACCGGTCTGGGCGCAGGGCCGTTTCAAGATCGTTTGGGTGGCGCCTCAGGCGGTGCTACCCGAGGCCGGTGGCGTGCCGGTGGTGCCGAGCCGTGCGACACCTCAGTGTCCATTGTGGAGTGGATGCGAGGAAGGCGTCCTTTCTCACGCCCAGCGTGAGGAAAGCGTCCTTCATCGCACGACTTCGCCAGCCACTGGAGTACCTGGCGTCACCACAGTCCCATCAGCAAACAGCAACCACTCAGGTGATCTTGAAACAGCCGTGGGTCTGGGCGTCTCCGCTGGATTGGCTACTGACGCTTACACCACGACGGGCCGATCCAGGCGGCGTGAATATAGATACCGTTCTTTCCCCGGCAGGCGGTCAGGACACCGACCCCGATCGCCAGAATGGTCGCGACGATCGCGCCGGGCAGGCCCAACCGTGACAGCAACGCGGCCGCGGCCGCACCTCCCCCGATCACGATGTTCGCGTCCTCGGAGTTCAGGAAGACGGCGAACCCCCACCAGTGCTTCTTGATCTTGGTCTTGCCGCCATTCACCGAGTCCGACGAGTCCGCCACGATGAGGACGCCGGGATCCGCCGTCATGGCGGTGGAGATCACCCGATCCGGCGCCACCACCTCGGCAACGCCGGACGGCACGGAAACCGCCGCCATCGCCACGATCATGCCGCCCACAATGGACACACGAAGACTATTCCTGATCGACATCGCGCACCTCCGTTCCCCTTCTGAAAGTACCGTCCAACAAGGACAAACGGAGTAACACGATCGAGGGTAAACGGAACCGCGAATAGTGACAGAACGCTATACCGCAGGAAGTTGGACGGTGACGGTGAGGCCGCCGCCGGGGACGGGGTCGGCGGTGACCAGGCCGCGGTGGGCGAGGACGACGGCGCGGACAATCGACAGACCGAGACCGGTGCCGGTCTGGGCGGTGCGGTCGGGGCCGGCGCGGCGGAAGGGTTCGAAGAGCTCGCCGACGCGGTCGGGGTCGACGAGGGTGCCGGACGAGTTGACCCGCAGGCAGGAGTGGGCCGGGGCGCGGTCGAGGCGAACCTCGATCCAGCCGCCGTCGACGTTGTGCCGGACGGCGTTCTCGAGAAGATTGCCGGCGACGCGTTCGAGCAGGGCGGGGTCGCCGACGGTGGGGGCGGTGTCGCCGAGGAACGACGCGGTGATGTGCCGGCGCTCGGCTTCGGCGCGGACGGCACGCCAGGCGGACGTGACCACGGTGGCGAGGTCGACCGGCTCGGCGACGGCGATGCCCAGGCCGTCGGTGCGGGCGAGCAGCAGCAGCGCCTCGACGAGGTGCCCGGCGCGCAGGGTCGCGGCGCGCACCACCTCGGCCATCCGGCGCAGCTCGGCAACGTCGGCGTTGGCGTCGGCCAGCGTCACGTCCAGCTCGGTGCGGATCACCGACAGCGGGGTGCGCAGCTCGTGCGAGGCGTTGGCGACGAAATGGCGCTGCGAGGCGAACGCGGCCTGCAACCGGTCCAGCATCGCGTCGAACGTGTCCGCCAGCTCCGCCACCTCGTCGCGCGGCCCGCGGTGGCCGATGCGCTCGCCGAGCGACTCCACGGACAGCCGGCGCGCGGTGGCGGTGACATCCCGCAGCGGCTGCAGCACCCGGCCGGTGATCGTCCAGGCCAGCAGCGCGGCCGCCAGCACGACGCAGACCAGCGCGATCGACCCGGCCTGCAGCACCCGGGCCTGGGCGTCGTGCCGCAAAGCCGAGGCGAGCTGCCCGACCTCGACCGGAACGCCGTCCACCTCGATCGTGGTCCCGGGCGGGAACGACGGGACGGACGCGCCCACGTCGCCGGCCAGGACCCAGCCCAGCCAGAGCAGCAGCCCGCCGGCCATCGCCACGAGGCCGGTGGTGAGCAGCGTGATCCGGCCGCGCAGCCCGGGGCTTCGCCGCTTAGCTGCCATCTCGGCGGCTCGCCACCGGCACCCGGTAGCCCGAGCCGACCACGGTGTCGATGATGCCCGGCTCACCCAGCTTCTTGCGCAGCGTCATCACGGTGACCCGCACCGTGGTGGTGAACGGGTCGGCGTTCTCGTCCCACACCCGCTCCAGCAGCTCCTCGCTGCTCACCACGGACCCGCCCGCGGCCAGCAGCACCTCGAGCACGCCGAACTCCTTGCGGGTCAACTCCACCGGCCGCCCCGCGCGAGTGACCGTGCGCCGCGCCGGATCCAGCTCGACGTCCGCGGCCTGCAGGATCGGCGGTGTCACCGGCGTCGCCCGCCGGGCCAGCGCCCGCACCCGCGCCACCAGCTCGGGAAACGCGAACGGCTTCGCCAGGTAGTCGTCGGCGCCGAGGGACAGCCCCTCGACCCGCTCCTCCACCGCGCCGCTCGCGGTCAGCATCAGCACCCGGGTGAGCTGCCCGGACCGGACGATCTCCCGGCACAGCTCGTCCCCGGTCATGCCCGGCAGGTCACGGTCCAGCACCACCACGTCGTACCGGGTGATCGAGGCCTTCTCGTGGCCCTCGTCCCCGGTCAACGCGACGTCCACGGCCATACCCTCGCGCCGCAGCCCACGAGCCACCGCCTCAGCCAACGGCCGCTCGTCCTCCACGATCAGAATCCGCACAACCTCACCGTATTCGCACATCCGCCCCCGCCGCCGCCCGGCACCTCGTACGAGGTCATGAACGACCGGACCCCGATCAAGGTTCCTGGACCTCCGCCATCACCCGATAGTGTCTAGCCAGTTGACGGTTGTGGTGTCTACTAGATAGACATATCATTGTGAAAGCCCGTGAGGTGAACCGGCGGATCGAGCGGTTGGGTGGCGTGATGTCACGGCAGACCGGCTCGCACCGCCGCTACCAGGCCACCTACACGGATCGTGCCACAGGCGCGGAGGCAGTCGCCTTCACGACGGTGGCACAGCATCCAGGGGACATTCCGGCGGGAACGCTCCGGGCGATCGAGGGAGATCTCGAGGTCGCGTTCGGGAAAGGATGGCTGCGATGAGCGAGCACGTCTACCGGGTGGTCGTGACCCGGGAGAACGGAGCCTGGCTGGCGGACGTCCCCGAGCTGGCGGGCGCACACACGTACGCTCGCACCCTTCCCGCGCTTGACCGCGCGGTACGTGAGGTCGTCGTGATGGCAGTTGACCGACCCGACGAGGATATGCCGCTCCTTCGTCTGGCGTACGACTATCGCACCGGTGATCCAGAAGTGGACGTGACCGCCGCCGAGGTACGAACACTGCGCGAGCAGGCCGACCAAATCGCTGCCTCCGCGACCGCCCGTACCAGCGCAGCGGCGGAACTGTTGGTCGCGCACGGCCTCTCCGTTCGCGATGTCGCCGCGATTCTCGGCATCAGCCCGCAGCGGGTCTCACAGATCACCACACGAAGGGCCAGTTAGCGCACCACCGATCATGGACCACGCCGGACAAATCCGGTGCCTATTTCGAAGGCCGGTTCCGCGGCACCGGGGCCGGAATCGTGCTGAACGACCCCGACGCCGGCTACGCCGACATCTCACCGCGTTCCTGGCCACCCTCCCCCTGCACTGGTAGCCGCCACTACGCTGCCGCACGGCAACGCGGCACGAGCAAAGGTGGTCCGGGCATGGTGGAGCTCTCCTTCGAAACCGAGATCCACAGCTCTGCCGACACGGTCTTCCAGCTCATCACCGACCTGCGCGGCTACGACCGCTGGCTCACCTCCTCGGCAGCCTATGCCGGCACCACCGAGATCAGCGCCGACCCGATCACGGCCGGAACCACCTACACCGAATCCAGCCCCAGCGGGACGCGCCACGGCACGGTGACCGAGCTGGACCCACCAAACCGCGTCACCTTCCACCAACCGATGACCATGAAGCCGCGCTCCCTCGGCACCATCGACATCCACGTGACCTACACCCTCACCCCAACCCCAGCCGGCGTCCACGTCGCCCGGCTCGTCACCCTCACCCTCCCCTGGCCGCTGAAACCGCTCCAACCATTCGTCCTGCGCCAGTTCCGCCAGGAAAGCCAACGCACCATCCAAGCCCTGAAATCCTTCACCGAGACGCAGCCCTAACCCCGCCGCGGCAGATCATCACGTGCCCAGTCCGGGCATGTTGGCCGCTGACGTTGCTGTGTTGGCCTCTGGCGTCGGCGTGTTGGCAGGTGGCGTCGTGCCAATACAACGACGTGAGACGCCAACATGGTCACAAGGCGACCACGTCGTCCAGGACGGCCATCGGCACCGGGCCGGTGCTGAGGATCAGGTCGTGGAATGCGCGGATGTCAAAGGAGGTGCCGAGGGCGCGTTCGGTCCGGGCGCGGAGGCGGTCGAGCTCGAGGCGGCCGATCATGTAGGAGAGGGCCTGGCCGGGGGATTCGATGTAGCGGTCGGTTTCGGACTGGATCTCGACTTCGCTCATGACGGTGTTGGCGCGGAGGTAGTCGACGGCGCGGCGGCGGGGCCAGCCGAGGTGGTGCAGGCCGGTGTCGACGACGAGGCGGGCGGCGCGCATGGAGTCGTTGGCGAGCATGCCGAGGCGGGCGACGTGGTCGGAGTAGAGGTTCATCTCGTCGGCGAGGCGCTCGCAGTAGAGGGCGAAGCCTTCCATGTAGGGGTTGATCCAGGCGACGCGGCGGAGCGTCGGCACGCCGGTGAGCTGCTGGGCGAGGGTGATCTGGATGTGGTGCCCGACGGCCTCGTGGAAGGTGTTGGCCTCGGCGACGCAGCGGTCGCGCTCGCTCGCGCGGTAGGTGTTGACGTGGAAGACGCCGGGGCGGGAGCCGTCGAGGGGGCCGGGCTGGTAGCCGGCGCTGGACGCGGTCGGGGCGTCGAGCTCGGGGACGGGGGCGAGGCCGCAGCGGTGGGTGGGGAGGCGGGCGAACCAGCGGGGCAGGACGGCCTCGGCGCGGTCCATCGCGGAACGGCAGGTTGACAGCACCTCGGCGGCGTCGCGGAAACGCAGCGCGGGGTCGGTGCGCATCCGTTGGCGCACCTCGTCGACCGAGCGCGTGCCCAGCGCCGCGGCACCGATCTCGCGGTACTCGCCGGCCAACCGCTCGATCAGCTCGAGGCCGGTGCGGTGCAGCTCGTCCGGGTTCCGCCCCGTGGTGGTGTGCATCCGGACGAGCGCGGCGTAGGTGTCGGATCCGCCAGGGAGCCAACACAATCCGGGACGGTCATCGGGGCGGCCGGCGGAGGCGAGCTCGTCGTGCAGCACCGCGCGGTAGGCGGCGACGGCCGGGCGCACCTTCCGGTCGAGTACGTCCTCGGTCTCCGGCCGGCGCAACCGGTCGGCGGCGGGATCGGCGAGGTAGGCGTCGATCCGCCCGATCGCAGCACGCACCAGCGAGCCGACCGGAAGCCGGCCGGCGGCCACTCCGGCCCGGTGCCGCTCCGCCGCCGACGCCAGGAAGCCCGGCACGCTTTCCAGGCGTGCCAGCAGGTTTCCACCCTCTACTTGGGACAGAATGGACAGGATGGCGAACGGCGCGGTCAGGTGGTTGACCATGGTGTGCTCGACCAGCCGCGCGTCGAACCGGGTGGCGACCGCCCCGGCCTGCTGGATCACCACGCCACGGGTGACCTCGTCGCCCGGGTCGAGCCCCGACGCCTCCCGGGCGATGCGCAGCGCATGGTCGCGCAGGCGCTGCCCGGCCGCCTCGTCGATGTCGGGCAGCCGGTCCTCGTAACCCGGATAACCCTGCAGGAGTTCGTTGAGCGGGTCCTCCCCGGCCAGCACGTCGACCAGTTCGCCGGCGAGCTCCTCCAGGCGCATCAACGGTTCTCCAGGCGGCGGCCGGACCTGACGGCGGTCAGGAACGCGCCGAGCTCGACCTCGAGGCGGACGCCGGGGTTCTTGGAGTCACGCACGGCATCGAGCGTGCCGGCGACCTCGACGCACTCCGCGCCGTTGGCGTCGCTGTAACTGGACTTGCGGAACTCGGCCATGGTCTTGTCCTTGCACGAGCGGGGACAGGTCAGTAGTCGCGAGCCACCTCGCCCATGAACGCCCGGGTGTCCTCGGGGCTCAGCGCCGCGGCGGACAAGCGATGCCACAACCTATCGTGCGCCGTGATATCGGTTTTGTCCTCCAGGTAACGGAAATCGACGAGCTGGTCGAGGTAGACCACCTCCAGCGGCCCAGCGGCGCCCGGCGTGGGGATGCGGAGGATCGTGAACCGGAAACTGACGAATGCACCGTGGTAGGTACGGGTTCTGAACGGCAGCACCTGGATCTGGGTGTTGGGCCGCCGCGACAACGTGATCAGGTAGTCGATCTGCGCACGCATGACCTCGGCGCCGCCCTGCATCCGGCGCAGGGCCGACTCGGACATGACCACCAGAAGCTCCGGCGCGTCGGCCTTGTCCAGGATCTCGTGCCGCTCCAACCGCGCTCGCACGAAGTCCTCCACGCTGAGCGCGTTCTCGAACCGGGACCGCTCCTCGTACATGGCACGGACATATTCCTCGCACTGCACGATGCCGGGAATGACCTCGGCCCCCACCGTGCGGATCAGATCAGCGTCCTCCTCCAGGTCGACGAACATCCGGAACTGTTCGGGATAGGTCGCGCGGTGGCCATTCCACCGGCCGCGATGAGAATTGTCCCGGCGCAGTTCGGTCAGCAGATCGATGCGGGACTGGTCGGTCACCCGGTAAACCTTCAGCAGCGTGGCCAAATCATCCGCGGAGACGACACGTTGCCCGGACTCGATTTCGGCTATTCGGCCCTGCCGCTTCCCGACGTGGCTGCCCGCCTCCTCCTGCCCGAGGCCGGCTTGCTCGCGCAGGTACCGCAACGCGTAGCCGAGCTGTTTCCGCCGCGTCGTAGGCGTTGCCATGAGATGAGCTGCCCTCCAGATCACCCGATTGGGGAAGTGTCATAACGGGATACCCCACGTATTGTCGAGCACAATCCCGATCAGGAGGTCCCTTAGTCACCGCATTTTACCGTCGAGGATGGGAGAGCACTCGGCCATGGTCACCGGCGTGTCGGTCAGTTCCCTGATCACTTTGCCCGACGACTGTCGCTTCACCTACCTGATCGAGGGCAGCGGCCGAGCCTGGATCAAGGTGGACAACCTCGAGCTCGACTTCGAATCCGAGGCGCTCCGCGAGTTCGTCAAGCTCGGCACCGAGCTGCTCGCTGAGTTGGATGCCTTGTACGCCAAGGAAAACGAGGATCCAGCCTAGCGGCTCTCGCGCTCCTCGGCGGGCCGCGCGGCGACCTCCTGCGGGCGCTCGCCGATCAGGTCCGCGGCCCACTCGGTGATTCGCCGGGCCACGTCCTGCGCGGTCAGCCCCAGCCGCACGAACACCTCCGGCCGCGTGCCCTGCGCGTGGAACTTGTTGGGCACGGCCAGATCCCGCAACGGAACGTCCACATCGGAGTCCCGCAGCGCGGCCGCGAGCGCCCAGCCGAAACCGCCGTGCCGGCCGCTGTCCTCGACCGTGACCACCAACCGGTGCCGCGCGGCGACGTCCACCAGCTCACCGGGCACCGGCACCACCCAGCGCGGGTCCACGACGGTCACCCCGATGCCCTGATCCGCCAGCCGCGCGGCCGTCGCCAACCCCAGCTCGGCGAACGCGCCCACGGTCACCAGCAGCACGTCCGCGCTCTCCGCCGGGCCCGGCCAGCGCAGCACGTCCACCGGCCCGATCCGGTCCACCGCGGCCACCTCGCCGCCGACCGCGGCCTTCGGGAAGCGCAGGACCGTCGGCCCGTCGTCGGTGCCGACCGCCTCGCGCAGCTCCTCGGCCAGGGTGACGGCGTCGCGCGGCGCGGCGACCCGGATGCCGGGGACCACGCCGAGCAGAGACAGGTCCCACATGCCGTGGTGGCTCGCGCCGTCCGGCCCGGTGATGCCCGCCCGGTCCAGCACGAACGTCACCGGCAGCCGGTGCAGCGCCACGTCCATCAGCACCTGGTCGAACGCCCGGTTGAGGAACGTCGAGTAGATCGCCACGACCGGGTGCATGCCGGCCATCGCCATGCCGGCGGCCGAGGTGACCGCGTGCTGCTCGGCGATGCCCACGTCGAAGCAGCGGTCCGGGTAGGCCTCGGCGAACGGGGCGAGCCCGGTCGAGCGCAGCATCGCCGCGGTGATCGCCACGACGTCCGGCCGCTCCGCCCCAAGATTTGCCAGCTCCTTGGCGAACACGCTGGTCCAGGACGCGCCCTTGGCCGTCGTGGGCTTGCCGGTGAGCGGGTCGATCGGATCGGTCTGGTGCATCTGGTCGATCTCGTCGTTCTCCGCCAGCGGGAAACCGCAACCCTTGCGGGTCACCGCATGCACGACGACCGGGCCGCCGAACGCCTTCGCCCGGCGCAGCGCCGACTCCAGCGCCGCGAGATCATGGCCGTCCACCGGGCCGAGGTACTTCAGCCCGAGGTCCTCGAACATCATCTGCGGGCTGAGCGCGTCCTTGATCGCCTTCTTGGCCGCGTGCAGCGCGGTGTAGACCGGCTTGCCCACCACGGGCGTGCCCTGCAGCACGCGCTTTCCGCCCTGCAGCGCGCGCTCGTAACCGGGCCGGGTGCGCAGCGTCGCGAGGTGGTCGGCCAGGCCGCCGATGGTCGGCGAGTAGCTTCGGCCGTTGTCGTTCACCACGATCACCATCGGCCGGTCCTTGCCGGCGGCGATGTTGTTCAGCGCCTCCCAGCACATACCGCCGGTGAGCGCGCCGTCGCCGACGACGGCCACCACGTGCCGGCGCTCACCGCGCAGCGCGAACGCCTTCGCCATGCCGTCGGCGTAGGACAGCGCGGTGGAGGCGTGGCTGTTCTCCACCAGGTCGTGCTCGCTCTCCGCCCGGCTCGGGTAGCCGGAGATGCCGTCCTGCAGCCGCAAGCGGTCGAAGCCGTCGCGGCGGCCGGTGAGCACCTTGTGGACGTAGCTCTGGTGCCCCACGTCGAAGATCACCGCGTCGTGCGGCGAGGCGAACACCCGGTGCAGCGCGATGGTCAGCTCCACCACACCCAGGTTCGGCCCGAGGTGCCCGCCGGTGGTGGTCACCTTGTCGACGAGGAACTGCCGGATCTCGGCGGCCAGCCGGTCCAGCTCCTCGTGGCTCATCCGGTTGAGATCGGCCGGTCCCCGGACGGACTCCAGCAAGGTCACGACACGCACCCCAATCTCGCACAACGCCGACAAGCGGCTGGTCTCCTTCGGACTGTGACCTCTTATTTGGCTCGCTGGCGTAGCGCCAGTGTCGAGTTCCCGCCCGTAGCCGACGCGGCCAGTTTACGAGTGCCCCGCGACCGGCCGCCTCACCCGGTAAGGTCATACCCTCGAAGCAGGGGTCGGGGAGGACGAGGACGTTGAGTGAGCCGCTGCCGGCGATGAGCCAGGCGGAGCAGGACCAGCTGACCCGCCAGGTCGGCCGTGCCCTGCTCGGCGCCGCGCCACCGGGCTGGACCCGGATCCGCGCCGAGTACCGCTCCGCCGGCCGGCACATCGAGGTCGACGTGTTCGTGACCGGCCCCGACGGCGCCGAGCACCCGATGCGCCCGCCCATGGAGGTGGTCGACGGCCTCGGCCGGATGCGCCAGGGCATGTACCGCCCCGGCATCGGCACCTGGCTCTCCGCCGTCTACGCCCTCGAGCCGCCCAGCAGCTTCACCGTCGACTTCGAACCCGACCTCGAGCCCCGCTGGCGCCGCCTCCCGCCGCCCATCGGCTTCCAGGACGAACTCCGCTTCTTCCCCCGCTCCGACGACAACATCCCCGACTGGCTCCGCCAGCGCGCCGGCCTGCCCCCGGCCGGACAACCGCCCATGCCTCCGCCCGGCGCCGGGCCGCAGCCACCGATGGCGACACCGCCGGCCGGCATGCCCCAGACCGTCCGCCCCGGCCCGCCATTCGCACCACCCGCCGCACCCATGCCGGCCGGGCCGCCGAACTGGGCCGCACCTCAGCAGGCCGGGCAACCGGGCCCACCGCCGGGCTGGTCTCCCCCGCCTCCACCGGACCCGGCCACCACCTGACCACTACCGGCGGCTCCGGCCGGTGTCGTGGTGGACCTTCGCCACCCGCCCCAGTGCCTCGGCCAGCACCTTCTTCTCGTCGTCGGTGAGGTGCACGGCGAAGTGGTCCTCGATGCCGCGCAGGTAACGCGGCGCGGTGGCGCGTAGTTCGCGCCCGCCCTCCTCGGTGATCACCGCCCACACCACCCGGCCGTCATCCTCGTCGGGCTCCTTGCGCACCAGCCCGGCCCGCGCCATCTCGTCGACCAGCCGGCTCACCCGGGTGCGGCTGAGCACGACCCGCTCGGCGACCTCCTGCATCCGCAGCCGTCCCCCTTCCCCGTTCAGCTCCAGCAGCACGTCGTACCAGGTCAGGGGGATTCCCCCGGCACGGCTCAGGTCGGCCTCGATCGCCCGCAGCGCGGCGTTCGACGCCAGCAGCATCGCCCGCCACGCGTCGAGTCCGGGCTCATCCTTCGGCATGCCGCCAGCATAACCGTTGCGTGCGTCTGCACACACCTGTTAAAGTGCGTGCAGACGCACACAGTTTGAACGGAAGGAACCCCAGACCATGAGCAACACGACAACGGCACCGACCCGCCTGCTCGGTGGGACCGAACTCCCCGCCGCGGGAACCTGGCGGCTGGACCCCGGCCACGCCGAGGTCGGCTTCGTCGGCCGGCACTTCATGCTGACCAAGGTGCGCGGCCGGTTCACCGGCGTCGACGGCACCATCACCATCGGCGAACGCCCGGAGGACAGCCACGTCTCCGTCACCATCGACATGGCCAGCGTCCACAGCGGCGACACCGCGCGCGACGACCACCTCCGCTCGGCGGACTTCTTCGACGTCACCAACCACCCCTCCGCAACCTTCGCCTCCACTCAGGTCACGTGGAACGGCAACCGAGGCACCATGACCGGCAACCTCACCATCAAAGGCACCACCCGCCCGGTCACCCTGAACATCGAATACCTCGGCCACGCCCGCGACCCCTGGAACAACGACCGCGCCATCTTCTCCGCCCACGGCAAAATCAACCGCGAAGACTGGCACCTCACCTGGAACATGCTCCTCGAAACCGGCGGCGTCCTCGTCTCCAAGGAGATCGAGCTGCAATTGGAGGTCGAACTGATCCGCCAGCCGACGGCAAACTAGACGTCCGGCGTGTTGGCCTCCGACGTCGCCATGTTGGCCCATGGCGTGGCCATGTTGACTTGTGGCGTCGCCACGTTGGCCGAGTGCGCGTCGGGGTCGCCGTGAGCTGTGTCCGGCGTCGTCGTCACCAGCCAATACGCCCGCGTCAGGGGCCAACACGGCGACGTGGCGCGCCAACACAGCGACGTGAGACGCCAACACGATTACCCGCCATGGTCACGCCCGTTCGAGGAGGGCGACGCATTCGATGTGGTGGGTCATGGGGAAGGTGTCGAAGGCGCGGAGGTGGGTGAGGGGATAGCCGAGCGACGAGAAGGTGGCGACGTCGCGGGCCAGGGCGGCGGGGTCGCAGGCGACGTAAATGACGCGGGCGGGAGCGCGGGCGGTGATGGCTTCGACGACGGGGCGGCCGGCGCCGCGGCGGGGCGGGTCGAGGACGACGACGTTCGGCGACGGGAGGTCGGGGGCGGTGAGGACGCGTTCGGTGCGGCCGTGGAAGACGCGGACCTGTGGGAGGTCGGCGAGGTTGCCGGCGGCGTCTTCGGCGGCACGGGCGGCGGACTCGACGGCCAGGACCGTCCCTTGGGGACCGACCTGGGCGGCGAGGACGGCGGCGAACAGGCCGACCCCGGAGTAGAGGTCCCAGGCACACTGACCCGGAGCCAACGCGGCCCAGTCGCCGACCACCTCGGCGAGGACGTCCGCGGCGTCCGGGTGGACCTGCCAGAAACCCCGTGCCGCCAGGCGCCACTCGCGGCGGGCGGCGTGCTCGACGGCGACGGCGGAGCCCGTGACCAGCCGCGGGCGGCCGTCGGTCACCTCGGCGATGTGCAGGCTTCCCAAGGAATCCAGCGTGACGTCGAGCTCGGCGCCCGGGGTCCACGGGCGGCCGGCCACCGCGTCGACGGTGCCCGGCGCGGCGATCGGGCAGTCGGCGACCGGCACCACGTGATGGCTGCGGTGGGCGCGGAACCCGGCGCAGCCCTCCTCGTCGACGGCCAGCTGGACGCGCGTGCGCCAGTCGAGCAGGCCGCCGGGGAGCTCCTCGACGGTGACCGCGACGTCCAGGCCGGCCAGCCGGCGCAGCTGCTCGGCGACCACGAAACCCTTGAGCGCCCGCTGTTCCGCGCCGGACGCATGCTGCCAGTCGCAACCGCCGCAGCCACCCGGCACGGCCAGCGGGCAGGGCGGCGGCACCCGCGAGGGTGACGCCAAAAGCACGGAAACGGCGTCACCGCGGCAGAAGGAGCCGCCGCGGTCCTCGGTCACCTCGACCACGACCCGCTCGCCGGGCAGCGCGTGCCGCACGAACACCACCCGGCCCTCGGCCCGCGCGACGCAGTGCCCGCCGTGCGCGACCGACCCGACCTCCACCTCGAACCGCCGGCCCACCCAGTCAGTCATCACGGCCCCGGCGCAGGTGCCGCAACGCCGCCGCGACGTCGAGGTCGGCGTCGTCCTTGTCGGCCTCCCACCGGCCCAGCACGGCGGCGGCCCCGGTGGCGAGCTCGGCCGGCAGCCCGACCGCGGCGAACGACTCGGCCGCCTCGAGCATCTCCGGTGCCCAGCGCCAGGCCCGCGCGGCCACCCCGGGCATCCGGTGCGGCCTGGCCAGCGCGCTCTCCGTCTCCCGCCCGGCCTCGGCCAGCAGCTCCGCAGTCACCCCGTACTCCGACGCCAGCGCCTGGCTCACCGCGGCCAGCGCGTGGCTCGCCTTGTTGTACGAACCGAACGCCATCTTCAGCGCGCTGGCGTCGCCGATCCGCGGGCTCAGCCGCACCGGCTCGGCCGCGCCACCCACGAACAATCCGTGTACCAAGGAAACCAGCTCATCCGGCCCGGACAGGTACACCCGCGCGGACCGGTCCGGCCGGGGCGGCGGCCCGATGATCGACCCGTCCACCACGTCCGCGAACAACTCCGCGATCCGGATCATCCGATGTGGACTGATCGCGTTGGCGTCCACGTAGACCCCGCGGAACCCGTTGCCCGCCACCAGGTTCGCCACGTCCTCGGCCGCGGCGGGCGGACAGATCGCGAGCACCACGGACGACTCGGCGAGCAGCTCCCCCACCGTGTCCACCCCGCGCAACCC
>NZ_DASYTH010000079.1:0-29559 GCF_036002505.1 Actinophytocola sp. | reverse complement strand
GTGCACCCGCACCTCGAGGTGAAGGTCGTCGACCCGGAGACCGGGTTGACCGTGGCCCGCGGCACGCCCGGGGAGTTCTGCACCCGTGGCTACTCGGTCATGCTCGGTTACTGGGAGCAGCCGGACAAGACGGTCGAGGCCATCGACGCCGCGCGGTGGATGCATACCGGTGATCTCGCGGTGATGGACGACGAGGGCTACCTCAACATCACCGGGCGGATCAAGGACATGGTGATCCGCGGCGGGGAGAACATCTACCCGCGGGAGATCGAGGAGTTCCTCTACACCCACCCGGACATCCTGGACGCGCAGGTGGTCGGCGTGCCGGACCAGCGCTACGGCGAGGAGCTGATGGCCTGGGTGCGGTTGCGCGAGGGCGCCGAGCCGCTCACCGCCGAGGCGCTGAAGGCGTTCTGCACGGGGAAACTCGCGCACTACAAGATTCCGCGCTACGTGCACGTGGTCGACGAGTTCCCGATGACGGTCACCGGCAAGATCCGCAAGGTGGAGATGCGGCAGGCGGCCGTCGAGCTGCTCGTACTACAGAACGTGGCCGCGACGCGACACGCGTGAACCGGGTCCAACGGCCCATTGTCCACTGGCGACGGACGGCGCAGCATCAATGGGCTGCGCCGCTGGACGGACGGCGGCGCCCGGCTGCGAGGAGTGCGCATGCTGAGCAAAGCGATGACCACCACGATGCTCCCGGTCACCGACATGGACCGGGCCAGCGAGTTCTACGAGACCAAGCTCGGGCTGCACCACCGGGCCACCGGCGTGGACGGCAGCCGGATCTTCGACGCGGGCAACGGCGACGCGATCGGGCTGCTGCCGGCCGAAGCCGGTGCGCAGACCAAGCACACCGTGCTGAGCTTCGAGGTCGCCGACATCGAGGCGGAGATCCGCGACCTGGAGAACCGCGGGGTGCGCTTCGAGGACTACGACCTGCCGGAGTTCAAGACCGTTGACCACATCGCCACCATGGGCGGCGAGCGGGCCGCCTGGTTCTGTGACACCGAAGGCAACATCCTGTGCATTCATGAGGTGACCAACGGCGGGTAGGTGGCATAGGCTAAGAGAACGCGTCCTGGGTACGCCTAGGGCGCGTTCGTTGTGCGGACTGAGGAACGGTGAGGGCTGTGCCGACCGGCAAGGTCAAGTGGTACGACTCGGAGAAGGGCTTCGGGTTCGTCACGCAGGACGGTGGCGAGGACGTGTACGTCCGCTCCTCCGCCCTGCCTCCGGGCATACCAGGGCTCAAGGCTGGTCAGCGGATCGAGTTCGGGGTCGCCGACGGGCGCCGCGGACCGCAGGCGCTGTCCGTCCGGCTGCTCGACCCGCCGCCGTCCGTCGTCGAGGCCCGCCGCCGCCCGGCCGAGGAACTGCACGGCCTGGTCGAGGACATGATCAAACTGCTCGAGGCGAAGGTCATGCCGGATCTTCGGCGCGGCCGCTACCCGGACCGCAAGACCACCAAGATGATCGCCGAGGTGGTCCGCGGCGTGGCCCGGGAGCTCGACCCCTAGCTGGACTCGACCCGCAGCGACCACACCGCGCGCGCCAGCAGCTGGATGTCGCCGGCCGCGGCGGCCGGATCCTGTTTGGCACCAGCCTGTTTGACCTCGACGGTCTGTAGTTGGGCGCCTGCGTCCGGTAGCGCGACGGTGTAGTCGTGGCTCTCGTTGGGCACGAAGGTGGCCACGGTCTGCGGCTCCTTCTGCTCGCCGGCCGCGGTCTTGTACTCGACCGCCACCGACCACGGCGACTCGGCCACCTCGCCGGGGACCGTGATGCGGACCTGCTTGCCGGCGGCGATGCGCAGGGTGGCCGGCGCCTTGTCGTCCTTGTCGCACTTGGTGACCATGACGTCGCAGTGCAGGAAGGGGCGGGCGGACACGGAGTTGCCGTCGACGGAGAATGTGACCTCGGGGAGCGGCGGTGGGGGCGGGTCGGAGCAGGCGGTGAGCACCAGGGCGGCGGCGAGTGCGATGAATGACGCATTCAGTGCACCAGACGCAGTGAATGGGGCATTCATGGCACTTCGGCCTGCGGGGTCGGGCGGGGCCGGATCGGGCGGTTGCCGCCGAGCCCGGGGATGAGCGTGGCGCCCTGCCGGGACACGATCGTCTGCGCCAGCCCGAACGCCAGCACCACCGAGATCACCAGGAAGCCGACCCAGTACGTCGGTGGCAGCAGCAACCCGATCGCGCCACCGAACACCCAGGTCAGCTGCAATGCGGTCTCGGAGCGGCCGAACGCCGAGGCCCGGGACTCCTCCGGCACGTCGTCCTGGATCACCGCGTCCAAGCTGTTCTTCGCCAGCGCGCTCGCGGTCGCGCCGACCAGGCCGACCAGCGCGGCCGTGCCGACGCCAGGCGCCACCGTGGCCACCAGCGTCGCGCACAGCGTGCCGACCACGCAGCTGATCACCACCGTCTCCGGATGCCCGACGTGCATGCGCGCACCGATCGCGTTGCCGGCGAAGCTGCCCACCCCAGCCGCCCCCGCGATCAGGCCGAGCAGCATGAGCTGGGTGAACGCGGCGCCCTCGTGCTGGGCCCGCACCGCGAACGCGGCGAACATCATCAGGAAGCCGGTCAGCACCCGGATCGTCGCGTTGCCGGCGAGCGTGACGACCACGTTGCGGCCCAAGGGTTGTCGCTTCGCCTTGTCCGGGCGGGCGAGGATGGACGTCGGCACCTCGCCCTCGGTGTCCTCCACCCAGTTCGGGATCCGCATCGCCTGCACCGCGCCGGCCAGGCAGATGATCACGGTGAGCCAGAGCGCGCCGGGCGAGTCGAAGATCTTCGCGAACAGCGCCGCCACCGCGCCGGCCACCAGCCCGGCGAGCAGGCCGAACACGGTCAGCCGGGCGTTCGTCTTGGCCAGCGTGATCTCGGAGGGCAGGACGCGGGGGGTGATCGCGGCCTTGAGCACCGTGAACGACTTGGACAGCACCATCTTCCCCAGCGCGCCAGGGTAGAGCAGCCAGGTGTCGAAGTTCGTCGCCATCAGCACGCACATCAGCGCCTGGCCGGCGGCGGACACGCACATGGCCAGCCGCCGCCCGCGCTGGATCCGGTCCAGCATGGGCCCGATCACCGGGGCGATCAGGGCGAACGGAGCCACGGTGATCAGCAGGTAGAGCGCCACCTTGCCCTTGCTGGAGTCGGCGCTGGTGGGGGCGAAGAACAGCACGTTGGCCAGCGCCACGGCCATGGCGGCGTCGCTGGCGTAGTTGAGCATCGTGGCGTAGGTGAGCGCGGTGAGGCCGGACTTGTCGGCGCCGTCCGCGCGGGTGGCACGGCGGAAAGCGTGCATGGCCTGGCTGGTGAGCTGCCGGCTGCGCAGCGCCGCGACCCGGGTGACGGTGAGCTTCTTCGGGTAGTACGGCGCGCCGCCGGGACCCGGTCCGGGTTGCGGGTGACCCGGTGCAGGCGGTGCCTGGTGGTAGGCGGCGTCGACGTCGCCGTAGGTCTCGACGTCCGGCAGCTCGGGCGGCTCGAGGCGCTTGGTGGGTGGCCGCTGCGGCGGGGGCGGCGGCGCAGCGCGGTGCGGTGGCGGCACGTCGCGCCAGTTCCGGGGCGGCGTGCGCTCGGTGGGGAACTGGTGCTGCGGCGCGTGCGGCGGGTTGCGGCGCACCGGCTCGGTCCGCGCGTTCTGATCGTGCGGCGGGATCGCATGGGTCGGCGGCTCCTGCCCCGTCCAACTTCTGCGCTTGCGACCCACAGGTTCCATCCTGCCGTAACCGCTCGGCCCGGCGCAGACAGATACCGTCCACGTTCAGGCGACGACGAACCTCACCCGGAACATCTTCGGCCAGTACTTCCCGGTTACCAGGAACTCGTCGGTGCCGGGGATGGCCGCGATCCCGTTGAGCACGTCGACCTTCGCGCGCTCGGCGGCCGGGAGGAGGCCTTCGAGGTTGATGTCCTGGCTCACCCGGCCGGAGGAGAGGTCGATGCGCACGATGGTGTCGGTCTGCCAGACGTTGGCGAACACGGCGCCGCCCGCGCACTCCAGCTCGTTGATCTGATCGAGGGGGCGGCCGGCGTAGGTGACGTGCAGCTCGCCGGTCGGCTGGAAGGACTGCGGGTCGCGGAAGGTCAGCCGGTCGGAGCCGTTGCTCATGACCAGCCGGTTGGCCGCGGAGTCGTGGCAGAGGCCCCAGCCCTGGCCCTGGTAGCTGACCCGGCGCAGCTCCCGGAGGGTGGCCCGATCCCGTTGGATCGCAACGCCTTCGGTGTAGGTGAGCTGCCAGAGCGTCGGGCCGACCACGGTGATGCCCTCGCCGAACAGGTCGGGAAGCGCCGTCTGCTGCTGAACCGCCCCGGTGGCCGGGTCGACGGTGCGGATCGTGGAGCGGCCGGCGAGCCCGGTGCCCTCGTAGAGCCGGCCGTCGGCGAGCTCCAGGCCCTCGGTGAACGCGCCGCGGTCGTGCGGTATCTCCTGCTTGACCTCCGCGCGCATCCGTTGCGGCGCTTCGCCTTGGTCGCTGGTGGCGGCGCTCGCGCAGGCGGCGAGGAGAGCCGCGCAGACGGTTACCGGCACCAGGGTCGTCATACCCACGGTGCCATGTTGCACAATCGTGCGTGATGAACTCCACGCCCGTACCCGAAGTTTCGGATCCCGTCATGCGGCAGCTCGCTGATGCGGTGGAGCTGGCGTACGCGGCGGCGCAGCAGGAGGCGGGCGAGGAGGAGGTCGGCGAGCACGCCGGGTTCACCGTCGAGCAGGGCGGCGCGGTCACCCACCTCTTCGAGGCCAACCGCACCGGTTACCGGGGTTGGCGATGGGCCGTCACGGTGGCGTGTGCCGGTTCGGAAACCCCGGTGACGGTCAGCGAGGTCGTCCTGGTGCCCGGCCCGGACGCGCTGGTGGCGCCGGACTGGGTGCCGTGGCAGGAGCGGGTGCAGGCCGGCGACCTCGGCGTCGGCGACCTGATGCCGACCGCGCCGGACGACCCGCGGCTGGTGCCCGGGTATGTGCAGTCCGACGACTCCGCGGTCGAGGAGGCCGCGCTGGAGCTCGGCCTCGGCCGCGCGCGGGTGATGTCCCGGCCGGCCCGCCTGGATGCCGCCGCCCGCTGGAAGGACGGCGAGTTCGGGCCGCGCTCCGACATGGCCCGCGGCGCCCCCGGCCGGTGCGGCACCTGCGGGTTCTACCTGCCGCTCGACGGTTCCCTGCGCGCCGCGTTCGGTGTGTGCGGCAACGAGATCGCCCCCGCCGACGGGCACCTGGTGCACGCCGAGTACGGCTGCGGCGCCCACTCCGAGGCCGAGGTGGAGCAGGTCTCCCCGGTTCTCGTCGCCGACCTCATCTACGACGACAACGCCCTCCTCGACCTCGACCTCGTCGAACGCCCCTCCGCGCCCGAGCCGGCACCTGCGGAGTTATCGGCTACCGGTGATCAGCTCGAGGCGAGCGTCACCGAGGTCGAGCCGCAGGTCGAGGAACCCGAAATCCCGGAAGGCCAGCCTGAGCCCGAGGACGTCGAGCCGGTAGCCGAAGTCGAGACGGTGGTTGACGGGCCCGGGCCCGGGCCCGCGACCGAGGAGGAAGTCCCGGCCGAACCTGAGGCTCTTGTCGAGCAGCCGGCGCCGCGGTCCTTCGTGTGGCCGGAGCATCTGCGGCCCGGAAGTCGTGGGTCGGTGTCCGGGGCCGAGCCCAGCGCCACCGAGGCTGAGCCGGCGGGCGGTGAAGGGGCCGGGCCGCGGGCCGAGGAGACGGGGCTGTGGTGGTGGAGGCCGCCTTCGGAGGGGTGAGCGGCGACCCGTTCGGGACCGCGGGGCTGCGGGAGTCGGTGCTGGTGGGGTGGCGCGGCTCGCCGACGCGGTTTCGCGAGGATGGGAACGCCGAGGAGGACCTTTTCCTGGGCAGTTACCGGGACCGGTTGCTGGTAGAGCTCGCCCAGAACGCGACGGATGCGGCGCTGGCCGGGGGAGTGCCCGGGGTTTTGCGGCTTTCCGTTGTGGATGGGGAGTTGCGGGCGGCCAACACCGGGGCACCGCTGGACGCCGAAGGGGTGGCGGCGCTGGCCTCGCTGCGGGCGTCGGCGAAGCGGGACGGGCGCGAGGTCGGGCGGTTCGGGGTCGGGTTCGCGGCGGTGCTTACGGTCACCGACGCGCCGCGGGTGGTGTCGGCGTCGGGTGGGGTGGAGTTCTCGGCGGAGCGGACCCGGGACGTGATCGCGGAAGTGCCCGAGCTGGCCGCGCGGGCTGCGGAGCGGGACGGGCGGGTGCCGGTGCTGCGACTCGTCTGGCCGGTCGGGCCGGACGAACCGGCGGTGCCGCAGGGTTTTGACACCGAGGTGCGGCTGCCGCTGCGGTCCGATGTGGATGGTGCGGCGCTGTTCGCCGGGTTCGCCGGCCAGGCCGAGGACCTGCTGCTGTCGCTGACCGGGCTGGCGCGGGTGGAGATCGACGGGATCGGGGTCTGGTCGCACGCCGAGGACCAGGGCCGGGTCGAATTGCGGGGCCCCTCCGGGACGACCTCGTGGCTGGTGTGCCGGCAGGGTGGACTGCTGCCGGAGGAGGCGACCGCACGGCTTGGGGTGGAGGCGCGGCAGCGTCCTGAGTGGACGGTGACCTGGGCGGTGCCGGTCGGGGCGGACGGATCACCACGGCCGCTGGACGCCGACGTGCTGCATGCGCCGACGCCGACCGATGAGCGGATGTCGTTGCCGGCGCGGTTGATCGCCACGTTGCCGATCGAGCCGACGCGGCGGCGGGTGGCGCCGGGGCCGGCGGCGGAGGCTGTCTTCAGCGCGGCCGCGCAGGGGTATGTCGAGCTGGTGACCCGGCTGGAGCCGGGCCGGCGCACGGCGTTGGTGCCGCGCGCGGACTTCCCGCTGTCCGAAGTGGACGACACGGTCCGGGAGCTGGTGATCGGCGAGCTGCGGCGGGCGCGCTGGTTGCCGGCCGCCGGTGACGGGGCGGACCTGGCGCCGGCCCGGGCCACGGTGCTCGACCTGCCGGGGGAGGAGCTGGCCGACCTGGTCGCAGGTGTGCTGCCTGGTGTCGTCGACGGTGAGCTGGCCGGCCCGGAGCATGCCAAAGCCCTTGCCGTGCTGGGAGTTTCCCGGATGAGCACGGGTGCGCTGGTGGCGGCGGTGACCGGGATCGACCGGCCGCCGGCATGGTGGCACCGGCTGTACTCGGCGCTGGGTCCGGTGGCCGAGGTGGATGCCACCGTCCGGGCGGAGCTCGGCGGGCTGCCGGTGCCGCTGGTCGACGGCCGCACGCTGCCCGGTCCGCGCGGCGTGTTGCTGGTGGACGAGCACATCGACCGGCTGTCCACTGTAGACGGACTCCGGGTCGTGCACCCCGAGGCGGCGCATCCGTTGCTGGAGCGGCTGGGTGCGCGCCGGGGCGGGCCGGCGGATCTGCTGGACTCGGAGCCGTTGCGGGACGCGGTGGAGCGCAGCCTGGACGACGCCGAGTCCGGTGTGGACGTTTCCGGGCTGGTCGACGTGGTGCTGCGGCTGATCGGCGAGGTCGGCGAAGGGCGGCCATGGCTCGGGGCGCTGGCGCTGCCGGACGAGGTCGGGGACTGGCGCCGGGCGGACGAGTTGGCGCTGCCGGGCTCGGCGTTCCTGGACGTGCTGGCCGGGGACTCGCCGATCGGCGTGCTCGCCGAGGAGACCGCGAAGGCCTGGCCGGCGAGCGTGCTCACCGCGGCCGGCGTGCTGGACTCGTTCACCGTCGTGGACGACGAGGATGCCACCGGGCCCGACCACGACCTGCCCGGCGAGGCCGACTGGTGGGACGCGTTGGCCGAGCCGCCGACCCGGGTCCTCGCCATCCGCGACCTCGACCAGGTCGACGACGAGGCCTGGCCGCGGGCCCTGCGGCTGCTGGCCGGCGAACCCGGCACCTGGCGCGCGCTGCACCACCCGCACGGCCACACCGCCTGGTGGCTCGGCCGCAACGCGCTCCTCGCCGGGGCGACGCCGGGTGAGTGGCGGCTCCCGGGTGCGGCGGAGCTGGCCGGGCTCTACGACCCGGTGCCGGACCTCGGCCTCGACGAGAAGCTGCTCACCGCGATCGGCGTGCTGGGCGCTCTGGACGCCGCCGACCCCGAGGATCTCCTTGACCGGCTTGGGGATCCGGACCGGGAGGTGAGCCCGGGCGTGGTCCTGCGGGCGCACGCAGCGCTGGCCGCGACCGACCCGGACGATGTGGAGCCGCCGGAATGGGTCCGCACCATCGACGGGCAGGTGCACCGGGCCGAGGACTGCGTGGTGCTCGACGCGCCGTGGCTGCTCGGGGTTCTCCAGGACGGCTGCGTGGTGTCCGCAGGCGACGACTTCCTACTGGCCGCGCCGCTCGCCGAGGTGCTCGACCTGCCGCTCGCCAGCAGCACCACAGAGTCCATTGTGGATAATGCGGGCGAGTTCGTGAGCTGGGCCGAACTCGGTGCCGTGGTCGCCGCGTGCGACCTGCTCGGTGTGCCGGTCCCGGCCGGCGGGGTGCTCGTGCACGACGAGCTGCCCGGCGCGCAGTGGTGGGTCGACGCGGCCGGCGTGCACGTTGAGGACTCCGCGCCCGCGCTGGCCCGGGCGCTGGCCTGGGTCACCGACACCTGGCCGGACCGGCACACCTTCGCCGCGCTCATCGACGAGCCGGAAGCGCGCACTCAGCTGGGGTAACCAAGGTGCGATGAAGGGGGCCTTCCTCACGCCCGGTGCGAGAAAGGCCCCCTTCATCGCACCTCTCTACAGGTCGCGCTGGGCACCCCGGGCGCCGCGCCGGGAAGCCGTGCGCTGCCACCACATGATGAGCAGGCCGATGATCCCCAGCGCCACGCCGGAGAGGGCGGTCCACAGCCAGATCGGCGGGCCGAGGTCGAAGCCGTACCGGAAGACGAGCAGCACGCAGAACACCGCGAACCACACCGCGGTGCCGGCGTAGATCAGCGGCGGCAGGGCGAGCAGCCGGGCGGGCAGCGGCGGGGGAGGTGACTTCTGTGTATCGGTTGGTGTTTCGGGTTCCATATCGGACGCCACGTCCGGGAGGCTACCCCGCATGGCTGCTACCACGACCAGGACGGCGACGGCGCGGGGGGCGCTGGACCGGTTCTTCAAGATCAGTGCCCGGGGGTCGACGCCGTCGCGGGAGATCCGCGGCGGGCTGGTCACGTTCGTCACGATGGCCTACATCGTGGTGCTGAACCCGCTGATCATCGGCAGTTTCTCGGCCAGCGACCCGGGTGCGCACAAGGACGCGTTCGGCGCGATCCTGCCCACCGCACAGGTCGCTGCGGTGACCGCGCTGGTGGCCGGGGTGATGACCATCCTCTTCGGACTGGTCGCCAACTACCCGTTCGCGCTGGCCACCGGGCTCGGGCTGAACGCGTTCGTGGCGGTCACGATCGCGCCGCAGATGAGCTGGCCGGCGGCGATGGGCCTGGTCGTGGTGGACGGGCTGGTGGTGCTGGTGCTGGTGGTGACCGGCGTGCGCACCATGGTGTTCAACGCGGTGCCGGCGCCGCTGAAGTCCGCGATCGCGGTGGGCATCGGCCTGTTCATCTGCCTGATCGGGTTGGTGGACGCCGGGTTCGTCCGCCGGCTGCCGGACGCGGCGAACACCACGGTGCCGGTGGGCCTGGGCATCAACGGGTCGATCGCGTCCTGGCCGACGCTGGTGTTCGTGCTCGGGTTGATCATCACCGGGATCCTGGTGGCGAAGCGGGTGAAGGGCGCGATCCTGATCGGGGTGATCGCCGGCGCGGTGATCGCGATCGTGCTCGAGGCGATCGTGAAGGCCGGCCCGTCGCGCGGCACCAACCCGAAGGGCTGGAACCTGCAGTACCCGGCCGCACCGGACCGGATCGCGGACACCCCGGACCTGTCGCTGGTGGGGAACTTCGATTTCGACGCCTGGACGATGGTGCCGGTGATCACCGCGACGCTGCTGGTGTTCAGCCTGGTGCTGACCGACTTCTTCGACACCATCGGCACCATGACCGGGCTGGGCAAGGAGGGCGGCCTGCTCGACCGGGAGGGGCAACTGCCCGGCGTGGGCAAGGCGCTGTTCGTGGACGGGCTCGGCGCGGTCGCCGGCGGCGCGGCCAGCTCCAGTTCGAACACGGTCTACATCGAGTCGGCGTCGGGCATCGCGGAGGGCGCGCGGACGGGCCTGGCGAACGTGGTGACCGGGGTGCTGTTCCTCGGCGCGATGTTCCTCACCCCGCTGTACCAGGTGGTGCCGATCGAGGCGGCCGCGCCGGCGCTGGTGATCGTCGGCGCGCTGATGATGCTGCAGATCAGGGAGATCGACTTCACCGACTTCACCATCGGGCTGCCGGCGTTTCTCACCATCGTGATCATGCCGTTCACGTTCTCGATCACCAACGGCATCGGCGCGGGGTTCGTCAGCTTCGTGCTGCTGCGGACGTTCACCGGGCGGGCCCGCGGCATCCACCCGCTGATGTGGATCGTCGCTGCGGCGTTCGTGGTGTACTTCGCGCTCGGTCCGATCGAGGCGGCGTTCCGCTGAGCTGGCCGGAAACTAGTTAGTGAGGTACGCTAACGATCGTGCGGGAGCCTGAGGGGAACGACCGGCCGCTGGCCAGCCGGCTCCGGCTGGCCGTGATGCGGCTCAACCGCAGGTTCCGCGCGCAGCGGGCGGGCAACACCGTCACGCTCACCCAGTTCTCGGCGCTGTCCACGCTGAAGAAGTGCGGCCCGATGACGCCGGGTGAGCTGGCCGCCAGGGAGGTCGTGCAGCCGCCGTCGATGACGCGCGTGATCGCCGCCCTCGAGGAGGCCGGGTACGTCAGCCGCAAGCCGCACCCGACCGACGGCCGGCAGTCCATCGTGGCGCTGACCGAGTCGGGTCTGGGTCTCGTGCTGGCCGACATCTCGGCCCGGGAGGCGTGGCTGGACAAGCGGCTGGCGGAGCTGACGGAAGCGGAGCGCAGGACGCTCGCCCAGGCAGCGGAGATCATCGAGAAGATCGCGGGGCAACCGGACTGATGACGTGGATGGGTAGACGCCGGGACCGAGCAGGTCGGGACTCCGGGCTACCTGATCCATCTCCTCGAGCCGGGCTCGCCGATTCCTCAACGGACACTCGAGAGCATCGGAGCATGTTCGGCTCCCTGAAGGTGCGTAACTACCGGCTGTTCGCCTCCGGACAGGTGGTGTCCAACGTCGGCACCTGGATGCAGCGGATCGCGCAGGACTGGCTGGTGCTCACGCTCACCGGCAACAACCCGGTGGCGCTGGGCGTCGCGGCGTCGCTGCAGTTCCTGCCCACGCTGCTGTTCACGCTGTGGGCCGGGGTGCTGGCCGACCGGTTGGACAAGCGCAAGCTGCTGGTCGTGGTGCAGGTCGGGATGGCGCTGTGCGCGCTGGTGCTCGGTGTGCTGGATGTGACCGGGCTGGTCCAGCTGTGGCAGGTCTACCTGCTGTGCTTCGCGCTCGGCGTGTTCGCCGCCGCGGACATGCCGGTCCGCCAGTCGTTCGTGGCCGAGATGGTCGGGCGGGACCACCTGGCCAACGCCGTCGCGCTGAACTCCTCGACGTTCAACCTGGCCCGGGTGGTCGGGCCGGCGGTGGCCGGCTTGATGATCATCTGGGTGGGCACCGGCTGGGTGTTCCTGGTCAACGCGGTGAGCACGGTCGCGGTGATCGCCCAGCTGGTCCGGATGAACCCGGCCGAGCTGCACCGCGGCAAGGGTGCCGCGCGTGGGCGCGGGCAGCTGCGGGCCGGGCTGCGTTACGTGCGCGGCCGGCCGGACCTGCTGACCCTGCTGACGCTGGTGTTCTGCGTGAGCACGTTCGCCATCACGTTCTTCGCCACGCTCGCCATCGCCGCGGCGAACGTGTTCCACCGGCAGGCCGACGCGTACGGGCTGCTGTCCACGCTGCTCGCGGTGGGCACGCTGACCGGGGCGCTGCTGGCCGTGCGGCGCAGCACCCGCGGCAGGCCCGGGCCGAAGCTGCTGGTGCGCGCCGCGATCGCGTTCGGCGTGCTGGAGATGATCGCCGGGCTGATGCCGAGCTACCTGACGTTCGGGCTCGCCCTGATCCCGGTCGGGGTGGCCCTGATGACGTTCATGACCACGGCCAACAGCACCATGCAGCTGTCCGTCCCGGCCGAGATGAAGGGCCGGGTGATGGCGCTGTACATGCTGGTGTTCATGGGCGGCAACCCGATCGGCGCACCCATGGTCGGCTGGCTGGCCGCGCAGTTCGGCGGCCGCTCGCCGTTCCTGGTGGGTGGCGCGATCGCGGCGCTCTCCGGCCTGGTCGGCGGTTACGTGCTGGTGCGGCGCCGGCGGGCGCAGGCGCACGGTGAGGTCGCGCTGCCGGAGCCGGCCGTCGCGCTGGAACGGGCGGCGTGAAGTGCGATGAATGCGTCCTTCCTCACGTCCAGTGCGAGAAAGGCCCCCTTCATCGCATCCCGGACCCCCCGGGGGGAACTACCCCATTGGGCGGATTGCGAACAACGCGGAACTTAGGCTAGCCTAAGTCGTCCGCTTCGTGGTGGGAGCGGCAGTCAGTTCGGGAACGGCGAGGCCCTGCTCCGTGTGGGCGGGGCCTCGTTACCTGACCGGCCAGCTGTGCACCGGCAACCCGGACTGCATCAGCTCGATGTACCGGCGCAGCATCGCCACCAGCGCCGCGTCCCGGTCCAGGCCGCCGTGCTCCAGCCGGGCCACGGTGTCCCGCTGCCATGAGGAGCCGGTCTGCCGGGTAATGCAGCGCCGTTCGATCACGCCGAGGTAGCGCTCCCGGGCGACGTCGGACATGCCGCAGTCGCGTAGCCCCTCGTGCGCCATCGGCAGCAGCAGCCGCAGCACCAGCTCGTCCGGCGGCACCCAGCCCACACCCGGCCAGTACAGCTGCGCGCCGAACGCGTGCCGGGCCCCGGCGTGCAGGTTCTCCTCGGCCGCCTGGAAGGACATCTTCGTCCACAGTGGACGGTCCGCGGTGGCCAGGGCCCGCTGCGCGCCGAAGAAGAACGCCGCGTTGGCGATCAGGTCGAGCACCGTCGGACCGGCCGGCAGCACCCGGTTCTCCACCCGCAGGTGCGGCACGCCGTCGGTCACGTCGTACACCGGCCGGTTCCAGCGCCAGATGGTTCCGTTGTGCAGCCGCAACTCCGCAAGTTGCGGGGCGTGCCCGGAGTCCAGCGCCTCCAGCGGGTCCTCGTCGTCGATCTCCGGCAGCAGGCCGGGGAAGTACCGGACGTTCTCCTCGAACAGGTCGAAGATCGACGTTATCCAGCGTTCACCGAACCACACCCGCGGCCGGACCCCCTGGTTCTTCAACTCTTCCGGCCGGGTGTCGGTGGCCTGCAAGAACAACGGGATCCGGGTCTCGTGCCACAAAGCCTTACGCAGCAAGAAGGGCGAGTTGGCGGCGATGGCGACCTGCACGCCGGCCAGGCACTGCGCGGCGTTCCAGTACGCGGCGAACTGGTCCGGCTCCACCTGCATGTGCAGCTGCGCGGACGTGCACGCCGACTCCGGCACGATGGAATCGGCGTAGCTGCGCAGTTTCTCCGAGCGCTGGCCGGGGATGGCCGGGCCTTCCATGTGCAGCACCATGTCCTCACCGCGGGCGGCGAAGATCTGGTCGTTGAGCACGGCGTAGCGCGGGCTGTCGGACAGCCACCGCGGGTTGAAGTGCTCCTCGCGCAGCGTCGGCAGCATGCCGGTCATCACGATGCTGGCCCCCGCGTCCCGCGCCTTGAGGTTGGCGTCGGCGAGCGCGTCGGTCAGCTCCCGCTCCAGCTCGATGGCCTGGTTCCCGGCGACCGGTCGGGGCCGCACGTTCAGCTCCAGGTTGTGCTGCGCCAGCTCGATGGTGAACGCCGGGTCGTTGAGCTTCTCCAGCACCTCGGCGTTGGCCATGGCCGGCTGCAGGTCGTCGTCGACCAGGTTCAGCTCGATCTCCAGCCCCATCCGCGGCGGCGACTGGGAGAACCCGCCTTCGGTGAGCATCCGCGCCAGCGCGTCCAGGCAACGCTGCACCTTCTGCCGGTACCGCTGCCGGTCCGCATGGCTGAACGCCACGGTCGTGACAGTGCGTCCCATGCCGCCCTCCTCCACACGTTGGCTCTCGCCAACTGAGCGGGATACCAACCGTGACATACGCGCAGCCCGAATTTCTAGCGCCCAATGAGGTGCAAGCGCGGGTTTTGGGCGTGACGCTCAGCTAGAAGGCGCTACATGCCACACTTTGCGTCGTGGCGTGGATGATCCAGGTGAGCGATCCGGCGGATCCGCGCCTGGCCGACTTCCGCGACCTGACCAGGGCGGACCGGCGGCCGGACCGGCCCGGGGGGAAGGGGCTGGTCATCGCCGAGGGGGTGGTCGTGGTTCGGCGGCTGCTCGCCTCGGCATACCCGGTGCGTGCGGTGCTGGGGGTCGAGCGTCGGCTCGAGGAGCTGGCGGACGACTTGGCCGGGGTTGACGTGCCGGCGTATGTCACTTCGGCGGATGTGATGGCGCGGGTGGTCGGGTTTCACCTCAACCGCGGGGTGCTGGCGGTGGCGGACCGGGCGGCCCGGTTGCCGGTGGAGGAGCTGGTGACGCGGGCGCGGTTGCTGGCGGTGCTGGAAGGTGTGGGGGATCACGAGAACCTGGGCGCGCTGTTCCGCAACGCCGCGGCGTTCGGTGTGGACGGTGTGCTGCTGGGGCCGGGCTGCGCGGATCCGCTGTACCGGCGGAGCGTGCGGGTGTCGATGGGGCATGTGCTCGCGGTGCCGTTCGGGGTCGTCGAGCCGTGGCCGGCGGGGCTGAAGTGGTTGCGGGATCAGGGTTTTCGGGTGCTGGCGCTGTCCCCGGGCGGGGGCCTGCCGCTGGCTTCCGTCGATGCGGGCGAGCGGGTGGCGGTGCTGCTCGGGTCGGAGGGCCACGGGCTGACGGCCGAGGCGATGGACGCCGCCGACGCCGCGGTGCGGATACCGATGGCCAGCGGCGTGGACTCGCTGAACGTGGCGACCGCCGGAGCCGTCGCCTTCCATGTGCTGGGAAGCCGATGACGGAGAACGGGGTGGGGATGCAGCTGCGCGCGGTGGGTGAGCGTGCGGTGCTGGTCGGGCGGGACGGCGAGGCCGAGCTGGAGGTCGACCCGTTCAGCCTGGCCTTAGACGGCGACCTGTCCGAGGCGCTGCACGAGTGGGCGCGGGTGGCCTCGGCCGTGCGGCGCAGCGCCACGTCGGAGCCGGGGCCGGCCGGCGCGGTGATCTCGCGGCGTGGGCGGCAGCTCGCCGAGCGGCTGGCCGCGTCGATGGGTGCCCCGGTCGGCTACGAGGATCCGCTCACCGGTGAGGTGTCCGTTGTGGACCCGCCGGAGGCCGGCGAGCCGGCGGCGCCGCGCGAGGCCCCGCCGGCCGAGCCGGTGCCGTGGCTGACCGGGCTCACCGTGTCCGCGTTCATCTTCGTGCTCGTGGTGTTCGCGGTGATCACCCTGGCGAACACGCTGGCCGCCACGAACCCGTTGCTGGCCATCGTGTCCAACATCGTGGTGACCGCCGGCATGCTCCCCTCGGTGTGGCTGGTCCGCCGCACCCCGATCTGGCGCTGGGTCGCCTACGGCGTCGGCGCCGCCATCGCCGCCGGCTGGCTCGCGGTTCCGTTCATCCTGTTTTAGCCCGAAGTTGCGAATGATCAACTGTTTGCACATCAGGTTTGAGCTGGGCAGGCGATCTCCTGTGGCGGTCGGGATTCTGGCTGCCTGACCACGAGTCGCCGGCGGATAGGTGCGGCGGGGAAGCGTCCTTGGTCACCCTAGGCGTGAGGAAGGACGCGTTCGCCACGCTCGGCCCCACCGTGCACACACAGGCGCGTCCTGTAGCCAGCAGCACCATCGCTCCTGGCTACAGCAAACGGCTTGATCGACACGCTTCACAGGTGAACCACCGAAGGCCTACGCAGAATCACCGCACCTTCGGTTAGACCAGGGAGTCGAGCCAGGTCTGGTGGAGGGTGGCGAACCGGCCGGTGGTGCCCTCGATGAGGTCGGCCGGCGAGCCTTCCTCGACGATGCGGCCGTCGTCCACCACGAGCACCCGGTCGGCGATCAGCACGGTGGACAGCCGGTGCGCGATGATGATCGCGGTGCGCTCGGCGAGCACGGACTCCAGCGCGGCCTGCACGGCGCGTTCGGTGGGGACGTCGAGGCTGGAGGTGGCCTCGTCGAGCACCAGGACCGTTGGGTCGGCGAGGAACGCGCGGGCGAACGCGACGAGCTGGCGCTGGCCGGCGGACAGGCGGCCGCCGCGTTTGCGCACATCGGTGTCGTAGCCGTCGGGCAGCGCTGCGACGAACGGGTCGGCGCCGACCGCGCGGGCGGCGGCGCGGATCTCCGCGCGGGTGGCGTCCGGCCGTCCCAGGGCGATGTTGTCCGCGACCGACCCGGCGAACAGGAAGCTCTCCTGGGTCACCATGACGACCGCGCGGCGCAGGTCGGCGTCGGTGAGCCGGGCGAGGTCGACGCCGTCCAGCGCGACCGTGCCGGCGGTCGGGTCGTAGAACCGGGCGACGAGCTTGGCGATCGTGGACTTGCCCGCGCCGGTGGCGCCGACCAGCGCGACGGTCTGCCCGGCCGGGATATGCAGGTCCAGCTCGGGCAGCACGACCGGGGTGTCCGGGCCGTAGCGGAACGACACGTGGTCGAACGTGATCTCCCGGCCCTGGCTGGCGGTCGCCGGGAGGGCCGCCGGGTCGGGTGGCTCGTCGACGTCCGGCGTCTCCTCCAGCAGGCCGGAGATCTTCTCCAGCGAGGCGCTGGCCGAGGAGTAGGTGTTGGCGAACATGGCCAGCTCGTCCAGCGGGTCGTAGAACCGGCGGAGGTACAGCGTGAACGCGGTGAGCACGCCGAGCTCGAGCCCGCCGCCGACCACCCGCCACGCGCCGATCGCCAGCACCACGGCGAGCGAGAGGTTGCCGACGATGCGCACGGTCATGGTGTAGATGGCGATCAGGCCGAACGCCTTGGCGTGCGCGTCGCGGAACCCGCCGTTCAGCTCGTGCATGATCGCGGCATTGCGCGGCTCCCGGCGGAACGCCTGCACCGCCCGCACGCCGTTCATCGTCTCCACGAACTGGACGATGATCTTCGCGATGGCCGAGCTGGTGCCGCGATAGGTCTGCTGCGAGCTTCGGTAGAACCAGCGGGTCACCAGCAGCAGCGGGACGAACCCGGCCAGCACCAGCAGCCCGAGCGGCGGGTCCAGCACGATCAGCATGGTGCCGATGCCGAGCACCGACAGGCCGGCGCTCAGGATGTCCTCCATGCCGTCCTCGAGCAGATCCTTGATCGAGTCGATGTCGCTGGTCATCCGGGAGATGACCCGGCCGGAGGTGTACTTCTCGTGGAACCGCAGGGACAGCCGCTGCGCGTGCCGGAAGATCCGCTGCCGCAGCTCGATCAGCACGTCCTGGCCGAGCCGGCCGGCCACCCGCAGGAACAGGTAGCGGAACCCGGCCGAGCCGAGCGCGGTGAACACGTAGCCGCCGACGCACCAGGCGAGCACGGTGCTGTCGCCGTGCAGCGCGTCCGGCACGCCGGTGTCGATCGCCGCCGCGATGAGCAAGGGCCCGGCCAAGCCGACGGCGTTCTCCATGATCACCAGCAGCAGACCGAGCACGACCTTGCCGACGTGCGGGCGCAGCACCGAGCGCAGCAGCCGCCGCGACCGCGCCTGCAGCCGCAGCCCCGCGGCCCGGGTGACCTCGGTCAGATCCTCGGCGGCGACACCGTGCCAGTTTGGGCTCGCTCCGCTCGCGGGAGCGGGCCTTGACGTGGTGTCTTCCCTCCTGCGCTGCTCGGTCGCCGGTGTTGATACCGACCCCCTGACGGGCCCCACCCCCTCCTCCTCGCTCCCTGCGCTGCTCGTCAGTCCAGACACCACCGGCCCGCTCGGGTCTTGTGCCGATCCGCTCACGCCACCACCTCGTCCCGCTCGGTGTCCAACGTGGACAGTAGGGATCGATAGTCGGGGCTGTCGGCCAGTAGTCGGGAATGGGTGCCGACGGCGGTGATGCGGCCGTCCTGGAGCAGGGCCACCCGGTCGGCGAGCTGGACGGTGCTCGGGCGGTGCGCGACCACCAGGGCGGTCACGTCGCGCAGGACGCTGCGCAGCGCGTGCTCCACCTCCGCCTCGGTCTGAACGTCCAAAGCGGACAGTGGGTCGTCGAGCACCAGCACGGCCGGCTTGCCGACCACGGCCCGGGCGAGCGCGAGGCGCTGGCGCTGGCCGCCGGACAGGGACATGCCCTCCTCGCCGATCCGGGTGTCCAGGCCCCACGGCAGGTTGTCCACGAACGTCTCGGCCTGGGCGATGCGCAGCGCCTCCCGAACGTCCTCGTCGGACCTCGACCCGCCGAGCGCCACGTTCTCCCGCACGCTGGCGGAGAACAGGATCGGGTCCTCGAACGCGGTGGCCACCACCGCGCGGAGGTCGGCGAGGGCGAGCTTGCGGATGTCCACGCCGTCGATGGTGATCTTTCCACCGGTCACGTCGGCCAGCCGCGGCACCAGCGCGGTCAGCGTCGTCTTGCCGGTGCCGGTGGCGCCCACCAGCGCGACGGTCTCGCCGGGCCGCAGGTCCAGGGTGACGCCGCGGAGCACCTCGGCGCCGCCGCCGGGATGTCCGAAGTGGACGTTCTCGAACCGGACGTGGCCGCGCACCGGTTTCGGCAGCGCGCGGGGGCGCTCCGGGTCGGTGATCGTGACCGGCGCGTCCCGCACCTCCCAGTACCGCTGCAGCGCGGTGGCCGCCCGGTTGGTCTCGGCCAGCAGCCAGCCGATGGAGTCGGTCGGCCAGCGCAGGTAGGTGGCCACCGTGATGGCCGCGACGAGCGTGCCGAACGTCATGTCCCCGTTGACGATCGCCCGGGTGCCGAACAGCAGGTGGCCGCCGATGCTGAGCTCGGGCAGCACGATGATCGCCGCCCAGAGCAGGGCCACCACCGCCACCATGCGCAGCTCCGTGCCGCGCAGCTCGCGGGCCTGCCGGGCGAACTTGGCGGCCAGGTGCGGGCCGCGGCCGAACGCCTTGAGCACCCGGATGCCGAGCACGGACTCCTCGACCGTGGTGGTCAGGTCGCCCACCTGGTCCTGGCTCTTCCTGGACAGCGCGGCGTACCGGGTCTCGTACAGCGTCGAGATCATGATCAGCGGCACCGCGCAGACCAGCGACACCAGGCCCAGCACCGGCGCGATGACCAGCAGCAGCACCAGGCCCAGCACCAGGATGATGCTGTTGACCACCAGGAAGATCACCGCGAACGCGATGAACCGGCGCACGGTCGACAGGTCCGACACCGCGCGGGAGAGCAGCTGCCCCGACTGCCAGCCGTCGTGGAACGACACCGGCAGGCGCTGCAGGTGGTTGTAGAGGTCGTCGCGCATGCGCGCCTCGACCGTGGTCATCGGGCGGGTGACGAGCTTGCGCCGCACGAAGAACAGCAGTGCCTCGGTGGCGCCGAGCACGGCCACGCCCAGGATCAGCACGGGCAGCACGCCGACGTCCCGGTGCGCCACCGGCCCGTCCAGGATCCGCTGCAGCAGCAACGGAATCGTGAGGCCGCACACCATCGAGCAGAACACGGCCAGCATCGCGCCGATCATGCGTCCGCGTACCGGCCGAAGATAGGGTCCCAACCGTCGAATCGCGGCCCAACTGGAGCCGCGTTTGTGCCGATGTTCCTTTTCCGCCATGGTCACCCCTCGCCGCCCCGTCGACGGTAAGGGATCGCCTCCGTCGCGGGCATCTGCTTTTAGCCTGCAAGCTCCAGTGCGCTGGAGGTCAAGCCCGGCGCGAGTCCCCGGTTCAGGAGCGCGAGTCCCCGGTTCAAGACGGCGAGTTCCCGGTTCGGGAGTGCGAGTTGGGTGTTCCGAGCGTCGAACTCAGGGGCCCGAATGTCGGACTCGCGTGCTGGAACCGGGAACTCGTGTGCTGGAAGTGGGGACTCGCGGGATTTCCGGAGGGGCGGTTGCTGGCCCTGCGGGACGGGCAGCTGTACGTGCTCGCACCGGACGGGTGGACGCGGCTCGGGGGACCGGCGCCGGCCAGCTCGACGCCGCTCAACCGGGAGGACGCCGAGGACTGGTGCGAGCGCGAGGGGTGGGACCTGCACCTGCTGGACCAGGTGCCGCAGCTGACCGCCTAGCCGCGGTTGGAGCGGGTGCCGAGCAGCACGTCCTCCCACGAGGGGACGGCCGGGCGGCCCTTCTTGGTCTTGGTGCGGCGGCCCGAAGCGGCGGGCGCCGCCGGCGCGGCGGGAGGCTCGGGCTCCTGAGCGGCCGGCGCCGGCGTCGCGGGAGCGGCGGCTGGGCTCCGCTGCGCCGAGGTACCGGGGGCGGAGGTTTGGGTCGGGGCCGGGGCGGCAACCTGCGGTTGCGGAGCCGGAGCGGGTGTACGGGTGGGGGCCGGGACTGGCTCGGCCGCGACCGCGGGCTCGGCGGGCTTGGGCTCGGGGGTCAGCTCGAAGTCCTCGACGAACTCCTGCTCGGTGCGGATCTCCGGCTCGGGCTCCGGCGCCGGCGGGGTGGCGGCCCGGCGCGGCGGCTCGCCGCCGTTGACCGCGTGCCGCTCGGTGCGCGGCTCGGCCTGCTGCACCTCGAGCGCCTGCTGGGCGAGCTGGGTGACCGGGCGGACCGTGCGCAGCGGCCGGTTGGACGACGGGTCCAGCAGGTCCAGCGCGTGGTCGTCCATCGGCGTGACGGTGCCGCCGTGCGCCCCCGGGTGGAACGCCCAGTGCGCGCGGTTGAACGAGCGGCCGGCGGTCCAGGACAGCTGGACGACCCACTTGCCGTCCTCGCCGCGCCACGAGTCCCAGTTGGCCACCGAGTAGTCCTGCCCGCGCAGGCCGAACGCGTGCGACACGACCTCGCCCAGGGTCTGCACGTCGGGCCCGTCCTCGCGCACCGGGTGCGCCCGCTGCGCCAGCTCCGCGGTGCGGGAACGCTCGAGCAGCACCGGATAGGCGAACCGCTCGACGCGGTGCTCCGGCAGCCCGGCCGCGGCCGCGACCTGTTCGACGGACTCTCCCGCGCGGATGCGGGCTTGGATCTCACGAGGACGCATCTGGCTCTCCAGCTCGATGGCGATCTGGCCGAGTCGGGTGATGTCTCCCCGGGCTGCCGCGCGCAGCCGCTCGTCCGCGGGAAGTGAGAAACGCTCGCCACGGGCCGGGTCCTCGAGGATGACGGTGCGACCGTCATCCTCGAGCCCGACGATCCGCAGCGCTCGCATCGCAGGCCTCCTCATGGCTTTGAACAGACTTCACCTCGGTGTGTGAAGTCCACCGTAGTTGCCACCTGCATGATCACGGGCGAGGCGCGCCGGGCGCCGACCAGGTGTTTCCGGTGATCAACTCGTACACCTCGATGTAGCGCAGCCGCGTCGCCGCAACGACATCGTCCGGAATCGCCGGCCCCGGCGGGGTTTTGTCCCAACCCGTCCCGGCCGCCCAGTCGCGCACGATCTGCTTGTCGTACGAACGTTGCGGCCGCCCCGGCTGCCATTCGCCGGCCGGCCAGAACCGCGACGAGTCCGACGTCAGCACCTCGTCGCCCAGCGTCAGCACCCCCTCGGCGTCGACGCCGAACTCGAACTTGGTGTCGGCGATGATGATTCCGCGCTCCGCCGCGTGCGCCGCCCCCCGCGCGTACAGCTCCAAGGTCAATTCGCGCAGGCGGTCCGCGGTCTCCCTGCCCACCGAGCCGACGACGTCCTCGAACGTCATGAACTCGTCGTGCCCCTCGGAAGCCTTGGTGGTCGGCGTGAAAACCGGCTCCGGCAGCCGGCTGCCCTCGAGCAGACCGGCCGGCAGCGGCACCCCGGAGACGCTCCCGTGCTTCTGGTACTCCTGCCAGCCGAGCCCGGCGAGATAGCCCCGGGCGATGCACTCCACCGGCACCATCGTCAACGGCCGGCAGCGGATCGCCCGCCCGGCGAACTCCGCCGGCACGTCCGAGGAGATCACGTGATTCGGCGCGACCTCCGAGAGCCGCTCGAACCAGGACAGTGACAACTGCGTCAGCAGCGCGCCCTTGTCCGGAATCCGGGTCGGCAGCACGACGTCGTACACCGAGATCCGGTCCGAGGCGACCAGCAGCAGGTCGCCGTCGATCTCGTACAGATCCCGGACCTTGCCCGAGTACAGATGCCGCACGAGGAAGTATTAGATCCGCTCCACCAACCAGTCGACGCAGCGGGTCAGCGCGGTCACATCGGCGGGCTCGACGGCCGGGTACATGGCCACCCGAAGCTGGTTGCGGCCCAACTTCCGGTACGGCTCGACGTCGACGATGCCGTTGGCGCGCAACGCTTTCGCCACGACCGAGGCGTCCACGTCGGCGGCGAAGTCGATCGTGCCGACGACCTGTGAGCGGTGCGCGGGGTCGGCCACGAACGGCGTCGTGTACTCCGTTCGCTCGGCCCAGGAGTAGAGCCGCTCCGACGAGTCACGGGTCCGCCCGACGGCGAAGTCCAGCCCGCCGTTCGCCAGCATCCAGTCGACGGTCTCGGCCAGCAGGTAGAGCGTGGCGATGGCCGGTGTGTTGTACGTCTGGTCCTTGACCGAGTTGTCCACCGCGGTGGTCAGTGACAGGAACTCCGGGATCCACCGGCCGGAGCCGCCGATCTCGGCCACCCGTTCCAGCGCCGCGGGGCTCATCAGCGCCAGCCACAGCCCGCCGTCGGAGGCGAACGACTTCTGCGGCGCGAAGTAGTAGACGTCGAAGTCCTCGGCCCGCACCGGCAGCCCGCCCGCGCCCGAGGTGGCGTCGATGGCGACCAGCGCGCCCTCGGAGCCCGCGGGTCGGGCAACCGGCACCGCGACCCCGGTCGACGTCTCGTTGTGCGCCCAGCCGACGAGGTCGCAGCCCGCCGCGTAGCTGATCTCCGGCGCGGTCCCGGGCTCGGCCTTGACCACCACCGGCTCGGCCAGGAACGGCGCGGCCGTGGCCTTGGCGAACTTCGCCGAGAACTCGCCGTAGCTGAAGTGCTGCGCGCGCTCCCGCACCAGGCCGAACGCGGCCGCGTCCCAGAACGCCGTCGCGCCGCCGTTGCCGAGCACGACCTGGTAGCCCTCGGGCAGCGCGAACAGCTCGCGCAGGCCCGCGCGCACCCGGCCGACCAGCGACTTGACCGGCTTCTGCCGGTGCGAGGTGCCCATCAGCGCGGCGCCCTCGGCCGCCAGCTTGGCCAGGTGCTCCGGCCGCACCTTGGACGGGCCGGACCCGAACCGCCCATCGGACGGCTTGAGCTCGGCCGGCAGTGTGAGCGTGGTCGGGTCGGCAGTCGTCGTCATGCCTACAGTCTGTCAACCCCGGCTGATGGCGGGGTCGGCACCCGGTCGTGGAGAGAGCGAGGTCATAGTCCGTTCCAGTAACGGAAGGTCCACCGCGATCCACAGCCCGCCGCCGTGGTTCGGGTTGGCGTAGACGATGCCGTGGTGTGCGTGCGTCACCGAGCGCACGATCGACAGGCCGAGGCCCGCGCCGTCGCGGCTGGCGGTGCGCTCCCGATTGAGCCGGCGGAACGGTTCGAACAGCGCCGGCACGGCGGACGCCGGCACCTCCGGCCCGGTGTTGCTGACCAGCAGCGCCGGCCGATCGCCGACGCGGATCAGCACCGAGCCGCCGTCCTCGTTGTAGTTGATGGCGTTGTGCACCAGGTTGGTGACCAGCCGCTCGAGCAGCACCGAGTCGCCCATGACCACGCGCGGCTCGAGGTCGCTGGCCAGCGTCACGCCCTGCTCGGTGGCCATCGCCGCGGACGAGCGCAGCACCGCGTCGACGATCTCGTCCAACCGCACCGGCACCCGGCTGACCAGGCCCTGGTCGCTGCGGGCGAGCACCAGCAGGCCCTCGATCAGCCGCTCGCTGCGCTCGTTGGTGTGCAGCAGGTGCTGGCCGAGCCGGAGCAGCTCCGGGGTCGCGGTCGGGTCGGCCATGGCCACCTCGATCAGCGTGCGCTGCACGGCGAGCGGGGTGCGCAGCTCGTGCGAGGCGTTGGCGACGAACCGCCGCTGGCCGTCGAACGCGGCGGCCAGCCGGTCGAGCATGCCGTCGAACGTGTCGGCCAGCTCCTTGAGCTCGTCCTGCGGGCCGTCCAGGTTGATCCGCCGGTCCAGGCTCTCCGCGCCGAGCCGCTGCGCCGTCGACGTGATCGTGTTCAGCGGCCGCAGCGCGCGCCCGGCCGTCCACCAGCCGAGCAGGGCCGCGAGCACCCCGGTGACGACCAGGGCGATCCCGGAGGCGATCAGCAGCTTCTGCATGGCCGATGCGCGGAAGGTGTCGACGGCTCCCTCCACGCCTTTCTGGAAGAACTGCTTGTCGAGCACGGGCGGCGGCGCGGTGACCGTGGCCCCGCCGCTGACGCCCGGCCCCCCGGCGAAGTTGGAGACGAACAGGCCGGCCTGCGGGACGATCTCGTTCACCAGCACGTAGTTGATCAGCAGCAGAGCGGTGCCGGCGAGCAGGAACAGCCCGCCGAACATCAGCGCCCAGCGGGCGCGCATCGAGAGCCTCATGCCATCACCTCGCAAGCTCGGACGGTGGCGTACCCCGCGATGGGATCGCTCGTCCTTCGGCGACGGGCCGGTGTCTGGTGTTCGCTCCGCACGGGTTTTGTTGACGTGCGGCGGTTGAGTGGGTGGCTGGGTTCAAAGAAGGCTTGGGCAGGGAGCGGAGCCCCGAGTTGATCTCCCGGGCTCGGCTTGGCGGGGTGGTTCGGGGCCAGGGGGGCGTTGGTCAGTGTGCTGAAGGACTCCTTGAGAACGCTCAATGACAGGAAGGGTCCCTTCGTGACATCAGGCCCTGCCACCGCAGCACCACCAGTCACACGCTCCCCGAGCCGAGACCGAAACGCTGATCTTGACGCCTTGCCAACCTGCATGCGCAAGATCAACCCGGGCCTCGGCCACCTCCCCAACCGTCTCATGGCCCGATCCGGTATCCGGCGCCGGGCACCGTCTCGATCACCTGGGGATCGCCGAGCTTGCGGCGCAACGTCATCACGGCCACCCGGACGGCGTTGGTGAACGGGTCGGCGTGCTCGTCCCACGCCTTCTCCAGCAGGTCCTCCGCGCTCACGATGGCGCCCTCGGCCCGCATCAGCACCTCCAGCACGGCGAACTCCTTGGGGGACAAGAGAACGTGCCGGCCGTCCCGGGAGACCTGGTGGCGCGGCAGGTCCAGCAGCACGCCGCCGCGCTCCAGCACGGGCGGCAGCGCCGGCCGCGCCCGCCGGCCGAGGGCCTGCACCCGGGCCACCAGCTCGGCGAACGCAAACGGCTTGGTGAGGTAGTCGTCGGCGCCCAGGGACAGGCCGGCGACCCGGTCGGTCACGTCTCCGGCGGCGGTCAGCATGATCACCTTGGCCTCCCCGCCGGCCGCGATGACCTGCCGGCACACGTCGTCGCCGTGCGCCCCGGGCAGGTCGCGGTCGAGCACCACCACGTCGTAGGCGTGCACCCCGACGCGTTCCAGCGCGGCGTCGCCGTCGTAGCAGACGTCCACGGCCATGGCCAGCCGGCGCAGCCCCTCGGCCACGGTGTCGGCGAGGAGCCGCTCGTCCTCCACGACAAGCACCCGCATGGCCGCCAGTGTCCGCTAACCCGGGGTAAGCGCCGGATAAGGATTTTCGCTTAGCGCCCCCGAATCACCCGATCCGTAGACCTGTGTCCACAACCGAGCGAAAGGACTCGTGATGAGCGTTCGATGGCGGCTGGCCGCACTCGTCGCGCTGGCGTTCGCGCTGGTCACGGCGTGTGGTGCCGGGGGATCGGCCGGGAACAAGGTGGCATCGCTGTCGTCGGCGGCCGCGGCACCGTCCGACCAGCAGCAGGCCAGTGACGGCCGCAGCGACGAGGACAAGATCCGGGACTTCACCAAGTGCATGAAGGAGCACGGCGTCGACATTCCCGAGCCGACCAACGCGCCCGCACCCAAGGCCGGCGGTAGCACCGGTGGCGGGCCGGGCATCGTGATCCAGGGTGCCGGGCCGGACAAGGAGAAGATCGACAAGGCCAACGAGGCGTGCAAGTCGCTGCTGCCCAACGGCGGGAAGCCGCCCAAGCTGGACGCCCAGCAGCTCGACGAGGCGCGCAAGATGGCCAAGTGCATGCGGGAGCACGGCATCAACATGCCGGACCCCGACCCCAACAGTCCGGGCATGATGTTCGGCCAGGGTGAGGGCGACCGGGTCGACCCCGAGGTCATGAAGAAGGCCGCCGAGGAGTGCAGTGGCGGCAAGATGCAGTTCGAGACCAAGGAGGATGGCGGCGGTTCCTCCTCCGGTACCTCCGGTTCGGGCGGGTCGAAGTGACCGAGCCCTTCATGGAGGCCGACGGGCCCAGAGCGGTGCGGCGCCGGCGCCGGATCCGGTGGCTGGTGGCCGGCGCGGTGGTGATCGTGGTGCTCGGCGTGGGCACGGGCGTGGTGATGACCCGGCTCGGCTCGCGCCCGGCCGCCGCGGCGGCGCAGGGTCCGTCGCCGGCGGACACCGCCGAGGTGTCCACGGTGGACCTCGCGGAACGGCAGACGCTGAACGGGAAGCTGGGCTACGGCGAGGAGCACGCGCTGTCCGGTCGCAAGCCCGGCACGATCACCGCCGTGCCGGCGCAGGGCACCGTGCTGGAGCGGGGGAAGACCGTGTACCAGGTGGACGCCAAGCCGGTGCCGCTGTTCTACGCCGACATCCCGCTCTACCGTGACCTCGCCGCCGGCATGACCGACGGGCCGGACGTCAAGGTGCTCGAGGAGAACCTGAAAGCGTTGGGGTACACCGGTTTCGGCACACCCGACAAGAAGTTCACCGACGCCACCGCGACCGCGATCAAGAAATGGCAGAAGGCGCTCGGGCTGGACGAGACCGGCGTCCTGCACATGGGCGACGTGATCGTCACGTCCGGTCCGGTGCGGGTCGGCTCGGTCAGCGCCGAGCTCGGCGGGCGCGGCGAGGGCGAGCTACTGAAGTACACCGGGACCGGCCGGGCGGTGACCGTTGAGCTGAAGGCCTCGCAGAAGGAGCTGGCGAAGCCGGGCACCAAGGTCGGGCTGACCGTCGCCGGGAAGTCGACGGCCGGCACGGTCGCCTCGATCGCGCCGGCCACGCCGAGCGGCAACGACAACAGCGAGCAGAAGTTCAACGCGACGGTCACGCTGGACGACCCGGCCGCGATGGGCGAGCTGGACGCGGGCTCGGTGGACGTCACGTTCACCACCGGCGCGCGGAAGGGTGTGCTGGCCGTGCCGGTCGGCGCGCTGCTGGCGCTGTCCGAGGGCGGCTACGCGGTGGAGGTCGTCGAGGGGTCGAACCACCGGCTGGTCGCCGTGCAGACCGGCCTGTTCGCCGACGGCAAGGTGGAGGTCCAGGGCGACCTGACCCCCGGCATGCGGGTGGTGACCACGTCATGACCGAGGACCTGAGCGGGCCGGCGATGCCTGACTGGCGCTACGCCATCGAGCCGGAAATAAACACTGCGAGCAGCGCAGGGAGCGAGGAACGAGCGACCGAGCCGCGCGAAGGAGCGAAGGCGGGAACAGGATCAGCGTTTAGGCCCGCTCGCGCGAGCGGAGCGAGCCAATCCAACGCTGTTCTGGCGCTGCACGGGGCGAGCCGGACGTACCCCGGTGGGGTGCAGGCGTTGCGTGACGTCTCGCTGACCATCGAGCCGGGCGAGCTGGTGGCCATCGTCGGGCCGTCCGGATCCGGGAAGTCCACGCTGCTGCACCTGATGGGCACGCTGGACCGGCCGAGTGCGGGACGGGTGGAGATGCGCGGGCACGACGTGGCGCGGCTGTCCGACCGGCGGCTCTCGGCGCTGCGCTCGCGCTGGATCGGGTTCGTGTTCCAGCAGTTCTTCCTGACCGACGGGTTGCCGGCGGTGGACAACGTGGCGGCCGGGCTGGCCTACGCCGGGGTGCCGGCGCGGCGGCGGCGCGGCCTCGCGCTGGCTGCGTTGGAGCGGGTGGGGCTGGCCCGCCGGGCCTGGCACGTGCCGGGTGAGCTGTCCGGTGGGGAGCGCCAGCGGGTGGCGATCGCCCGCGCGGTGGTGAACCGGCCGGCGATCGTGCTGGCCGACGAGCCGACCGGTAACCTGGACAGCCACACCGGTTCGGAGATCCTGCGCCTGCTGGTGGAGCTCAACGCGGCCGGCACCACGGTCGTGCTGGTCACCCACGACCACGCGATCGCCGCGTCCGCCCGCCGGCGGATCGAGGTGCTGGACGGCGAGGTGCGGCTGGACACCGCGCAGACCGTGGGGGTGGGCCGGTGACCACGCTGGTTTCCATACCGCCGCCGTCGAGCGGAGCGAGTCCCGATGACACCGTGCCGCTGCCTCGTCCGCGCCGGCTGGGGCCGCGGGACGTGCTGCGGCTGGGTGGGCACGGCATGCGCACCCGGCCGCTGCGAGCGGTGCTCTCCGCGCTGGGCATCGCGATCGGGATCGCGGCGATGATCGCGGTGGTGAGCATCCCGGCGTCGAGTGCGCAGGCGCTCCGGGACGAGATCGCCGCTCTCGGTCCGAACCTGCTGACCGCGGCGCCCGGCCGGACGTTCGGTGGGGACAACGCCGAGTTGCCGGAGACCGCGGTGCCGATGGTGCGCCGGATCGGGCCGGTGACCGACGTGTCCGGGGTCGGCGTGGTGTCCGCGACGGTGCGCCGCAGCGACCGGGTGGACGCCGCGGAGACCAGCGGGCTGGCCGTGTACGCGGCCACACCGGACCTGTTGCGCACCCTGCGCGGCAGCGTCCACAGTGGACGATTCCTGGACGCGGTCACCGAGCGCTACCCGACGGTGGTGCTCGGCGCGGTCGCGGCCACCCGGCTGGGTGTCGACCGGGTCACCCCCGGTGCCTCCCGCCAGGTGTGGATCGGCGGGCAGTGGTTCACCGTGATCGGCATCCTGGACAAGATGCCGCTGGCGCCGGAGATCGAGCGGTCCGTGCTGGTCGGCTGGACGGCCGCGATGGAGCGGCTCGACTTCGGCGGGCACCCGGGCGCGATCTACCTGCGGGTGGAGAGCGACCAGGTGGAGGCCGTCCGCGGGGTGCTCGCGCGCACCATCAGCCCGGAGCGGCCGAACGAGGTCCAGGTGGCGCTCCCGTCCGAGGCGCTGGCCGCCCAGCGGCTCGCGGACAGCTCGTACAACGCGTTGTTCCTGGCCCTCGGCGGGGTCGCGCTGCTGGTCGGCGGCGTCGGCGTGGCCAACACGATGGTGATCGCGGTGCTCGAGCGGCGCCGGGAGATCGGCCTGCGCCGGGCCCTCGGCGCGACCCGGCGCCAGGTGCGCGGCCAGTTCCTCGCCGAGTCCGTGCTGCTGTCCAGCCTCGGCGGCATCGTCGGTGTGCTGATCGGGGTCGGCGTCACCGCCGTCTACGCCCTGAGCAAGCACTGGCCCGCCGTTTTCCCACCGATCGCCCTCCTCGGCGGGGTCGGCGTCGCCGCCCTGGTCGGCGCCCTGGCCGGCGTCTACCCCGCCATGCGCGCCGCCCGCCTCGCCCCGACCGAAGCACTGGCCTGACCTGACCGGGGGTGGAAAGGCGCGGTGTGGCACCGATGTCGGGGACGGTGCC
>NZ_DASYTH010000078.1:0-34981 GCF_036002505.1 Actinophytocola sp. | reverse complement strand
ACCAACGAGGCTCCCCGCTCCAACTGATGATCTTCGACAATCACCAGTCCTAGCGCGGAGCCTCGTTGCCCGTCAGCTCACCACGCCGATCACCCACCAACCGTGATCAACACTCACCCCGGCTTAAAGTCCCTGGCATTGGCGTTGAGTGTCCTGAAGGTGGCCTTCGCTCCACCGGGCGGTGTCACACGAGCACCTGTGGTCACAACGGCATCGGGGAGATCACGGGAGATCACGACGTGGCGGCTGGACTACTAGCGGGGGGCGCGCTCAGTGGGCCAGCGGACGCCGCGGACGTCGGCGGCCCGGGGGACGGGGAGGAAGAGGGTGAAGGTCGGGGGGCGGGCGGTGGAGAGTTCCAGGCGGCCGCCGTCGGAGTCGATGAGGGCGCGGGCTAGGGCTAGGCCGAGGCCCGTCGAGCCGGAGCCGGAGACGCCGCGTTCGAAGATGTGGGCGGCTAGTTCGTCGGGGACGCCGCCGCCGGAGTCGGACACCTCGATGACGACGGTTTCGGTGTTGAGGGCGCCGTCGCCGCTGCGGGCGGATAGCGACACCGTGCCGGCGCCGTGGCGGAGGGCGTTGTCGAGGAGGACGCCGACGGCTTCGCGGAGGCGGGCGGGGGAGACTTTGGCGAGGAGGCCTTGGGGGACCTTGACTTTGAGGGAGCGGCCGGCGGCGCGGAGGGGTGGGCGCCATTCGTCGGCGATGGTGACGAGCTCCCGGCCGAGGTCGACCGGTTCGGCGCCGGCGGCTCGGGCTTCACGGGTGGCGGCGAGCATGTCGTCGAGGACGTCGGCGAGGCGTTCGGCCTGTTCGAGGGCGGCTTGGGCTTCGGCGGCGGCTTCTTCGTCGCCGATCGCGACGAGGGTTTCGAGGCGCAGTTGCAGGGCGGTGAGGCGGCTGCGGAGTTGGTGGGAGACGTCGCCGACGAGCTCGCGTTCGCGTTGGACGAGCTGGGCGAGGGCGGTGGCGGAGGTGTCGAGGGCTTCGGCGACGGAGTCGAGCTCGGCGACGTCGTAGCGGGTGCGGTCGAGGCGGAAGTCGCCGGCGCCGAGGCGGGAGGCGCGGTCGGCGACGTGCCGGAGTGGGCGGGCCAGGCGGCGGGCGGTGACCATCGCGACGAGGGTGCCGATGCCGACGGTGCCGATCACGACGAGTGCTACCAGGGCGGCGACCTGGGCTTGGCGGGTGTGCATGGGGCCGGCGTCGACGGAGAGGCGGACGCGGCCCTGGTGCACGATCGGCACCTCCTCGGTGACGGTGTCGCCGGGGAGGTCGGGGCCGAGCGTGCGTTCCTCGCCGGCGGCGAGCTCGACCACGAGGCGGCCGCCGGTCGGGACCGCGAGCTGGACGTCGGACAGGTCCACGGGCTGGCCACTGGCGATCGTGTCGTCCAGGGTGGCCGCGATCTGCTGGGCACGGGCCGCCAGGTCCTCCCTGGTCAGGCTCTCCACCACCTGGAAGGAGGCGTAGCCGAGGGGGATCCCGAGGGCGCACGCGGTGACCGCGACGGCCAGCAGGATCGCCAGGAGGATGCGTCGGCGCACGGGTTCAGTCCGTGTTGAACCGGAAGCCGACCCCCCGCACGGTCGCGATGCGCTGCTCACTGGACCGGGCGCCGTCCTCACCGAGCTTGCGGCGCAGCCAGGACATGTGCATGTCCAGCGTCTTGCTGGTCTTGAGCTCCGGGCCGTTCCACACCTCGGTGAGGATCTCGTCCCGGGTGACCACCTGCCCGGCGCGCTGGATCAGCACCCGGAGCAGTTCGAACTCCTTGTTGGCCAGGGTGATCTCCTGGCCGTCCAGGGTGACCAGGCGCGCGGCGAGATCCATCCGCACGCCGTTCACCTCGATCGTGCCGGGTGCCCGGCGGCGCAGCAGCGCGCGGATCCGGGCCAGCAGCTCGGCCAGCCGGAACGGTTTGGCCACGTAGTCGTCGGCCCCCGCGTCCAGGCCCACCACGAAGTCGACCTCGTCGGCCCGCGCGGTCAGCATCAGCACCGGGATCGACCGGCCCGCGGCCCGGAGTCTCCTACACACGTCCAGCCCGTCGATGCCGGGCAGCCCGAGGTCGAGCACCAGCAGGTCGACCGCCCCCGAGTTGGCCGCCTCCAGCGCCCCGTGCCCGTCCCCGACGACCTGCACCTCGTAGCCCTCGCGATGCAGCGCGCGTGACAGCGGCTCGGCGATCGCCGTGTCGTCCTCGGCCAGCAGCACCACGCTCACGCGCTAAGGGTAGGCCCAACCTGTCAGTTCCGTGTCTGGCGGAACACCGCCCAACCAGCGACGGGGAAGATCAGCACAGGCCCGCCGGTGTTCTTCGAGTCCCGCACCGCCACAGCGTCGGGCGCCAACGAGACCTCGACACAGTTGGCCTGGTTCGCGTTGCTGCGGCTGCTCTTGCGCCACTTCGGGCCGTTCATGCCATGCTCCTCAACTTGCCTGCGATCTCGGCAATCAGCCGCAGCGAATCCTCAGCCGACAGGGCTACGGTCCGAAGCCGCTTCCAGGCAAGCCTAGCTCTGTTGATGTGCTCCTCCTCTTCCAGGAACGTGCTGCCGGACCTGGTCTCCTCGTAACACAGAGTTGGTTGGGTGGGAAATTCCAAGATCAGCAGTGGGCCTTGTGTGACCAGGGCGGCCTCCACATCAAAAGGCACCACCTGAAGCGTGACGGTCCGGCGAGCCGCGACGGCCAGAAGATGCTGAAGCTGGCCGTACATCATCACCGGATCGCCCATGGTCCGGCGCAGCACCATCTCCTCGAGCACCAGGTTCAGCTGGAGTGCATTAGATCGGCCAAGCGCGATTTGGCGTCGCAGTCGGGCCTCGACAAGCGAGCTCGATTCGGGTTCGGACAAATCTTGATTACCATGTTGGATGAGCGTTCTGATGTAGTCAGTGGTTTGGACCAGGCCGGAGATCAGCAGCGGCTCGTAGCTGTAGATGGCGCTGGCTTCGCGTTCGAAGGCGACGAGTTCCTTCCAGTTGCTGGGGAGCTTGCCGTGGATCTCGTGCCAGTTCTTGGCTTCGCCGTCGCGCACCAGTTCGACGAGTTGCTGGCGGAGCTTGCCAGGCGCGCGGAGGAATCCCAGCACCGCCGCCACATCGTCGGCGTAGAGGCCGCGTTCGCCTGTTTCCATGCGACTGATTTTGCTCTCCGAACAGTCCAACGCCAGCGCCACGTCTTTGCAGCTCAGGCCGCGTTCTTCGCGGAGGGCACGAAGCTCCCTGGACACCCGCCGCTGGCGGACCGAAATACCTTTGCGTTTGGCCATGCCATACGATTACGCCTTGCCACCATGGCAAGGAAAGCTCAGTCACCCGAATGGGACTTGCCCGACCGTATGGCCGAGAGAAACAGTATGGCCGTGGAGCGAACCTGGAGACTGCCCGGAGCTTATGCCACATGGACGGTCACATTGACAACCACACCGGCAGAGGGCGCAATCGAACCGTTCAATGACGACTGGCCGGCGGACACGCTGGATCGGGTCGGCGAGCAGTTCATCGACGCGGCCAACCTCCTCGAATGCCAGCGGCTGCTGGAGGAGCACAGCAGGCGTGGCACCATCGTCGGGTGAGTGACGACCTGATCTTCGCGCTGAGCCTGGCGGACGTGGCCGACGAGATCACCCGGGCGCGGTTCCTGGCGCGGGACCTGGTGGTGGCGCGCAAGCCGGACCGGACGCCGGTGACCGACGCGGACACCGCCGTCGAGGACGCGGTGCGGGAGCGGCTGGCGGCCGGGCGGGCCGGCGACGACGTCGTGGGTGAGGAGCGGGGCGGGACCATTCCGGCGGCCGGGCGGGCCTGGGTGCTGGATCCGATCGACGGGACGAAGAACTTCCTGCGCGGGGTGCCGGCATGGGCGACGCTGATCGCGCTGGTGGTCGACAGGCGGCCGGTGGTGGGGGTGGTGAGCGCACCGGCGTTGGGCCGCCGGTGGTGGGCGGCTGCCGGGGAGGGTGCCTGGACGTCCTATCCGGACGGTGCGCGGCGGCGCATGACGGTGTCCGGCGTGCGGGACCTGGGGGACGCGTACCTGTCCACGACGGATCTCAACTCGTGGGTGACGTACCACTCGCGGGAGCGGTACCTGGACCTGGTCAACGCGTGCTGGGAGTCGCGGGCGTTCGGCGACTTCTGGCAGCACTGCCTGGTCGCCGAGGGCGCGCTGGACATCGCCGTGGAGCCGATCGTCAACGCCTGGGACGTGGCGGCGGTGCAGGTGCTGATCGAGGAGGCCGGCGGCGCCTTCACCGACCTGTCCGGCGAGGCCCGCATCGACGGCGGCTCGGCGCTGTCCTCCAACGGGCACGTGCACGCGGCCGCGCTGGAGCTACTCGCCCGGGCCTGACCCGTCGGTGATGCTCCAGCGGCCGACCTCCTGGTAGGCCGAGTCGGAGACGGCCGCGCCGTCGCCGGCCTTCAGCTCGTAGTAGTGGAGGTTTCCGGCCCAGTACCGAAGGATTCGGCCCAGTTCCTTGACGACGTCCGCGTCGGGCGCCAGCTCGTCGAGGTCGACTTCCAGAACGAACTTCATGCCCCGATCTTGTCAGCCGGCCGGTGCCGGGATCACACCCACCGCCCCGCGGACGACCTGGGCCCAGGTGAGCCGGCCGAACAGGTAGTGGCAGGCGACCTGCTCGCTGTCGAAGCGCGCCCAGTCGTAGCGATTTCCCTGCTCCCGCCAGAAAACCTCCCAGCCGAAGGTGCCGTCCTCGGCCGGTACCTCGTCCCGGACGAGGCACCAGGCGTTGTCCGACTCGGCCCCGATGGAGATCACCTCGGCCGGAACACCGACCGCGGCCAGCCATTCCACAATGGACTCCGCGTTCATTCGGCGCCTCCGGTGATGTCCGACAGGTAGCCCAGGGCCAGCAGCTCGGCGGCCGAGTACGTGGTGCGGTACCGCTCGCCGCCGCCCGACTGGCCGAACCAGGCGGCGGACACGCTGCGCCAGGCCGGTACCGGGCGGGTGACGCGGTACCGGTGGTAGCCGGCCCCGAGGTACCCGTGCGGCAGCGAGCGGCGGGCGAACTCCGTGCCGTCCAAGGAGAACACCCGTCCGTCGGGCGCGCCGAACCGGTCGATCACGGTGCCCTCGGCCAGCATCTCCGGCTCGCCCGGCGCGCTCCCGCCCTCGGGGTGGATCTCGCCCGGCGGCCACGCGTACTCCTGGCCCTCGCTGGTGATGCCCTGCGCGGTGACGCTGCCGAGCCGCACCAGGTACCGGCGGTCCCAGTCGCGCTCGTGCTGGCCGCCCAACGGATCGTGGCCCTCGGCGAGCACCGCCACCCGCGGGTCGTCGGCCGGCAGCCCGGGTTGCGGCTCGAGCGGCGGAACCCCGGCGCGCAGCTCGTCGAGCCGCCACCAGCTCTCCACCCGGTGGTGCTCGGGATGATCACTGGGCCCGAACCGCAGGCCCGGCGCGTAGTCCACCTCGGCCGGTGGCGGCGGAAGCTGCCGGGCCGGCCGCTCGGACCGCACCGGCATGTGGCCCATCGGGAACATGTGCACCCAGAACAGCACGTCGGGCGTGTCCTGCGGGTCCGTGGGTCCGCCGGGCTGACCAGGAGCGGACGTCTGGGTCGCCGATGGAGGTATGGCCATGGCCACCGCACCACGGCTCTGGCTGGTAGGCCCCGCGCCGCCCGCGCGGTCGGCGGTGCGCGGCTGGTCGGGGGCCGAACCCGTTGCGGCGCCGGCTCCGCGCGCGCCATCGGCCGGGCGCGGCTGGTCCGTGGTCGGGACGGGTGCGCCGCCACCAGAGGCCGCGCCACGGGGCTGGTTGGCAGCCGGAGGTGGAGCGGCGCCACCGGCCGGAGCGCCCGGCGCGGCACCACCGGCGCGGGGTTCGCCAGGGGTTGGCGCGGCGGTACCGGGCGGACCGCCCGGTACCGCTCCCCCGGCACGGGGCTGATTGGGGGACATCGGCGCGCCGCCGCCGACCGGAGCACCCGGTGTGGCACCACCGATCGGGGCTCCTGGCACCGCTCCGCCGCGAAGCGGGCCGGCCGGTACCGGCGCCGCGCCACCGAGTGGGACGCCCGGCACCGCTCCGCCGGCACGGGGGGCCGGGGCCACCGGAATGGGGCCGGCGCCTCCGCCGGGTGACGGGATGCCGAGTGCGGGACCGCCACCTGCCGGTGGCGCGCCGAGTCCGGGGAGCTGGCCGCCCGGGGTCGCGGATCCGCCGCCGGGCAGCGGGCCACCGCCGGGCAGCGGCCCGCCCGGCGCCTGGACCGGGTTGACGTGGGCGGGGGCCAACGGGTCGAGGACGCCGGCTCCGAGGCCGGCTTGCACCGTCTGACCGGGGCCCAACGGCACCCCGGTTGGCGGGGTGGGCAGGTCGACATGAACCGGCCCGCCGTGGCCGAAGCTGGAGCCGGCGTCACTGGGCGGGATCCGGACCGGACCGGTGATCTCCGGGTTGCCGACCACCGGAAATCCAGAGCCGTGACCGCCGGGTGCCACCTGTCCGGGCGGGCCGACGACGCGTTGCGCCGTGTCGCCCACGTAACCCGTGGTGTCGGCGGCCACCTGCGGCATGGCGTGGACGGTGTTGCTCAGGACGTTCGTCGTCCCCTGCAGCACGCTGCCGGCCGGACCCGGCGAACCCTGGGTCGGGCCGCCGACCACGCCCTGCACCAGGTTGCCGGCCGCGCCGGTCGCGGTCTGGGGGATGTCGTTCGCCATGGCGGCCACCGACTCGAAAATGCCCCGGTGCTGGCCGGGGTTGGGGTTGACCAGGTTCTGGGTGTTGGACACGTCGACGCCGGTGGCGGGTTGAACGGCGCGCTCGAGGGTGTTGGTGATGTGCTGGACGTTGGCGGCGGTGCCGCGGATGGCGGTGTCCAGGCCGAGCAGGGCGTTCGGGTGGCCGGAGGCGGCCGCGCCGTGTGCGGCGTCGGAGTTCTTGGCCAGGTTGACCAGGTTCCGGACGATCTCGAGCTTGGCGGCGCCGACCTGGTTGGCCGCGTGGTCGAGGCGGTCGGCGGCGTGGTGGCAGCCGCGCGCGGTGGCGGTGAGGTGGCCGTGATCGGGATGCACGAATCCGGACCAGTGCCGGCGGGCGGCGTCGCCGGTATCGCCGTGGACGGCGCCCAGCGCACCCCCGGCGGTGCGGTCGGCGTCGCGGGTCAGCGTGGTGAGCTTGGTGCCGGCGTCCCGCCAGGCCTGCGCGGACTGGCGCATCTTGTCCTCGTCGGCCTCTGGCCAACGCACGCCGGCCTGTGCGGCCACACTGGCAAGCTCCGGTGGCAGCTGGATTCCCATGGCGAACCCCTAGGCGTCGGCCGCGTTGATCTGCTGGGCGCCGGCCGCGTCCTGCTCGCGGTAGGCCGTCGCGGTCTCGCTGAACCGGGTGCCGACCGAACCCAGTTGATCCGGCAACGAGCCGAGCCCGTCGAGGGTTACGCCGGACGGCTCGGCGTGCGCGGCGGCGAAGCTCCGGCCCACGCCGTCCGTGCCCCAGCACGCGCCCAGCTCGGTGAGCGTGCCGGACAGCTCGCGGTGGATCGCGCCGGCCCGCTCGGCCAGAGCCGGGAACTCGCCGGCCTGCGCGGTGAGGCGGTCGACGTCGGCGCTGAAACCCTGGCCGGTCATCGCCGCTGCCCTCCGCTGTCGAGCCAGGTCGCCCGGTTCTCGAAGCTGTCGTCCATCACCACTGGGGCCGGCGGGACGAGCTCGGCCGGCGTGAGGTCGGCGGTGCCGCGGAGCAACGCCTCCGGGTCGGTGTCCGCCGGGAGCACCGGCGCGACCAGGTCGTTCGCCACCCGGGCCGCCTTGGCCGCGGCCGCGGCGGTGGCGTCGACGATCAGCTCGGCCAGCCGTTCCGGCCGGTAGTTGCGGTACGCCACGTCGGAGAACTCCAGGTCGACCAGCACCCCGTCCGGACCGACGGTGGCCTTCACCAGGCCGTCCGGGCTGGTCGCGGACTCGCGTACGGCGGCGAGCTTCTGGTGTACGGAGGCAAGCTGGTCGCGGCTGCGCCGGTAATCGGCAAGCAATTCCTCGACTTGGGCCTGGTGGTCAGAACTCAAGGCCACCTCCGCTTGCTACTTGGGCGCCGGCAGGAGTTGGACGTTGTCCCGCCGGAGTCGGTTCCACCACCTTCGGGTGATGTTAAGCGCCGCAACGTGACCCCGCTCAGCCTCGCAGCGCCCGGACCACGCGGGAGGGGCTGGGCCGGCCGAGCTTTCCGGCGAGCCACGCGCTGGTGTCGGCGAGCGCGTCCAGGTCGACGCCGGTTCGCACGCCGAGGCCGTCCAGCAGCCAGACCAGGTCCTCGGTGGCCAGGTTGCCGGTGGCCGACTCGGCGTACGGGCAGCCACCCAGGCCACCCGCCGAGGAGTCCACAGTGGACACTCCGAGCCGGAGCGCGGCCAGGGTGTTGCTCAGCGCCTGACCGTAGGTGTCGTGGAAATGCACGGCAAGGGGCTCTACGGAAGGGAAGGCGCCGAGCAGGGACTCGACCTGACCGGCCGTGGCCACACCGATGGTGTCACCGAGGGAGAGCTGCGAGCAGCCCATGTCGAGCAGCCGGGTGCCGACGGCGACGACCTGCGCCGGGTCGACCGCGCCCTCCCACGGGTCGCCGAAGCACATCGACACGTAGCCGCGGACGTCCAGCCCCTCGGCCCGGGCCCGGGTCACCACCGGGTCGAACATGGCGAACTGCTCGTCCAGCGTGCGGTTGAGGTTGCGGTTGGCGAACGTCTCGGTGGCGCTGGCGAAGATCGCGATGTGCCGTACGCCGGCGGCCAGCGCGCGGTCCAGCCCGCGCTCGTTGGGCACCAGCACCGGGTAGCGCACGCCGTCCCGGAACCGAAGCCCGGCAAGGAGTTCCTCGGCGTCGGCGAGCTGCGGCACCCATTTCGGGTGCACGAAGCTGGTCGCCTCGATCGTGGTCAGGCCGGCGCCGGCGAGCCGGTCGAGGAACTCCAGCTTCACCTCGACGGGAATCACGGCCTGCTCGTTCTGCAGCCCGTCGCGCGGCCCGACCTCCCAGATCGTGACGCGCTCCGGCAGGCCGCCGGGCGAGGACACCCGGACCGGCAGCCCCAGCTCCCGGACGGGCAAAGCTAACCGCGCCGGTTGTCCTGCTGCGGGTACGACTGGGTCGGCTGCGGGGCGCGCTTGTGGTAGTCGTCCAGCGGGTTGTCGTTCACCTCGCGGTAGATGAACGAGTGGATCTGCTCGACCTTGGGGATGTCATCGAACTCGAGCGGCTCCTGGGAGGACGACTCGATGATCAGCGTGCCGCAGCCGAAGATCCGGTCGGTGAGGCCCTGCTTGAACCGGACGCTGCTGATCCGGGACATCGGGATGTCGATGCTGGACCGGTTGATCACGCCCTCGCGCGCCATCACCCGGTCCGTGGTGATCACGAAGTGCGTGGTGCGCCAGCGGACGAACGGCACCAGGAACAGCCACACGATCGAGGTGAGCGCCACGACCCCGATGGCGATCAGCCCAATGGAGTTCCACGGCGAGGTGGCGTCCTTGGCCAGGAGGGCGAGCCAGATGCCGAGGCCCAGCGTGACGATCAGCGCCAGATACGGCAGCAGCAGCATCTTCCAGTGCGAGTGCTTGTGCGCGACGACCTGCTCGCCTTCGCTCATCAGGTCCTCTGGATAGGCCACGGTGTTCCTCCCGACTAGCGGCACCGTCGTGTTGTCGCGGTAACCGTACCGGCGCTGCCCTGCACCGGTACCGCGGACTCGGCAACTCGGCCCCGACGGGCAGTGCGATGAAGGGGGCCTTCCTCACCTCCGGCGTGAGGAAGGCCCCCTTCATCGCAGGTGCACCACGTCGCCCGCGGACACCGCGGTCTCCGTCCCGTCCGCACCGGTGATCACCAGTTCGCCACCCGCCTCCAGCCCGGTCGCCACCCCGTGCAGGTCCGAGCCGTCCGCCAGCTCGACCACCACCTCGCGGCCGAGCGTCGCGCAGGCCTCCCGGTACGCGCCGAGCAGCCCGGACGCGTCGAGGTCCCCGGCCGACGCCCGCCAGGCCGACTCGAGCGTGGCGAACGCGATGAGCAGCACGCCGGCGATCTCCGTCCGGTCGGTGACCGCCGCCCCGGCCTCGGCGAGCGACGTCGCGGCCAGCCCACCCGGCCCGGCCGGCACCTCGACCGGCAGCGGGTCCACGTTCAGCCCGATCCCCACCACCACACCGGATCCGCCGGCCACCGCCTCGGACAGCACCCCCGCGCACTTGGCGTCACCGATCAGCAGGTCGTTGGGCCACTTCAGCACGGCCTCCACCCCGGCCGCCTCCCGCACGGCGCGGACCAGGGCCAGCCCGGCGACCACCGCCAGCGAGCCCAGCCGCGCCGCCGGCACCCCGTCGGGGCGCAGCAGCACGCTGAGGTACACGCCCGCGGCCGGCGGCGAGACCCATTCCCGCGAGCGCCGCCCCCGCCCCGCCGTCTGCCGCTCGGCGATCAGCACGGTCCGGTCGGCGGCCCCGCCCGCCGCGGCCGCGATCAGGTCGGCGTTGGTCGATCCCGTGCTCGATACCACGTCCAGCGCCGCGAACGGCCCGAACGGCGCCACCAGGGCCTTCTGCAGCTCCTCGGCCCGCAAGGGCCGATCTTCGCTCGACACAGGGCAACACCGTAGCCGGACTCCAGCGAGACGGTGAACACTCCTCCGGCCGGGCGGGAGGCGTTCCCGATTACGCTGCCTGGTCATGAGCTTGCGAATGCCTCGGCGAGGGAGTTGGCCTACCGCGACGAGGGTAGGCCGAGGAACGAGGTCTGCCCGAGGAGCGGTCCGGTGACCCACCACCCGAGGCGACCGACGACCATGGCCAACATTCCCGAGTTGGAGAACACGGCATGAGCAGTGCGACGCAGCCGGTCGGGTCGCCGCCCGAGCACAGCGATCGAACGCCGGACATCCACACGACGGCCGGCAAGCTGGCCGACCTCTACCACCGCAACGACGAGGCGGTGCACGCCGGCTCGGCGCGGGCCGTCGAGCGCCAGCACACCCGGGGCAAGAAGACCGCGCGCGAGCGGATCGACATGCTGCTCGACCCCGGCTCGTTCATCGAGCTGGACGAGCTGGCCCGGCACCGGTCCACCAACTTCGGGCAGGAGAAGAACCGTCCGTACGGCGACGGCGTGGTGACCGGCTACGGCACCATCGACGGCCGCCCGGTGTGCGTGTTCAGCCAGGACGTCACCGTGTTCGGCGGCTCGCTGGGCGAGGTCTACGGCGAAAAGATCGTCAAGGTGATGGACCTGGCGATGAAGACCGGCCGCCCGATCATCGGCATCAACGAGGGCGGCGGCGCGCGGATCCAGGAGGGCGTGGTCTCGCTCGGCCTCTACGGCGAGATCTTCTTCCGCAACACCCGGGCCTCCGGCGTGGTCCCGCAGATCTCGCTGATCATGGGCGCGAACGCCGGCGGGCACGTGTACTCGCCCGCGCTCACCGACTTCGTGATCATGGTCGACAAGACCTCGCAGATGTTCATCACCGGCCCGGACGTGATCAAGACGGTGACCGGCGAGGACGTCGGCTTCGAGGAGCTGGGCGGCGCGCGCACGCACAACACCAAGTCGGGCAACGCGCACTACCTGGCCGTCGACGAGGAGGACGCGGTCTCCTACGTCAAGGAGCTGCTGTCCTTCCTGCCGTCCAACAACATGTCCGACCCGCCGGTGTTCGAGGGGTTCGAGGAGACCGGTCCGGTCGCCGAGACCGTGCACGCCGCCGACCTCGAGCTGGACACGCTGATCCCGAACTCGCCGCACCAGCCGTACGACATGCACGAGGTGATCACCCGGGTGATCGACGACGGCGAGTTCCTCGAGGTGCACCCGCTCTACGCGCCGAACATCCTGGTCGGCTTCGGCCGGGTGGAGGGGCACAGCGTCGGGATCGTGGCCAACCAGCCCACCCAGTTCGCCGGCTGCCTGGACATCCACGCCAGCGAGAAGGCCGCCCGGTTCGTGCGCACCTGCGACGCGTTCAACATCCCGGTGCTCACCTTCGTCGACGTGCCGGGGTTCCTGCCGGGCACCGACCAGGAGTGGAACGGGATCATCCGGCGCGGCGCCAAGCTGATCTACGCCTACGCCGAGGCCACCGTCCCGAAGGTCACCGTGATCACCCGCAAGGCCTACGGCGGCGCCTACGACGTGATGGGCTCCAAGCACCTGGGCGCGGACATGAACGTGGCCTGGCCGACCGCGCAGATCGCCGTGATGGGTGCGCAGGGAGCGACGAACATCGTGCACCGCAAGACACTGGCCCAGGCCGCGGAGAACGGCCAGGATGTCGAGGGCCTGCGCGCGGACCTGCAGCAGGAGTACGAGGACACCCTGTGCAACCCCTACATGGCGGCCGAACGCGGCTACGTGGACTCGGTGATCCCGCCTTCGTACACCCGCGGCTACGTGGCCCGGGCGCTTAGGCTGTTGCGCGACAAGCGGGAGACCCTGCCGCCCAAGAAGCACGGCAACATCCCGCTGTAGGAGGAACATGCCTGAGGAGCAGCCGGTACTGAGCGTGGTCCGGGGTACGCCGGACGACGTTGAGCTGGCCGCGCTGGCCGCGGTGGTGAGCGCCGTCGCGGCGGCCCGGGCGCGGGCCGGCGCACCGGCGCACCGGCCGCACTGGTCGCGGCCCCGGGCCTTGCTGCGCACGGGGATCAGCCACGGACCGGGGGCATGGCACGCGTCCGGCCTGCCGGGCTGACCCGTCCGGACGGAGCGGCCGAGCCACGCTCCGTCCGGAATCCATGGCTGGCGTTCGGCGCGCTCTGCGCCTGCTTCTTCATGATCATGCTGGACTCGACGATCGTCACCGTGACGATCCCGGCCATGCTGACCGGGTTGGGCGCCAACCTCAACGAGATCATCTGGGTGAACAGCGTCTACCTGCTGGCCAACACGGTTCCGCTGCTGCTCACCGGGCGGCTCGGGGACCGGTTCGGGCCGAAGCGGGTGCTGCTGGCCGGGCTGGTGATCTTCACCGGCGCCTCGCTGTGGTGCGGGCTGGCGTCCTCGCCCGGGATGCTGGTCGCGGCGCGGGCCGTGCAGGGGTTGGGCGCGGCGGCCATGACCCCGCAGACGCTGGCGTTCATCAGCCGGCTGTTCGCGCCGGCCGCGCGCCGCACGCCGATCACGGTGTGGGGCGCGGTGGCCGGCGTCGCGATCATCACCGGGCCGGTGCTCGGCGGCGTGCTGGTGCAGCGGCTGAGCTGGCGCTGGATCTTCCTGCTGAACGTGCCGATCGGGGTGGCCAGCCTGGTGATCGCGGTGCTGCTGCTGCCGAGTTGTGCGGGCTCACCGGCGCCGAGGTGGGCCCGAGGAACTGGGGTCTGGGGGCTTGCCCCCAGTGGAACACGGCCTGCCCGAGAAGTCGGTCCGTACCAAGTCGCCCACAGCGGCGGGGAAACGGGGCCTGAGCCCGCACATTGGATTCAACACTGGCAGCCTGGGCAGCGGCCGCGGTTCGACGTGGTCGGCGCCGGGCTCGCCTCGCTCGGCCTGCTGGTGCTGGTGTTCGGGGTGCAGAACGGGCAGCACTACCACTGGGGCGCGGTGTTCGGCCCGGTCGGCGTGCTGCACCTGATCGTCGCCGGCCTCGTACTGCTGGCCGCCTTCGTGCTCTGGCAACGCCGAACGTCGGCGGAAACCCTGGTGCCGCCGGCCCTGTTCGGCGATGGCGCGTTCGCCTCGGCCAACCTCACGCATGCCGCGCTGGGCTTCGCCACCACCGGCATGTTCCTGCCGCTGGTGATCTACCTGCAGACCGTGCTGGGCCTCTCAGCGTTGGAGTGCAGCCTGCTCACCGCACCGATGGCGGTCGCGGCCGCCCTCGCCGCGGCGCTCGCCGGCCGGGCCTGGAACCGCTTGGCGGCACGGCATTTCGTGCTGGCCGGCCTCAGCACGCTGGCCGCCGGCACGGTGGTGCTCGCCTGGCAGGCCGAGCCGGGCACCGCGCCGGGTGTGCTGATCCCCGGGCTGATCGTGGCCGGGGCCGGCATCGGCTGCGTGTACTCGCCGCTGACCAACGCGGCCATGTCCGCCGTGCCCGGGCCGCTGGTCGGCGCCGCGTCCGGGGTGTTCAACACCGCGCGGCAGGTCGGCGGGGTGCTGGGCAGCGCGGCCAGCGGGGTGCTGCTCCAGGTGGGCATCGCGGTGTCCGTGCCGGACGCCGCCCGGGACTACGCGCAGCGCCTGCCGATCCAGTTCCGCGAGCAGTTCGTCGACGGGATCACCCGCGCGGCCAACACCGCGAGCCAGTTCTCCGGCACCGGCCCGCGCCTACCGTCCGACCTCTCACCCAACGTCGCCGAGTTCGTCCGCCAGGTCGCGCTGGACGCCTTCCACCTCGGCTTCACCAACGCCGCCAAGGCAACCCTGGTCCTCCCGGTCGTGGTGCTGATCCTCGGCATGATCAGTGCGGCCGGCGTGCGGGACCGGTCGCCCGGCTAGACCCGACTAGGCTCGGTGCCCGTGCGCCTGGTCCTTGCCTCCGCCTCCCCCGCTCGGCTCGCCGTGCTGCGCGCGGCCGGGGTGGACCCGGTCGTCCGGGTGTCCGGTGTGGACGAAGATGCGGTCGCCGCCGCCCTGTCCGACCCGTCAACCGAGGAGCTCGTCATGGCGCTCGCCGAGGCCAAGGCCCGGGCGGTGCTGCCAGCCGTGGACCCCGGCTCGGTGGTCGTCGGCTGCGACTCGATGCTGCTGTTCGACGGCGAGCTGGCGGGCAAGCCGGGCACCGTGGAGGCCGCCGGCAAGCGCTGGGCCGCGATCGCCGGCGGCACCGGCGAGCTGCTCACCGGCCATGCCGTGGTGCGGACGGACACCGGCGCGTCGGCGAGTGGGACCGAGCGCACCACCGTCCGGTTCGGCCAGCCCAGCGAGGCCGAGCTGGCCGCCTACCTGGCCTCCGGCGAACCGCTCAACGTGGCCGGTGGCTTCACCATCGACGGCCTGGGCGGCTGGTTCGTCGACGGCATCGACGGCGACCCGTCCAGCGTGATCGGCATCAGCCTGCCGCTCACCCGGCGCCTGCTCGCCGCGGTCGGGGTGACTGTCACTGATTTGTGGTCCGGGGTGCGGTGAATGCGTCCTTTGTCGCACTGGGCGTGAGGAACGACGCATTCATCGCACTCCTCACCGGCACGGGGTGAGCTGCGCCTTGGTCAGCGGCACACCGGGTGCCCCGGGCAGCTTGTCCAGCTTCGGGTAGTTCCGCGTGCAGCCGAGCACCTGCCCGGTCAGCGCGAAGACCTGGGCGAAGACCGGGCGGCTCGCGCAGTCCACCGCGGTGGGACAGTCGTGCTGGGCGGCGAGGATCTCCGGGACCACGTCGCCGTCGAGGTTGATGAGGGCGAGGTAGCCGGCGTTGGAGACGTAACGCTGCTCCAGCGCGCTCCAGCTGTCCGAGCGGCCGACGACGACCTGGCCGGCGATGCCGCCGTCGTGCCGGCCGCGGATCAGGCAGGCGGCCGGGCCGCCGGGCAGGCACTGCAGGGAGTCCGCGGCCAGTGTCACGCCCATCTCGGTGATGGTTGCCTCGATCACCGAGCCGGAGTTCGGGCCGCCGACCCGCAGCCGGCCGGAGGTTCCGCCGGCGTCGGCCACCAATTCGACCACCGTGCCGCCGACCGTCGCCCGGCCCAGCACCTGGCAGGGCTCCCGCAGGCACCCGGACGGCCCCACCCCGCTGGACGCCGGCGGCTTGCCGCTGGTCACGGGCGCGGCGGCGGGATGCGTCGCGCGCCAGCGCAGCACCGCGGCGCCGCCCAGCGCCCCGGCCGCGACCAGCACGGAGAGCACGATGGCGACAATCACCGCCCGCGGCTTGCCACCAGCCACATCGACCCTCTTGCCTGCGTGAGTTTGCTCTCGATCCTGCACCAATCGGCAGTCCGTAGACTCCGTCGGAGGTGTTGCCGGTCGGCCCAAGGAGGAAGGCGTGACCTCGCTGCGCAAGGTACTCGTCGCGAACCGCGGAGAGATCGCCGTTCGGGTGATCCGCGCCTGCCGGGACGCCGGCATCGGCAGCGTCGCCGTCTATGCCGACCCCGACCGGGACGCGGTGTTCGTCCGGCTGGCCGACGAGGCGTTCGCCCTCGCCGGGTCCACCGCGGCGGAAAGCTACCTGTCGATCGAGAAGCTGATCGGCGTGGCCACCCGGGCCGGGGCCGACGCCGTGCACCCCGGCTACGGCTTCCTGGCCGAGAACGCCGAGTTCGCCCAGGCGGTGATCGACGCCGGGCTGACCTGGATCGGACCGGACCCGCAGGCCATCCGCGACCTCGGCGACAAAGTCACCGCGCGGCACATCGCCACCCGGGCCGGCGCTCCGCTGGTGCCCGGCACGAAGGACCCGGTGTCCGGGCCGGACGAGATCGTCGCGTTCGCCCGCGAGCACGGGCTGCCGGTGGCGATCAAGGCGGCGTTCGGCGGCGGCGGGCGCGGGCTGAAGGTGGCCCGGACCCTCGAGGAGATCCCCGAGTTGTTCGACTCCGCGGTGCGCGAGGCGGTGTCCGCGTTCGGCCGCGGCGAGTGTTTCGTGGAGCGCTACCTGGACCGGCCGCGGCACGTCGAGGCGCAGGTGCTGGCCGACAAGCACGGCAACGTGATCGTGGTCGGCACCCGGGACTGCTCGCTGCAGCGCCGGCACCAGAAGCTGGTGGAGGAGGCGCCCGCGCCGTTCCTGTCGGACGAGCAGCGCGTCGCGATCCACAGCTCCGCCAAGGCGATCTGCCGCGAGGCCGGCTACTCCGGCGCCGGCACCGTGGAGTACCTGGTCGGCCAGGACGGCACGATCTCCTTCCTCGAGGTGAACACCCGGCTGCAGGTGGAGCACCCGGTGTCGGAGGAGACCACCGGGATCGACCTGGTGCTCGAGCAGTTCCGGATCGCCGCCGGGGAGCCGCTGCGGTCGACCGAGGATCCGGTGCCGCGCGGGCACTCCATCGAGTTCCGGATCAACGGCGAGGATCCCGGCCGCAACTTCCTGCCGGCCCCGGGCACCGTGACCCGGGTGGTCTTCCCGTCCGGGCCGGGGGTTCGGGTGGACGCCGGTGTCGAGTCCGGCGACGTCATCGGCGGCCAGTTCGACTCGTTGCTGGCCAAGGTGATCGTCACCTGCGCGACCCGGGAGGCGGCGCTGGCCCGGTCCCGGCGCGCCCTGGAGGAGATGGTCGTCGAGGGCATGGCCACCGTGCTCCCGTTCCACCGGGCGATCGTGAGTGACCCGGCGTTCATCGGTGACGGCGCCGGGTTCTCGGTGCACACGCGGTGGATCGAGACCGAGTTCGACAACACGATCCCGGCGTTCGCCGGCGGCGCCGAGGCTCCCGAGGAGGAGGCGCGGCAGAGCGTCGTGGTCGAGGTCGACGGCCGCCGGCTGGAGGTCTCGCTGCCCGCCTCGCTCACCGCGGTCGCCGCCGCGCCGGCCGAGCCCGTCGCCGGCCGGGCCGCACCCCGCAAGCGCAGCGGCGGCCGGGCGGTCGGCGCGTCCGGCGATGCGGTCACCGCGCCCATGCAGGGCACCATCGTCAAGATCGCGGTCGAGGACGGCCAGCAGGTCGAAGCCGGCGAGCTGGTCGTGGTACTCGAGGCGATGAAGATGGAGAACCCGGTCACCGCGCACAAGTCCGGCACCGTCACGGGTCTGGCCGTCAGTCCCGGCGAGACCGTGTCCCAGGGCAACGTGCTCTGCGAGATCAAGGACTGAGCGGCTCACCCGCAAGTAGGATTCGGGTGTGAACACCGAGCCGTCGGACCTGCGGATCAGCGACAGCGAGCGCGAGGATGCCATCAGCAAGCTCGGCGAGCACATGAGCGTCGGGCGGCTGGGCGTGGACGAGTACGGCGAGCGCACCGCCAAGGTTGCCGCCGCGAAGACCCGTGGGGAGTTGCTGGCGCTGTTCGCCGACCTCCCCGACCCGCGGCCGAGCTTCGGGCCGGCCGTCGCCGCGCCCCGCGCCCGGCCGGCCGCCGCGCCCAAGCCGAACCAGCCGGTGAAGTGGGACGACCGGCCGGCGATCCAGCGGGTGTGGGGCGCACTGGTGCCGCTGTCCGCGATCCTGGCGCTGGTGCTGTTCCTCAACTTCGGCCACGTCTGGTATTTCTTCCTGATCCCGGCCGTGCTGGCCATTGTCGGTGGCGCCATCTGGGGCGAGGACTGGAAACACGACCGGCATCGCCAGCGCCACCGTGGTTGGCACGACCGCCGCCTCGAACGCGGCGACTGATACCTAAGAAAGCGCAAACCCTCAGGCAGATTCGGCCATTTCCGCGCCCGGCGCACGGGCCGTAGCATCGCGCTGCATCCGTTGCCGGGAGGGGGCTTTCATGAGGATCAGGGCGCGCGCGGTGGCGGGTTTGACGGCACTGGGGATTCTGGCCGGCGGTGTTCCGGCCGCGGCGGCGCCGGCGACGCACGGGTATATTTTTGACGCCACAAACCGGGCGGTGATCGGCTTCGATCCGGCGACGAACACGATCACCGAACGAATTCCCCTCGGTTTCCAGGCGGACCTGCGGGTGCGGCCGGACGGTCGGGAGCTCTACGCAGCCAACATCTCCGCCAACAGCGGGGTCACGGTGATCTCGACCGCGTCGAACACGGTCGTCGCGACGATCGCGGTCACCGCGCCGCGGGGGCTGGTGTTCGCGCCGGACAGCCGGCGCGCGTACCTGATCAGCGACCGCTCCCTCGCCGTGATCGACACCGGCACCCGGCGGGTGGTCAGGACGATCGCGATCCCCGGCTTCCCGTACGCGCCGGCGGTGTCGCCGGACGGGTCGCGGGTCTACGTCGGGTTCGACCCGTCGTCCGGCACCGGCCGGCAGGTGGCCGTGATCAGCACCGCGACCGGCACGCTCACCCGGACCATCCCGCTCGTCGACGGGCGCGCGGCCAGCCACCTGAGGTTTTCACCGAACGGCCGGCTCGCCCTGGTCAACACCGGCGACGTGATCGACACCACGACCGGGACGGTGGTCCGGAGCATCCCCGGGGTCAGCGGCGTGGACCTGGTGTTCACCCCGGACGGAGCGCGCGTCTACCTCGCCGAGTTCTGCGCACCGAGATCCGTCGGCTCGGTCCGGGTCCTCGACCTGGCGTCCGGTCAGGTCACGACGATCTTCACCGGCGGGAACCCGAACACCGTGGCGCCGGCGCCCGACTTCACCCGCCTCTACGTGTCGCTGGCCTCCGGCGGGGACGTCGTCGTGTTCGACACCGCCAGCAACGGAGTCGTGGACAACTTCGGCGTGGCGAGCCCCGCCGGCGGCGCCCCGCTGCTCAGCCGGGTGCTGCTCTCCGCGACCGCGCCGCCGGTGTCCGGGCCCGGGCAGCGGTTCGGTCCGGTGGCCGATGCCCGCAACCTCTGCAACATCTAACTGTGCTGCCTGGACTCGCTCCGCTCGTAGTGTCAGTGGCCAGGGCTAACGTTGGCGTGTGGAACCGGTCGAGATCAACTTGGGGCTGCTGTACCTGCGTGCCCTGCGGGCGGATGACCGTATCGACGACCGGCCGGCGGTGGTCGAGGGCTTCGCCGATCCGGACACCCGGCGGTGGGTGCCGAACTACCGCATCGACGACCTCGCCACGGCCGGCGCCTACATCGCGCGCCGGGCGGGCGAGTGGGTCAGCGACCTCCGCTACTCCTGGGCGGTGGCCGATCCGTTCACCGGCGAGCTGCTCGGCGAGGTCGGCCTCAAGGAGCTTGACCTGACCGGAGGAACGGCCGAGGCGGCCATCTGGACGCATCCGGCCGGGCGCCGCCGGGGCACCGCTTCCCGCGCGCTGGCCGCCGCATTACGTTTCGGTTTCGGCGCGATCGGCCTGGAGCGCGTGCTGTACAAGCACTTCGCCGGCAACGCCGCGTCCGCGCGGGTCGCCGAGAAGTGCGGTTTTCAACTAACTGACCAGGTGGAGCAAGCCGCCCGGGGGGACGGCGCCGAAGAGCAGGTGATCGTCCGGATAGCGACCCGATCCTGACGCGGAACCTGTCAACATGGCTGCGCGTCCAGGAAATGTCAGTGAACGGTCGAATCCGAGCATCACAGACCGATACAGTTGGCACACCACAGGTATCCACAGGTATCCACCGCAAGCCGATGGGAGGGCGGGCGTGGGAGCAGACGGTAACCACGGGCCCGGAAGCAGTCAGGGGAACAGCGCCACGTCGGGCAACCACCTGCTGGTCGAGGCGGGTGCGGTGCCGGCCCTGCGGGACGCGTTCGCCGACGCGCTGGCGAAGGTCGACCGGCAGCTCGAGCTGGCCGGCAACGACCTGCGGATCTCCGCATGGGCCGACGATCCGGTGAGCGCCGACGCCACCACCGCGTTCAACAACCGGTCGGTGGACACCGCCGAGTCCGCGCTCGGCACCCTGCAGAGCTTCCGCCGCCAGCTCAGCACCGCCGCCGACACCCTGGATCGCACGGCCGAGCAGTACCGGGTCTCGGATGAGGACAGCAGCACCACGGTCAGCAAGCAGGAGGGAACGGGCGCCTGATGACCGAGCTAGCGGACGCCACCAGGTGGCAGGGTTTCACCCACAAGGAGCTGCACAGGCTGCTGAACCAGGGCGCCGGTCCGACCGCCTCCGCCGAGCCGTCGCGGCGCTGGGCGGAGATCGCCGCGGCGCTGACCGAGGTCGGTGAGGACCTGAACGCCGCCATCGGGCGGTCCGGCGCGGGCTGGAGCGGCAAGGCCGCGGGCGCGGCCTACGACCGGCTGTCCGGGCTCGCCGACTGGGCCCAGCAGACCGGGGCCGGCGCGGGCGAGATGCGGATCGCGGTGGAGAACCAGGCCGAGCACCTGGCCAAGGCCCGCGCCGAGATGCCGGTGCCCGAGGACGTGCCGCCCGCGCAGCCCGACCCGACCATGGCCCCCGCGCTGCAGGTGCTCGCCAGCCAGAGCGACAAGGAGCCGGTCGAGTCCGCGGCCACCGCCGGGCAGCAGAAGGCGTTCGAGGTGATGGCGGCCTACCAGCGCGACACCAAGGCCAACACCGGATCCATGGCCGCGTTCAGCGCGCCGGCCGAGCTCTCCGGCATGGGCGACATCCACCGGCACCGCGACAGCGGCGTCTCGCTGACCACGCCGGCCCTCTCGATCGGGCTCGGCCTCGTCGGCGGGCTGCTGCCGCACGGCCCGGACGCGCCGTCGACCAGCCCGAGCGGCGGCCACGGCCACCACGAGGGCCACCACGGCGGATGGGGATCCCCAGGCGGCGCGCCGGCCGTGGAGCGCCGGCCGTCCGTGCTGCCCGGCGCCTTCACCGGGTCCACCCGGGGCGACGACTGGCATGACGACCGGGGCCGATTCGGTGGCCGCGGCGAATCCCGCTTCGGCTGGACCAGCACCGGCACGGGCGGTCTCGACCTGGGCACCGGTCCGGGAAGCGGCACGGGATCAGGTTCGGGTTCCGGCTCGGGGTCCGGCTCCGGCGTGAGCACCGGAACGGGTTCGGGGTCCGGCACCGGACAGGTCAGCAGCACCGGCGGCCACCGCGCCGGCGGTGCGCCCAGTGCGGGCCCGGGCATCGGAGCGGGCGCGGTGCCCGGCACCGTGCACTCGCCCGACCTCCAGTCCGCCGTGGCCAGCCAGATGGCCGCGGCTGCCGGGACGCCGGCGGCGGCAACGCCAGGTGTCGCCGCCGGCACCGGCACCGGGCTCAGCGGCGGGGACGCCGCCCGGGGCCCGATGCGCCGGTTCGGGATGGACACCATCGGCTCCGGCCAGTGGTTCGGCGACGCCCCGGAGGCCGACGCCGTAGGAGCCAGCCCGTCCCGCAGCCGCTACAGCCGGGACGAGCGGGTCACCGAACAGGTCTCCATCGACGGCGAAGAGCACAACCTGCCCCCCACCGTCATCGGCGAGAGTTAACCCCGCGAGTTGGCGTCTGGCGTCGCCATGTTGGCGCCAGGCGTCGGTGTGTTGGCACCTCGCGCAGTCGAATTGGCGCATCGCGGCAATTCCGCACCGCACACGGCAAACACGGCGATGTGAGAGGCAAACACAGCGACGCCAGCGGCCAACACGGCAGGGCTAGCTGACAGGCTCGATGATCTCCGGCCGGGCTTCGGGGGCGGCGGAGCGGCGGGCGTCGGCGGCCTGGTCGTCGGGTTGGGTCTGGGAGTCGCGCTCGGCCTCGACGCGGGCTTGGTAGACCTTGATCTCCCGGTCGCGGGCGGCGGCGTCCCAGCCGAGCACGTCGCCCATGAGGTCGGCGACGTCGGCGGCGCAGTCCACGCCGCGGTGCGGGTACTCGATCGAGGTCCGGGTGCGCCGGGCCAGCACGTCCTCCAGGTGCAGCGCGCCCTCGTGGCTGGCCGCGTAGACCACCTCCACCCGGAGGTAGTCCGGCGCGGCGGGGAGCGGGCGGAGCAGGTCCGGCCGCCCGTCGGCGACCGCGAGCACCTCGTGCACCAGCGAGCCGTACCGGTCGAGCAGGTGCCGGACCCGGTACGGGTGCAGGCCGTGCTGCGCACCGAGCCACTCGGCCTGGTTGACCAGCGCGTGGTAGCCGTCCGCGCCGAGCAGCGGCACCTTGTCGGTGATCGACGGCTGCAACCGCCCGGGCACGTCCACCGCCGCGGCGTCCACCGCGTCCGCGGCCATCACCCGGTACGTGGTGTACTTCCCGCCGGCGATCGCCACCAGCCCCGGCGCGACCCGGGCCACCGCGTGCTCCCGGGACAGCTTCGAGGTCTCCTCGCTCTCCCCGGCCAGCAGCGGCCGCAACCCCGCGTACACGCCCTCGATGTCGTCCTTGGTGAGCGGAGTGGCGAGCACCGAGTTGACGTGCTCGAGGAGGTAGTCGATGTCGGCCTCGGTGGCCGAAGGATGCGCCAGGTCGAGGTTCCAGTCGGTGTCGGTGGTGCCCACGATCCAGTGGTTGCGCCACGGGATCACGAACAGCACGGACTTCTCGGTGCGCAGGATGATCCCGGACTCGGAGACGATCCGGTCCCGCGGCACCACGATGTGCACGCCCTTGCTGGCCCGCACCCGGAACCGGCCGCGGCTGCCGGCCAGCCGCTGCAGCTCGTCGGTCCACACGCCGGTGCAGTTGATCACGACGTTGGCCCGGACCTCGGTCTCCCGGCCGTCCTCCACGTCCCGGACCCGCACCCCGGACACCCGGTCGGACTCCCGGACCATGCCGACGACCTGGGTGGACGTGCGCACCACCGCGCCGTAGTGGGCGGCCGTGCGGGCCACGGTCATGGTGTGCCGAGCGTCGTCGGCCTGTGCGTCGAAGTACCGGATGCCGCCGACCAGCGCGTCGCGCCGCAGCGCCGGCACCATCCGCAGCGCGCCGGCCCGGGTCAGGTGCTTCTGGCCGGGCACCGAGCGCGCGCCGCCCATGGAGTCGTACAGGAACAGCCCGGCCGCGGTGTACGGCCGCTCCCAGAGCCGGTGCGACAGCGGGTACAGGAAGCTCACCGGCTTCACCAGGTGCGGGGCGAGCCGGGTGAGCATCAGCTCGCGCTCGCGCAACGCCTCGCGCACCAGACCGAACTCGAGCTGCTCGAGGTAGCGCAGGCCGCCGTGGAACAGCTTGCTGGAGCGGCTGGACGTGCCGGACGCCAGGTCGCGTGCCTCCACCAGAGCAACCCGCAGGCCCCGGGTGGCCGCGTCCAGCGCGGTGCCGACGCCGACCACGCCGCCACCGATCACCACGACGTCGAACGTCTCCGAACCCAGGCGACGCCAGGCTTCCTCGCGCTGTGCCGGGCCGAGCCGGCCACCGAACGTGTCGGACGTGCTGCCGGCCGGCGTATCAGCCTTCCTGTTGGCCACGTACCGCCTCCCGTGTTGACCTGTCCAACGCTACCGCCACTCCCACTTACCCCGCGTGCCCAGAAAGAGTCCATTTGGGTCAAATCAAGCCACCCCCGTCGTGGGGCATGGACAGGTTGACCTTGGTCCCGTAGTTTCCGAAGATCGCTCTGGGTAGGCGCCGCTGCCAGCCCGCCAGGGGCTCCTCGCCGCCTGCCCTCCACCTCGCGGGAGGCCGATCATGAACTTTGGCGAGATCTTCCTCTGGGAGCTCCTGGGTACCGCCGGGTTGACCCTGATGGGTTGCGGTGTCGTGGCGAACGTCGTGCTCAAGAAAACCCTCGGCAGCGGCGGCGGCTGGCTGCTCATCAACTTCGGCTGGGGTTTCGCGGTGCTGATCGGCGCGACCATCGCGAACCCGTCCGGCGGCCACATCAACCCGGCCGTCACGCTCGGCCTGCTCGCCTCCGGGAAGTCCGCGACCGGCTGGGCAATGGCCCCGGCGTACCTGCTCGGCCAGCTGGTCGGCGCGTTCATCGGCGCGGTGCTCTGCTGGGCGGCCTACAAGCTGCAGTTCGACACGCACGACGACAACGCCCACACCCGGGGCATCTTCTCCACCGGGCCGACCGTGCCGAACTACCCGTGGAACCTGGTCACCGAGATCATCGGCACGTTCGTGCTGCTGTTCTGGATTCTCCGCACCGGAACGGCGAACGCCGGGCTCGGCTACGCGGCGGTGGCCTTCGTCGTGGTCGGCATCGGTAACTCGCTCGGTGGCCCGACCGGGTACGCCATCAACCCCGCACGTGACCTCGGCCCGCGCATCGCCTACGCCGTGTTGCCGATTCCGGGCAAGGGCAAGCCGGACTGGGACTACTCGTGGGTTCCGGTGGTCGGGCCTATCGTCGGTGGGGTGCTCGCCGGACTGCTGAACCAGGCGCTCCCGTCCTGACTCCGGCCGCGTTCAACTCGAAAAGAGGCGCACCCCGATGACCAGCTACGTCGCCGCGATCGACCAGGGCACCACGTCCACCCGCTGCATGATCTTCAGTCACTCCGGTGAAGTCGTTGCGGTGGACCAGAAGGAACACGAGCAGATCTTCCCCAAGGCCGGCTGGGTCGAGCACGATCCCGAAGAGGTCTGGACCAACACCCGCGAGGTGACCGCAGGCGCGCTGGCCAAGGCCGACCTGCACGCCGACGATGTCGTCGCCGTCGGCATCACCAACCAGCGGGAGACCGCGGTGGTATGGGACCGCAGCACCGGGAAACCGGTCTACAACGCCATTGTCTGGCAGGACACCCGCACCGACCGGATCTGCAACGAGCTCGGCGCGCTCGGCGGCGGCCAGGAGCGCTACCGGGACAAGACCGGCCTGCCCATCGCCACCTACTTCTCCGGCCCCAAGATCCGCTGGATCCTGGACAACGTCGAGGGTGCGCGGGCCCGGGCCGAGGCCGGCGAGCTGCTGTTCGGCAACATGGACACCTGGGTGCTGTGGAACATGACCGGCGGGCCGGACGGCGGCGTGCACGTCACCGACCCGACCAACGCCTCCCGCACCCTGCTGATGAACCTCGACACGCTGGCGTGGAACCCGGACATCGCCGCGGAGATCGGCGTCCCGCTGTCGATGCTGCCGGAGATCCGCTCGTCCTCGGAGGAGTACGGCCGGGTCCGCGAGCGCGGCGTGCTGGCCGGCGTGCCGATCGCCGGCATCCTCGGCGACCAGCAGGCGGCCACGTTCGGCCAGGCGTGCCTGTCCCCCGGCGAGGCCAAGAACACTTACGGCACCGGCAACTTCGTGCTGCTGAACACCGGAACCGAACAGGTGATGAGCAAGAACGGCCTGCTCACCACGGTCTGCTACAAGATCGGCTCGCAGGACACGGTGTACGCGCTGGAGGGCTCGATCGCCGTCACCGGCTCGCTGGTGCAATGGATCCGGGACAACCTCGGCATGATCGGCTCCGCGCCGGAGATCGAGGACCTGGCCCGGACGGTCGAGGACAACGGCGGCGCCTACTTCGTGCCGGCGTTCTCCGGCCTGTTCGCGCCGTACTGGCGGTCCGACGCCCGCGGCGGCATCGTCGGCCTGACCCGCTACGTCAACAAAGGCCACCTGGCCCGCGCCGTGCTCGAGGCCACGGCGTACCAGACCCGCGAGGTGATCGACGCGATGAACGCCGACTCCGGCGTGGCGCTCACCTCGTTGAAGGTGGACGGCGGCATGGTCGGCAACGAGCTGCTCATGCAGTTCCAGGCCGACATCCTGGGCGTCCCGGTGATCCGCCCGGTGGTCGCGGAGACCACCGCCCTCGGTGCCGCCTACGCCGCGGGTCTCGCCGTCGGTTTCTGGCAGGGCGAGGACGACATCCGCAACAACTGGGCCAAGGACAAGGAATGGGACCCGGCGATGGACGACGCCACCCGGGAGAAGTACTACAAACAATGGAAGAAGGCGGTCACCCGAACGTTCGACTGGGTCGAGCACGACGACTAGCCTGCATTTCCTCAGCGGAGCACGGCGTAGACGATGATGTTGTCGCCGTACACCGTTTCGGTGGGGAACGCCGCCTTGGCTACTCGGTCCACTGTGGACACTTCGACGTGGGCGGTGCCGCCGGCCGCGCGGGCGATGTCGATGCCGTCGCCCGGCCTGAGCTCGTGCAGCCGGTAGAAGATGCCCCGCTGGTGGTCACCGTCGACGTGGGCGGTCGCCGGCAGCAGCAGCGCGGCCGTTGCGACCAGTGCTTCGGTGAATTGTCTTCGCATGACACGTCCTCTCGGTCATGCGATGTACGCGCGGTGGCGCGGTCGGGTTGCCCGGCTCAGTCGAGGTCGTCGTGGCGCATGAGCTGGCGGCCGGCTTCGGTGATGGAGCCGGAGACCGACGGGTAGACGGCGAACGTCAGGGCCAGGTGCTCGACGGTGAGCTGGTTCTGCACGGCGAGGGCGATCGGCAGGATCAGCTCGCTCGCGGTCGGGGCGACCACGACGCCGCCGATCACCACGCCGGTGGCCGGGCGGCAGAACAGCTTCACGAAGCCGCGGCGCAGGCCCTCCATCTTCGCCCGGGCGTTGGTGGCCAGCGGCAGCATGATCGTCCGCGCGGGGACCTGGCCGGCGTCGATGGCCTGCTGGCTGATGCCCACCGTGGCGATCTCCGGGTGGGTGAACACGTTGGCCGCCACGGTCTTCAGCTTGATCGGCGCGACGCCCTCGCCGAGCGCGTGCCACATCGCGATCCGGCCCTGCATGGCCGCGACGCTCGCCAGCATCAGCAGGCCGGTGCAGTCGCCGGCCGCGTACACGCCCGGCACGCTGGTCCGGGAGACCCGGTCGACCGAGACGAACCCGCCCGGCCCGGGCTCGATGCCGACCTTGTCCAGCCCGATGTCCGTGGTGTTGGGCACCGAGCCGACCGTCATCAGCGCATGGCTGGCGTGCACCGTGCCACCGCCCTCCACATGCACGGTCACGCCCGCGGCGGTCCGCTCGACCCGGTCGGCCCGCGAGTACTTGGCCACGGTGGTGCCGCGCTCGGCGAACACGTCCTCCAGCACCGCGGCGGCGTCGGCGTCCTCGTGCGGCAGCACCCGGTCCCGGCTGGAGATCAGCGTGACCTTGACGCCCATCTCGGTGTAGGCGGAGGCGAACTCGGCGCCGGTCACCCCGGAGCCGACCACGACCAGGTGCTCGGGCAGCTCGGGCAGCTCGTAGATCTGGCGCCAGTCCAGGATCCGCTCGCCGTCGGGCACCGCGCCGGGCAGCACCCGCGGGGTGGCCCCGGTGGCGATCAGCACCACGTCCGCCGGGAGCACCTCGGTTTCGCCGTCCCTCGTCGTGGCCCGGATCCGGTGCAGCGCCAGGCCGGGCTGCTCGTCGCAGAACCGGGCGGCGCCGTTGATCACCCGGATGCCCTCGCGGAGCACCCGGTTGCGGACGTCCGCGGACTGGGCCAGGGCGAGCCCCTTCACCCGTTCGTGGACCACCGGCAGGTCGACGCCGATCGCCTTGTCGTCGGTGCGGATGCCCAGCTCGTCGGCGTTGTGGAAGGCCGAGCGGGCGCCGGCGGACGCGATGAACGTCTTGGACGGCACGCAGTCGGTGAGCACGCAGGCGCCGCCGAGGCCGTCACGCTCCACGACGGTGACGTCGGCGCCGTGCTGGGCCGCGACCAGCGCGGCCTCGTAGCCGGCCGGCCCCCCACCCATGATCACGATCCGGGTCACTGGTCCCTCCTCCTGCAACGATTAGGCTCCCGTGGCAACCGTACGCGGGCCACGCGGCTTGCTTGTCCGTCACCTGGGCGCGCCTATCGCTACGCTGTCGCCCGTGCCGCTCTACGCCGCGTATGGGTCCAACATGGATCCGGGTCAGATGATGGAGCGAGCGCCGCACTCGCCGATGGCGGGTACCGGCTGGCTCGTGGGCTGGCGCCTCACCTTCGGCGGGGAGGACCTCGGCTGGGAGGGCGCGCTCGCCACGCTCGTCGAGGACGGCGACGGGCAGGTGTTCGTGGTCCTCTACGACGTCACCCGCGAAGACGAGGACCGCCTGGACCGCTGGGAGGGCAGCGAGCTCGGCCTGCACAGCAAGATCCGCCTCCGGGTGCAGACCCTGGAAGGCTCCGTCCTCGCCTGGCTCTATGTCCTCGACGCCTACGAGGGCGGCCTCCCCTCCGCCCGCTATCTCGGCGTCATGGCCGACGCCGCCGAAGCCGCCGGCGCCCCCGCCGACTACGTCTCCGCCCTCCGCACCCGCCCCTGCCACGGCATCGGCCCGTAGTTATCCACATCGATCCGGGTTATCCACAACCTGGCTGTTGAGGACTTCTCTCGGGCTTGGCGTGCGGCACCGTGGACGCATGACCGACCTGCCCGAAGGCCTGCACGGAGCGTTCCGCCGCTCCGAGCTGGTCAGCCTCCTTGGCCTGCCCGAGGTGCGCCGGCTGCTCCGTGACGGTGTGCTGGCGCGCTACTCCCACAACGTGCTCATCGACCGCAGACGCCAGTTCGCGCTGCTGACCCGGGCCGCGGCGGCGCTGCTGTTCGTCGGCCCGCGATCGGTGCTCACCAGTCACACCGCCGCACTGCTCTTCGGCTGCTCGGCAGCCGACGCCGCGACCATCCACGTGCTCCACGACGGCTCCCGTTCAGTGGCGCCACGTCCGGAAATCAAGCTGCGGCTCGGCTCCTTCTCCGACGAGGACGTGCTCGAGCTCGACGGCCTGCGCACCCTGAGCCTCGAGATCGTGATCGCGGAGCTGCTCTGCACGGTGCACCGCCCGGTCGCCCTCGCCTGCGCCGACCAGGCCTTCGCCGCGCTCGACCGGCCCTTCCGCGAAGGGTTCCGGGCCGACGTGGCGCGCCGTCTCCGCCAGCGCACCGATCTCCTTGGTCCACGCCGCGGTGAGGTCCTCCTCAGCCTCGCCACCGGCCTGCCCGAGTCCCCAGCCGAGAGCCAGATGCTCCTCGCCCTCCACGACGCCGGCCTGCCGATTCCCATGCTCCAGCACAGCATCCGCGACATCGCCGGCCGCGAGCGCTACCGCCTCGACTTCGCCTGGGAAGAACCCCGCGTCGCCCTCGAATACGACGGCGAGGCTCAGTCCCGGGACGCCGCCCGGGACGCCAACCTCCGCCGCCGCGGCTGGACCGTCGTCCACGCCACCGCCGCCGACCTCCGCGACCCCGCTCGCCTGGCCCGCGGCCTCCGCGCCCTCTTCGCCGCCCGCCACTACGCCGCATGACCCACAACCCCGCGAGTCGTACGCTCCAGCACGCGAGTCGTACCGTCCAGCAACCGAGTCGTACTGTCAGGCAACCGAGTCGTACTCTCCAGCAACTGCCGGCCGGCCTGCATGGTGCCTATCTCCGCGCCGAGCTGATCGACGCCATCGGCCTCCCCGCGGTCCGCCAGCTGATCCGCACCGATCAACTCGTGCGGTATGCCCGGCACGTGCTCGTCGATCGCCGGCGCATGCTCGAGTTCCCGACACGGGCCGCGGCCGGCCTGCTGCTCGCCGGCCCGAAGGCCGTACTCACCAGCCACACGGCCGCGCTCCTGCACGGCTGCTCGGCCGCCGACTCGGGCACGATCCACCTGGTCGCCGGCTACGAGCGGCAGGTGCACCGCCGCGCTGACCTTGTCGTGCACCAGGGCAGGTTCGACCCGCACGACGTGGTCGAGCGCAATGATCTGCGCGTTCTCGCGTTGGAAGTGGTCATCGCCGACCTGCTGTGCACGGGTCCGCGGGCGCTCGCACTGTCCTGCGCGGACCAGGCGATGGCCGGCCTGAACGCGGAGCTCAGGGCGGAGTTCAAGGCCGAAGTGGATCACCGAATCCGGGAGCGGCCGGACCCGCGTGGCCAGTGCCGGGCGGCGGTTCTGCTCGATCTGGCCAGCGGTGTGCCGGAGTCTCCGGCGGAGAGCCGGCTCCTACTGGAGTTGTTCGACGCCGGCTTTCCGGTGCCGGAGCCACAGTTCTCCGTGTGCGACATCGCAGGGCGGGAGCGCTACCGGCTGGATTTCGCGTGGCCGGAACCGATGATCGGCCTGGAGTACGACGGTCACGCGGCACATGCCGAGCGCGTCGAGGCCGACGCGGCACGCGAAGCCGACCTGCGCAAGCGGGGATGGATGATCATCCGCGCCTCGGCGGAGGACCTGCGTAACCCCGTGCGGGTGACCGCGGCGGTGCGGGATGCATTCGCCCGCCGCGGGTTCGTTGCCCGGCGATCCGACTCGGTTGCCTGACAGTACGGCTCGCGTGCTGCTGAGTACGACTCGGTTGCTGGAGCGTACGACTCGCGGGGTTAGGCCAGAGCCGCCAACGCAGTGTGGGTCAACACGCGGACGCCGACGAGGAGGGCACGCTCGTCGAGGCGGAAGGTGGGTTGGTGGAGGTCGGGGATGGGGCCGTCGCCGGACCAGACGCCGAGGCGGGCGAAGGAGCCGGGGACGTGTTCGAGGTACCAGCCGAAGTCCTCGCCGCCGGACGATTGTTTCGTGCCAGCCAGGGCGTCTTCGCCGAGGGCGGCTTCGACGCCGGCGCGGAGGACCTGGGTGCAGTCGCGGTCGTTCATCACCGGGGGGACGCCGCGCTGGTGGTGCAGCTTGAAGCCGACGCCGGTGGGGGCGACGAGGGACTGGACGAGGCCGGCCACCAGGGGCTCGAGGTCCTCCCAGACTTCGTGGTCGCCGGTGCGCAGGGTGCCGCGCAGGACACCGTCCTGGGGCACGGCGTTGGGGGCCTCGCCGGCGTGCACGGCGCCCCAGACCAGCACGGTGCCGGAGCGCGGGTCGATGCGGCGGGACAGCAGCGCGGGCAGGCCGGTGATCACGGTGCCCAGGGCGTGCACGAGGTCGGCGGTCAGGTGCGGGCGCGAGGTGTGCCCGCCGGGCGAGGTGAGCTGGAGTTCGAGCAGATCCGTGGCGGAGGTGATGGCACCGACCCGGGTGCCGACCCGGCCGACCTCGACCCGCGGGTCGCAGTGCAGGCCGAAGATCGCGTCCACGCCGTCGACGCCGCCCGCGTCGATCACGTCGAGCGCACCGCCGGGCATGACCTCCTCGGCCGGCTGGAAGATCAACCGGACCCGTCCGGGCAGTTCGGGGGCCGAGGCCAGGGCAAGGCCCGCGGCGGCCAGCATCGCAGTGTGCGCATCGTGCCCGCAGGCGTGGCAGGCGCCGACCACGGTCGAGGCGTACGGCAGCCCGGTCAGCTCGGTGAGCGGCAGCGCGTCCATGTCCGCGCGCAGCGCCACGCACCGCCCGCCGGAGCCGATGTCGCAGACCAGACCGGTGCCGGCCGGCATCAGCCGCGGCCGCAGCCCCACCCCGGCCAGCAGGCCGGCGATCAGCTCGGTGGTGTTGTACTCGCAGCGGGAAAGCTCGGGATAGGCATGAATGTGCCGGTACCAGGCGATCACGTCGGCCGCGTTGCGCGCCAGCCACTCGTCCAGCCAGGACGGCCCCCGCCCCGCGCCGATGTCCTCCACACTGGGCATCCTCACGCCCTCGGAGGTGAGGAGCACAGCGGGGTCAGGGTCGACATCTGGCTCGGGTTTACCGGACCGCGAGTCCAGCACGGTCACGCTATCCCTCCTGAGCGGTTCATCTGCGGAGCTCCCACAAGTGGTGTCTATCGGCAAATCGTGCACCATTGACGGTAGAGCCCCGAACGAGTTTCCGTCGGCAATCGGATCGCCGGTATGGGAAGTGCGCCGAACGGCCCAGCGGCTTCGGCCTGGCTAATCGATCACGATCGACGACCGCGCTACTTGGAGGTCGCGCTCCCCGCCTTCTTCAGGCGCTTGTTCCGGGCGTTGCGCCCGAGGAACACGATCACCAGCAGAATTGCCGCGAGCACGCCGATGACCAGCTTCTGCTTCGTCTTGTCCGGTGGTTGCTGCTGCGGAGTGAGGTTCGGCCCCGGAGGCGCGCTCGGATTGGCCGGCTGCTCGAGCACCACGACGCCGGAACCACCGGAGGCCGCCGCGGCGGCCGGTTCGGCCGGCACCAGCACGAGCAGGGCGAACATGCCGGCAAGCAGGAGGCGGAGGACGCGCCGCATGGGGTTCACACTACTGGGGGATCCGGCCATCCGCGAACATCTCGAGGATGCGTTCCGCGGCCAGGGTCGCGGTGAGCCGGCCCTCCCGCACGTCCCGTTCCAGGACCGGCGCCAGCTCGCGCACCCCGGGATGCTCGTGCAGCCGCGCGAGCAGCGTCTCCCGCACCATGGTCCAGGTCCAGTCCACCTGCTGGTCACGCCGCTTGGCCTCCAGCTCACCGGACTCGGACAGCACCTCGTGGTGCCGCACGACCTCGGCCCACACCGCGTCGAGACCGGCCCCGGACAGCCCGCTGCAGGTCAGGACGGGTGGTGTCCACGTCACCCCCTCGGGTGAACGCAGCAGTCGCAGCGCCCCGGCCAGCTCGCGCGCCGCCTTCCGCGCGGCCAGCTCGTGCTCGCCGTCGGCCTTGTTCACCGCGATCACGTCGGCGAGCTCCAGCACCCCCTTCTTGATGCCCTGCAGCTGGTCACCGGTGCGGGCCAGGGTGAGCAGCAGGAAGCAGTCGACCATGTTGGCCACCGCGACCTCGGACTGTCCGACGCCAACGGTCTCGACCAGCACGGTGTCGTACCCGGCGGCCTCCATCAGCACGATCGTCTCGCGGGTGGCCTTGGCGACGCCGCCGAGCGTGCCGGAGGTCGGCGACGGCCGGATGAACGCGTTGGGGTCGGTGGACAGCCGGGCCATCCGGGTCTTGTCGCCGAGGATCGAGCCGCCGGTCCGGGTGGACGACGGGTCGACGGCGAGCACGGCGACGTGGTGCCCGGCCGCGGTGAGCGTGCCGCCCAGCGCGTCGATGAAGGTGGACTTGCCGACGCCGGGCACTCCGGTGATGCCGACCCGGTGCGCCCCGCCGGAGTGCGGCAGCAGCTCCACCAGAAGTCGCTGCGCCAGCTCGCGATGGTCCGGGCGGCGTGACTCGACCAGCGTGATGGCCCGGGACAGGACGCCGCAGTCGGCGGCGAGCACACCCTTGACGTACTCGGCGAGGTCCAGGGGCGGCGCCATCTAGAGCGCGTGCCCGTGTGTTTCGGCGAGCTTGCGCAGCAGGTCGGCGGCCGCGTCGGCGATCACCGTGCCGGGACCGAAGATCGCGGCAGCGCCGGCCGCGTGCAGCTCCTCGTGGTCACGGGGCGGGATGACGCCGCCGACCACGATCATGATGTCCGGCCGGCCGAGCGCGGCCAGCTCGTCGCGCAGCGCCGGCACCAGCGTGAGGTGCCCGGCGGCCAGCGAGTTGACGCCGACGACGTGCACGTCGGCCTCGACGGCCTGGCGCGCGACCTCGGCCGGCGTCTGGAACAGCGGCCCGACATCGACGTCGAACCCGAGGTCGGCGAACGCGGAGGCGATCACCTTCTGGCCGCGGTCGTGGCCGTCCTGCCCCATCTTGGCGACCAGGAGGCGCGGGCGCCGGCCCTCCGCCTCGGCGAACGCCTCGACGTTCTTCCGCGTCGACTCCACATTGGACGCCGCGCCGACCTCCTCGGAGTACACACCGGAGATGGTACGGATCTGCGCCGAATGCCGGCCCCACACGGAGGCGAGCGCGTCCGAGATCTCGCCGACCGTGGCCTTCGCCCGCGCCGCGTCAATGGCCAGTGCCAGCAGATTCTCGGTACCGTTGGCGCCCTTACCCAATGCCTCCAGTGCGCGCTCCACCGCAGCGCCATCGCGCTCTTCCCGCAGGCGCCGCAGTTTCTCGAGTTGCTGGGCGCGCACCCCGGCGTTGTCAACCTTGAGCACCTCGAGCGGCTCGTCCCGCGCCACCCGGTACTTGTTCACCCCGATGACCGGCTGGCGCCCGGAGTCGATCCGCGCCTGGGTGCGCGCGGCGGCCTCCTCGATGCGCAGCTTGGGGATTCCGGCGTCGATGGCCTTCGCCATGCCACCGGCCTTCTCCACCTCTTCGATGTGCCCCCAGGCGCGCCGGGCCAGCTCGTAGGTCAGCCGCTCGACGAACGCGCTGCCACCCCACGGGTCGATCACCTTCGTGGTGCCGGACTCCTGCTGCAGCAGCAGTTGCGTGTTGCGGGCGATCCGTGCGGAGAAATCCGAGGGCAGTGCCAGCGCCTCGTCCAACGCGTTGGTGTGCAACGACTGCGTGTGCCCCTGGGTGGCCGCCATGGCCTCGACGCAGGTGCGGATCACGTTGTTGTAGACGTCCTGCGCGGTCAGCGACCAGCCCGACGTCTGGCAGTGCGTGCGCAGCGACAGCGACTTCGGGGATTTCGGCGAGAACTGCTTGACCAGCTTGGCCCACAGCAGCCGCGCCGCCCGGAGCTTGGCCACCTCCATGAAGAAGTTCATGCCCACGGCCCAGAAGAACGAGATCCGCGGCGCGAACGCGTCGATGTCCAGCCCCGCGGCGAGCCCTGCCCGAATGTATTCGACACCGTCCGCCAGCGTGTAGGCCAGCTCGAGATCGGCGGTCGCCCCAGCCTCCTGCATGTGGTAGCCGGAGACGGAGATGCTGTTGAACCTCGGCATGTGTTGTGAGGTGAAGGCGAAGATGTCCGAGACGATCCGCATCGACTGCCGCGGCGGGTAGATGTAGGTGTTGCGGACCATGAACTCCTTGAGGATGTCGTTCTGGATGGT